>NZ_JBQWRH010000004.1:0-395196 GCF_052545115.1 Nocardia glycosmidis | reverse complement strand
CTCTACCCGACCGTGGGTCAGCAGCGGTCGTTGTCGAAAGCGTTCGGTTGCGCGCGGGTGGTGTTCAACGATGCGCTGGCGGCTCGCCGGGCCGCGTTCGACGGCAAGCTTGCGTATATCCCGGACAGCGAGTTGTCGAAACGGTTGACCGAAGCAAAGAACACGCTGGAACGCGAGTGGCTGGCCGAGGTGTCCAGTGTGGTCCTGCAACAGGCCCTCGCCGATCTGAACACCGCCTACCGGAACTTCTTTCAGTCGGTATCCGGGAAACGCAAAGGCGCGAAGGTTGCACCGCCGCGTTTTCGTTCCCGCAAGGACAATCGGCAGTCGATCCGGTTCACGAAGAACGCGCGGTTCACGGTCACGTCCGGTGGGAAGTTGCGGTTGCCGAAGGTCGGGGACGTAGCGGTTCGCTGGTCGCGGGAGCTGCCCTCGGACCCGTCGAGCGTGACAGTGATCAAGGATTCCTCGGGCCGGTATTTCGCGTCGTTCGTGGTGCGGGTGGGCGACGCACCGCTACCTTCGGTCGATTCCGAGGTGGGTATAGACCTGGGCTTGACGACATTCGCCGTCCTGTCGGACGGCAAGACGATCGCTTCGCCCAGGTTCCTGCGGCAGGCCGAACGCACGCTTCGCCAGGCGCAAAAGTCTCTGTCTCGTAAGGAGAAGGGCTCGGCGAATCGGGCGAAAGCTCGATTGAAGGTTGCGAAGGCGCACGCGAAAGTGGCCGATACGCGCAGGGATTGGGCGCACAAGCACTCCACGATGATCATCCGCGACAACCAAGCGGTGTACGTGGAGGACTTGTGCGTGAAAGGTCTCGCGCGGACGAGGCTGGCGAAGTCGGTGCACGATGCGGGGTGGGGCCTGTTCACTCGCATGGTGAAGGAGAAGGCCGCGAGGTATGGCCGCACTTTCGGGAAGGTGGATCGGTTTTTCCCGTCGTCGCAGATGTGTTCGGTATGCGACGCGATCGACGGTCCGAAACCGTTGCACGTCCGCGAGTGGACGTGTACCTGCGGCGTATCCCACGACCGGGATTCGAACGCCGCGATGAACATTCTGGCCGCCGGACGTGCGGACAGTTCAACGCCTGTGGAGCTGGTGTCAGTCGCGTCTTCGGGTGCGCAACCGGCTGTGAAGCAGGAACCCACCGGAAGCGCGGCATACCGCTCGCAGGCCGGAATCCCCGTCCTTCAGGGCAGGGAGGACGTCAATACCGGGACGGGCGCGACAGCGTCGCCTGGCACGGCGATACCTTCGGCCGCGGCGCGACGCACGACACCATGGTCGCGATCGTGTCGATCGGAGCGCCGCGAGCGCTGCTCCTGCGGCCGCGCGGGGGCGGGCCCAGCATGAAATATGTGCTGGGACATGGCGATCTGCTGGTCATGGGCGGTTCCTGCCAGCGGACCTGGGAGCACGCCGTGCCGAAGACGCGCAAGCCCACCGGCCCGCGGATCAGCATCCAGTTCCGTCCGCGCGGCGTGCGCTGACGTGGCCGCCCGCTGTGTGCAGGGCAACAGCGCGCGACGCTTGACCTCAACCACTGTCGAGGTCGGAAGCTCATTCGCATGAGCACAACAGCATTCACACCGCCCTTGGTCGAGGACACGACCGTCGACCACACCGAGGACATCGCCGCGATTCGACAGATCGTCGCCAACGCCGAGACCGCGTTCAATACCAACGATGCCGCGCTGTTGAGCGCCGACTTCACCGCCAACGCGGCTGTCGTCAACGCGGCGGGCATGCTGATCGCCGGATTCGATTCGCTGCTCGACGCGAACCGCCGTGGTCTCGCCGGGTTCCTGAAAGACCAGTACGCCCGCTACGAGGTCGCCGACATCACGTTCCTGCGCCCCGACGTCGCGATCGCGCACAAACGCGCGTGGGCGACCACGGCCGACGGCGCGCTCCTCGACAGCGATCACGCCATGATCGCGCTCTACGTCCTGGTCAAGCAGGGCAATCGCTGGTACACGGCGGCCAGGCAGAACACCTTGGTACCCAAGGACGAGTGACCGTCGCAAGGGGCACGAACGCGCGGAGACCTCCGCGAAATCGCGGGCGCCGCTCGGCTCGCAACCGCACGCCGGGCGACGCCCACCCGGGTCAGCCCCGCGTCGTCGCGCGTTCGGCAACAGGGTGCGGGCGCGACGAGCGCCGAGGCAGTATCGACCATTTTCGCTTGTCACCCGATCCCGATAGCCTGGCACCATGAGCAATCCAGGGGCGGGGGTCTTGGCCGTGATGCCGCTGCACACGATCAGCGAGGTCTACGGCGAGGCTGGTCTGCGTGAACGATTACTGCTGGAAATCGCCGAACTGCCCGACACGACGCGGCTCGCGGCGGCACTCGATCTCGCGACGGACCTGCATCGCGATGATCGTTATGGCCGCGAACCATATCTCAGCCATCTGCTGCGTGTGGCGATTCGGATCATCACTTACTACGAGGTCACCGATCCCGACGTGGTCGCGGCAGGCCTGCTCCACGATTCGGTCGAGGATCATGCGAGCGAACTGGCCGCCGACCGCCCCGGTCCAACCATCGACGCCGCCCTGAGTACGCTCACCGACCGGTTCGGCGAACGTGTGGCCGACCTGATAGCTGCTGTGACCAATCCGCAACCCGACCCGTCGCGCGACCGGCAAGCCCAGTACCGCGAGCACATCGCGACCAACCTGGACCGCGATCCATGGGCCCGCGTCATCAAACTCTCCGACTTCACCGACAATGGCGTCGGCATCCTCTACGCCGGTCCCGCGATGCCCAAACTCGCGGCCAAGTATCGTCCGCTCACCCCGGTCTACCGCGACCTGGTCACCCGGCCGGATACACCCCTCGCCGAGCATGTCCGCCAGCACATCCTCGAACAGCTCGATCGCGCGGACGAGCGTTTCGACGCCATTCTCGCGCACGACTGACCGCCAGGTTCCGGCCCGCGGCGCCGTGGCAGAGGACGTGAGCGCTCAGGGCGTGCGCAGCACCGACTCGACCAGCTCGCGGACAGCGGCCAGCAATCGATCGGTCTCACCCGCGCGGACCATCCGCTGCACCAGCTCGCCGCTGAGCGTGCCGAGCAGCAACCGACCGACCACCTCGGCATCCAGGTCGGGACGGGCTTCGCGCAGCAGCATGGTGATGTGGTTGTCCCAGAACGCGTGAAACTCCGCGGTCCGCGGATGCGGTGGCACGGTGCGATAGACGACCATCAGCTCGGAATTGTCGATCACCAGCCGCGTCATCGCGTCGAAGTAGGCGACGAGGCGGGCATCAGCGGGCGCTCCGGGGCCCAGCGGCGGCGGGCCGCTGGTAATCGCTGTCATGAGCGTGAGCGCGCTCTCGGCGACCATTTCGTGCAGCAGCCCGGCGCGGCTGCCGAACCGGTGGAAGATCGTCCCTTTTCCGACCCCGGCGGCGGCTGCCACGCGGTCCATGGTGATCGCCTCGGCACCGTGCTCGGCGAGCAGCGCAGCGGTGGCGTCCAGGATCGCGCGCCGGTTACGCGCCGCGTCCACCCGCTCTTTCCGCCGTTCGCCGACCGTGTCGTAGGAACGCGAGCCTGGCGCCGCCGCGGATAGTGTGGGGTCGTGCGGACTTCCCTGGAACTGCATGTCGGTGCGGCCAATGGGCTCACGGCTCGATGGTGTGCGGTGGCGGGCCGGAGCGACTTCGTCGTGTCCGGCGCGGGCGTGTGGCCGTTACTGGCCTTGCTCGCGACGGCGGCGCAGGGCTCGGCGCGGGACGAGCTCGCCGCGGCGGTCGGATTGCCCGCAGCGACCGGGCAGGACGCGGCGCTGCGGTTGCTGCGCGATATCGACCGGGCGGAGGCGGTGTCGGCCGCGCTCGGGGTGTGGGTTCGCCACGATCTTGCGCTGCACGAGGAATGGTCGCAGCGGCTGCCCCGAGGCGTCCTCGCCCGGTTGACCGGGCAAGCTGAGCTGGACAACTGGGCGGCCGCGCACACCGATGGGCTCATCGAGCGCTTTCCCCTCTCGGTGAATCCCGAGACGCTGATGGCGCTCGCCACCGCGCTTGTCGCGAAGACACGGTGGCGCGCGCCGTTCGATATCGGGATGCTGGCACCGAAAGACGGCCCCTGGCAGGGGCATCGCGGGCCCGGTTTGTCCCGGACGAGCACCGATCTCGCGAACGCCGCGATCCTGGACGCACCGCAGCCTGTTACGCGAGTGGTCGTCGAAGGTGCCGCTGATCTCGACGTCCACCTCCTGCTCGGTCCGGACGCGCCCGGCACCGTACTGGAGACGGGGCTGGCGGCCTTGTCCGACGAGGTGCCGATCCGCACCGGCCTGCCGGTCGGGACCGAAGGCCCGGGGCTCACCGTGCGCACCGAGCCCGTCCGCACCAACGCCGATCAGCTGTGGATTCGGCTGCCCCCCTTCGAGGTTCGGTCCACGCACGATCTGCTCACCAGGTCGGTCCTGTTCGGCCTGACCACGGCGACCGACTGCACCAATGGTCGCTTTCCCGCCATCTCCCCGGTACCGCTGTGCATCGGGCAAGGAGCGCAAGAGGTCCTGGCCCGATTCAGCCACGAGGGTTTCGAAGCCGCCGCGGTGACCGCGTTCGGCTTACGCGCGGCGAGCGCGGTACTGCGTAGCCACCAAGCGACGGTTGTCTCGGTGACGTTCGACCGGCCCTTCGGCTTCCTCGCCGTGCACCGCCCCACAGGTTTAGCGGTCGTCGCGGGATGGATTGCGACCCCGCCCACCGGTTCCACCTAACTCACGAAGGCTTGCGATCACCTCGAAGTCCGGCTCCGGCCCGAGCCTGCCCCTTTTCAGCGCCGGAAATCAGATCGGGCGAGCGAAGTGCGGGGCGTGTTCGGGACGGACGCCGCGGGCGAGCAAAAATGGCGGGACGCTGCGCAGCACGGGAATTCGGCGCAGAACGCGCACCGCCAAGGGGGCGCGCGGCACGCTGGCGATATCGACGCGCCCCTCGAGGGCCGGTGCGATGGCCCATCCGTGCAGGAAACGTTGCATCGCCTGCGTGACCGCCGTCGGAAGCCACCGCCGGCGCTGCACCTTCGCCAAATCCCTGGTGCCTACCGTGCCCGCGAGCAGCGGCGCCGCGAGAGTCCTCGCCGCCGCGACGGCGTCCTGCACGGCCAGGTTGATGCCGACGCCGCCGACCGGAGACATGGCATGGGCGGCGTCGCCGAGGCAGAGCAGGCCGTTGGTGTACCACTTGGTCAGGCGGTCGAGCTTCACCTCCAGCAGTTTTACCTCGTCCCAGTTGGTCAGGACGTCGACACGGTCGTTCAGCCAGGGTGCGGCGTCGGCCAGCGACCGCATGATGTCCTCGACCGGTCCACGGCGGGCGGACTTGTCGGCTCCCTTGGCGATCAGGGTCGCGCACTGCCAGTAGTCGCCGCGATCGAGCAGGATCGCCACCCGCCGGGCGGTGACGACCGGCAGCGCGCCCGCCGGATCGATCTCGGTGCGCGGCAGGCGGAACCACCACACGTCCATCGGCGTCGACCACTTGCGGGTCGGCAGGCCCGCCGCCGACCGCAGCACCGAGCCCCGGCCGTCGCAGGCCACCGTGAGGTCGGCCTCGATCACGCCGGTCGCGCCGCCCGGGGTCCGGTAGGCGACGCCGCCGACCCGGCCGTCGAGCCACATCAGGTCGGTCGCCTCCGTGTTCATCCGCAGCCGGAAACTCGGCTCGGCCTCGGCCGCGCGGGCGAGCAGATCCAGCAGATCCCACTGCGGCACCATGGCGACGTATTTGTGCTTGCCCGGCAAATTCTTCAGCGTGACGAACGTCTGCACACCACCCGCGACCGGCAGCAGCACCTGATCCAGTTTTCGCGCGCGCAGTTTCGCGAATTCCGCGCCGAGCCCCAGTTCATCGAGCAGGTCGAGGGTGGTGGGATGCACGGTGTCGCCGCGGAAGTCCCGCAAGAAGTCCTTGTGCTTCTCCAGTACCGTGACCGCTACGCCGGCCCGGGCCAGGAGTAGTCCGAGAATCATCCCGGCCGGTCCGCCGCCCACCACCAGGCAGGTCGTACGCTCCATCGACGGTCCCTTCCTCGGTCGCCGTTTCGCCGCAAAGGTGTCGCTGTTCGCGCAAATCCTAGTGTGGCGCGAGCGATGGCGGACGACGATCGGCGGCGGGCGTCCGATTTCGTGACAGCCTCAGCGGATGCGCCCTGCACAGGACGACGACGTACGGATCGGTCATGCCGTCCGGGTCGATCGCACCCAGCAAGGTGCGCCCATCCGCGCGCCAGTTGATCGCGGTACCGGTCGCGTCGCGCTGTCGACCTCACGCAAACGCGCGGTCAGCGTACGGATTCCTCCCGAGGAAAGCCGCGTTCACGCCTCCGGGTCCCGGCGCGGCGCGCGGGTGGCGGCCGCTGCGGCCCGCACCTGCGGCGCAACCAGGACGACTCGACCGAGCACACCGTTGACGAAGGACGGAGAGTCGTCGGTGGACAGCTCCTTCGCCAACTCCACTGCCTCGTCCACGGCGACAACCGGTGGGACATCGGTCGCGTGGAACAACTCCCACACCGCGATGCGCAGGATCGCACGATCCACGGCGGGAAGCCGCGACAGAGTCCAGTCCTGCAGGTAGGACTCGATGGTTCCGTCTACCCGGTCGAGGTCGTCGGCAACGCCCTCGACCAGGGTACGGGTGTAGGCGTGCACCGGCGCGACCGCCTGGTCGCGGGTGGCGAGTTCGGCGCGCTCGTCGAGCAACTCGGCGGCGTCGACGTCCCTGGCCTCGGCCTCGAACAGCAGGTCCACCGCACGCCGGCGGGCCTTGTGCCGAGCACCGAGTTTCTTGTACGTGGACTTCTTGTCCACGGGCTGTTCCGCCACGGTTACATCATCCCGGTTCGGCTGGTGCGCGGATCAGGCGTTGACCCGGCCGAGGTAGCTGCCATCGCGTGAGTCGATGCGCAGCTTGTCGCCGGTGTTGATGAACAGCGGGACCTGAACCTCGGCACCGGTCTCCAAGGTGGCCGGCTTGGTGCCGCCGGTGGAGCGGTCGCCCTGCAGGCCGATATCGGTGTGGGTGACCTCGAGCTCGACCGAGACCGGCAGCTCGACATACAGTGGAGCGCCCTCGTGCGTGGCGACCTGCACGGTCATGTTCTCCAGCAGGAAACGCGCTCCGCCGCCGATGGTCTCCTCGGTGATGGATAGCTGGTCGAACGTCTCGCCGTCCATGAAGACGTAGTCGGAGCCGTCGTGGTAGAGGTAGGTCATGTCGCGGCGGTCGACGTTGGCGGTCTCGACCTTCACACCGGCGTTGAAGGTCTTGTCGACCACCTTGCCGGACACGACGTTCTTCAGCTTGGTCCGCACGAAGGCAGGGCCCTTGCCCGGCTTGACGTGCTGGAATTCCGTGATCTGCTGGAGCTGACCGTCGATCTTCAGCACAAGGCCGTTCTTGAAGTCGCTGGTGTCCGCCACTGTCTTCGGATCTCCTCGTTCTACCACTTGGTCTCGGGCCGACCGGCGTCAGTCGACGACGGTCAAGTCTTTACTGGTGTGGGTGAGCAGCTCCGGGCCCCCTTCGCGTACCACGAGCGTGTCCTCGATCCGGACCCCGCCGCGGCCGGGAAAGTACACACCTGGTTCGACGGTCACCGCCACGCCGGACAAAAGTGTACCGGTTCCGGTTTTCGCGATTCCGGGCGCTTCATGGATCTGCAGCCCCACCCCGTGCCCGAGACCGTGCACGAACAACTTGCCGTGCCCGGCAGCCTCGATCACCGCGCGTGACGCCGCGTCGACGTCGGCCACCGGCACCCCGGGGCCCAGAGCCTCGCGCCCGGCCCGCTGCGCCTGCTGGACCAGCGCGTACACCTCCCGCTGCCAGTCGGTCGGCGCACCGAGCACGAAAGTGCGGGTCATGTCGGAGTGGTAGCCACCGATCACGGCGCCGAAGTCCAGCTTGACGAAGTCGCCCACCGCCAGGACCGCATCGGTCGGCCGGTGATGCGGGACCGCCGAGTTCGCTCCGGTCGCCACGATGGTCTCGAACGACACCGCTTCGGCGCCGTGGTCGAACATGGCCCATTCCAGATCCCGGGCCACCTGACGCTCGGTGCGGCCGGGGCGCAGTCCACCGCGCTCCAGCAGCGCGGCGAGACCGGCGTCGCCGGCGGCACACGCGGCGCGCAGCTGGTCGACTTCGTAGCCGTCCTTGACCATGCGCAACTGCTCGACCAGTCCGGGCGTCGCGACAAAGTCCAGACCGGTCCGCTGCTCGAGGAAGCCGCGGTGCTGGTCGACGGTGACGACCTGGCTTTCGAAGCCGACCCGGCCGAGTTGCCACTCCCCGGCCAATTGCACGATCCGGCGTGCGCCGGCCCGAGCGATCTCCGCCCGCAGGTCGGGGACCTGCTCGGCGACTTGGGTCCGATAGCGGCCGTCGGTGCTGATCACGCTGCGGTCCTCGGCGGAGCGCGTGTCCCAGGCGTGCACGAGCAGCGCCGCGTTGGAACCGGTGAACCCGGTCAGGTATCTGATGTTCACCAGATCCGTGACCAGCAGGGCGTCCACCCTGTTCTCCACCAGCAGGCTGCGCAGCGCGCCACGCCGTGCCGCGTAGTCGGGCGCGTGGCCCGGGCGATCGGAACGCATGGGTCAAAACTACCGCCGACACGCCGCAGCCCGACACACAACACGTGCTCGACACTCGGCCGACCGGGCTCGATCAGTGGGGATCCCGACGTAATGCAATGGTGCACAGATCATTTCGTCCACCGAGACCCATGTTCGGAACATCCACTGTTCACATTCGGCCATGTTCTCCACAATTCGGCCCGCGTCGATTCCCGGGAGGCCACCGCCAGGCGAAGGTGGAGGCATGTCTCCTTTGGCATTCACCGCCCTCGTCATGTGGTGTGCGGCATTGACCGTATTCGACCTCCGCGACCGGCGCCTCCCGAACAGACTGACCGGTTTGGGCGCGTTGGCGGTACTCGTTTATGCCCTGATCGCAGAGCAATTCGCCGTCGTAGCGCTCGGTGCGGTGTTTCTCGCTACGCCCTATCTACTCGTGCACTTGGCCGCACCCGCCGCGCTGGGCGCGGGGGACGTCAAACTCGCGTTCAGCCTGGGTGGGGCGACCGCACTCGGCGGTGCGCAGGCGTGGGCCTGGGCGGCGCTCGGCGCACCGATGCTCACCGCGTGCCTCGCGTCCGTGGCGCTGGTGGCTCGGCGCGTGCGTTCGTCGGACACCGACGGCCCGGGAAGCACCCGGTTCACCGTGCCCCACGGTCCCTCGATGTGTCTGTCGACGTTGCTGGTCCTGGCGGCCCCGGTGATCGACTCGGGCTGAGTTCCGCTGTCACCGCCCGGAAGGCTCCGCATCGAAGGCGCGAGCAGGACGACCCACCAAACGGATGGTGATGCCAGCGAATCCAGCGCAATTCGTCGGTAACATCAATCGCAGACAATGGCTTCTCCGAGCAGACGCCCGAGCTGCGAAAGCGAGGCGTGGCTGTTCGGCGACTTGCCACTCGAGTGCGCCAGGACAGCGATGCAGCGTCGAGAAGGAGCCGCCGAGTGAATTCGAGGCATCCGTCGCGGAGGCCGATCGTCGTGGGAACAGACGGGTCCGCCGAGTCGATCGTCGCGGTGCGCTGGGCGGCACAGACCGCCGCTCTGCACGACGCGCCGTTGCACATCCAGCTCGTCATGGAGTCGCCGCCCGCCTCCGATACCGACGATCCGCCGCGTCCGGCCGCGCTGCTGCGGGTGCATGAAGCCGATGAGGCGATCGAACGCGCCGCGAAGGCAGCCGAGGCTGCCGCGGACGTGGTGCGTGGCATAGCGATCGGCACCGAAATCCGCACCGCGCACGTCGCCACCGCGCTGATCGAGCGCTCCCGCAGCGCCACGATGCTCGTGGTCGGCACACGCGGCCTCGGCCGGATTCGGCGCGTGCTGCTGGGGTCGGTCAGCACGGCTGTCGCGAGAGATGCGGACTGCCCGGTCGCGGTGGTGCCCGCCGAGGCGCCGCTGTGGGACCGCGCCGGCACCCACCCGGTCATCGTCGGGGTGGACGGATCCACCGCCGAGCAGGCCGCTATCGAGGTGGCCGTGACCGAGGCATCCCTGCGCGGGGTCGAGTTGATCGCGGTGCACACCTGGGGCGCGGTCGAGCCACCGGCGGCAGCCGGCATCGACTGGACGGCGTTGCGCCGGACCGAGGAAGCGGTACTGGCCACGAGCCTGGCCGGATGGCAGGAGCGGTACCCGGATGTGGTTATTCAGCGTGAGGTCGTCCGCGACCGTCCGCAGCGCCGCCTGCTCGACCGATCACGCGACGGCCAATTGCTCGTCGTGGGCAACCGCGGTCGTGGTGTCTTGGGTCGCCTGCTGTTCGGCTCGGTCAGCGAGGCACTGCTGCGGTCGGTGGATCGCGCCATCGTGATCGCCCGCTGACCGCCCCGTACCGCGTGATCGGGCCTGCCGACGGCGTGCCCGTGGCCACGACCGGCCACTTTCCGGAGCACGGGCGCCGACATGGGAAGATAGTCGACGTGCTGCGTTGGATAACTGCCGGAGAATCCCATGGTCCCGCTCTCGTCGCCATCGTGGAGGGGATGGTGGCGGGCGTCGAGGTGACGTCCGAGGAGATCTCCGCGCAGCTGACGCGCCGCAGGCTGGGATACGGGCGCGGCGCACGGATGAAGTTCGAGGCCGACAAGGTCACCGTCATCGGTGGCGTGCGGCACGGACGCACGATGGGCGGCCCGGTCGCCATCGAGGTGGCGAACTCCGAGTGGCCGAAATGGGTCACGGTGATGTCGGCCGACCCGGTCGATCCCGCCGAACTGGCCGAGCTGGCTCGCAACGCTCCGCTGACCCGGCCCCGCCCCGGGCATGCGGACTATTCCGGCATGCTCAAGTACAACTTCGACGACGCCCGCAACGTCCTCGAGCGCGCCAGCGCCAGGGAGACCGCGGCGCGCGTGGCAGCGGGCACCGTGGCGCGCAACTTCCTGCGCCAGGCATTCGGCGCCGAGGTCGTCTCACACGTGGTCTCGATCGGCACCGCGCAGAACACGACCGGCGTCGTGCCGACCGCCACCGATCTCGCCACGGTGGACGAGAGCCCGGTGCGCGCGTTCGACAAAGACGCCGAGGCCGCGATGATCGCCGAAATCGAGGCGGCCAAGAAGGATGGCGACACCCTGGGGGGCGTGGTCGAGGTGATCGTCGAGGGACTTCCGGTCGGCCTCGGCTCGTTCACCAGCGGCGAGAACCGGCTCGACTCGCGTCTCGCGGCCGCGCTCATGGGCATCCAGGCCATCAAGGGGGTGGAGGTCGGCGACGGCTTCGAGACCGCGCGCCGCCGCGGCAGCCAGGCGCACGACGAAATGCGGCCCGGTCCGGACGGTGTGCAGCGCTCGACCAACCGCGCGGGCGGCTTGGAGGGCGGTATGACCAACGGCGAGGCGCTGCGTGTGCGTGCGGCGATGAAGCCGATCTCCACGGTGCCGCGCGCGCTGTCCACGGTCGACATGACGACGGGCGCCGAAGCGGTGGCCATCCACCAGCGCTCGGATGTGTGCGCCGTGCCCGCTGCGGGCGTGGTCGCCGAATCGATGGTGGCGCTGGTCGTGGCTCAGGCCGCGCTGGAGAAGTTCGGCGGCGACTCGCTCACCGAGACGGTCGACAACATCACCAGCTACATCAAGCGCATCGGTATCCGTCCGCATATTTCCGCGGACAGTCGGTCACAATGATCGTGCAGACCGATCCGCGCGTCCCGCGCGTGGTGCTGGTCGGACCACCGGGAGCGGGCAAGTCCACGATCGGCCGCAAGCTCGCCCGAGAGCTCGGCGTCGAGTTGTACGACACCGACGCCGGCATCGAACGCGAGACCGGTCGCACGATTGCCGAGATCTTCGCCGAAGACGGCGAGCCCGGATTCCGGCGAATCGAAGAGCAGGTGGTGCGGCGGGCCATCCTGGCCGAGCGCGGAGTCGTGTCGCTCGGCGGCGGCGCCGTGCTGTCGGCGGCCACCAGGGCGCTGCTGGGCAACCGCACCGTCGTCTACCTGGAGATCAGTGTGGCCGAGGGCCTTCGGCGTACCGGAGCGAGCACGCAGCGGCCACTGCTCAACGGCGCGGATCCCGGCTCGAAGTACCGCGAACTCATGCGCACGCGCCGACCGCTCTACCGTGAGGTGGCCACCATCCGGGTACGGACCGACGGCCGCAGTCCAAGCCGGGTGGTACGGATGATCATGTCCAAGCTCGGCGTGGCACCGCCAGAGCCGGTCGCGACCGACCCGGATCGCCGGCCGCCCAGCGCCACCCCGCAGGGCAGTGGCCGATCCCGGGCCCGGCGCCGCGCTAGAGCCAGGGCTGCGGCTCGACGCCGAGCCGCGGAGCACGGCGAGACCACCGATACCGCCGCCGGTCGCGCGCAGGAACCGAGCGACACCGCAACCGGTCGGGTCCGTCGCGCCCGCAGAGGGGCCACGAGCGAACCCGATGCGTCCGCCGCAGCCGGCGCCGGTGACCTATCAGCAGGCGGCCGAACCAGGCGTGCCCGCGCACGACGAGCCCGCGCCAGGGCACGGCAACAGTCGACAACAGCAGCAACAGAATCGGAGCAAGCCACGTGACAGAGCCGAGTCGTCTCGAAGTCCGGACCGCCGACCCGTACCCGGTGATCATCGGCCGCGGGTTGCTCGGCGAACTCGTCGAAGCGGTCGCCGGGGCGACCACGGGGGTGCGCACCGTCGCGGTCTTCCACCAGCCGCCGCTCGCCGAGACCGCCGAGGTGGTGCGGAAAGCATTGGCCGACACCGGCATCGACGCACATCGAATCGAGATCCCGGATGCCGAGGCAGGCAAGGATCTCGCCGTCGCCGGGTTCTGCTGGGAGGTGCTCGGGCGTATCGGCCTGACCCGCAACGACGTCGTGGTCAGCATCGGCGGCGGCGCGGCGACCGACCTGGCCGGTTTCGTCGCCGCCACCTGGATGCGCGGGGTGCGTATCGTGCATGTGCCCACCACACTGCTCGCGATGGTCGACGCGGCGGTGGGCGGCAAGACCGGCATCAACACCGAGGCAGGCAAGAACCTCGTCGGGTGCTTCCACGAACCCGCAGCCGTGCTGGTCGACCTGGCCACGCTGGAAACGGTGCCGCGCAACGAGATCGTGGCAGGGATGGCCGAGATCATCAAGGCCGGGTTCATCGCCGATCCGGTGATCCTAGATCTCGTGGAGCGTGACCCAGAGGCCGCACTCGAGCCGACCGGTCCGGTGCTGCCCGAGCTGATCCGCCGCGCGATCCAGGTGAAGGCCGACGTCGTGGCGGCAGACCTGAAGGAGTCCAGCCTCCGCGAGATCCTCAACTACGGCCACACCCTCGGACATGCGATCGAGCGGCGGGAACGCTACCGCTGGCGGCACGGCGCGGCAGTCTCGGTGGGGCTGGTCTTCGCCGCCGAACTGGGGCGCCTCGCGGGGCGCCTCGATGACGCCACCGCCGACCGGCACCGGGCCATCCTGACCGCCATCGGGTTGCCGACCAGCTATGACGCCGACGCGCTCCCCCAGCTGCTGGACGCCATGCAGACCGACAAGAAGACCCGCTCCGGCGTGCTGCGCTTCGTCGTGCTCGACGGCCTGGCCAAGCCCGGTCGCCTGGAAGGGCCCGACCCAGCGCTGCTGGCCGCCGCCTACTCGGCGATCGCCAGGCAGGACAGTCCGAGCGGCGGCGCGATCCTGCTATAGACCGGCGCTGGCTCGAGACAGGAAAACGGCGCGTCCGTACCAGCCGCGCCGTTTCGTGCGATCAGATCACGCTGCCCGCGGCGGAGTGCAACGAGGGCGGAGTGGGGCGCCCCTTGCCGTTGTGCCGCTCGGCCCGCATCCGGCCGATGCCCACGCCGATCAGCGCCGGAACGAAGATCAGCAGGATGATGAACGACGCGCCCGCCGTGACCTCGAACAGCAGGCCATTGTCACCGAGATCGAAGTGGGGAACGAAGTCCAGGATCCAAGCCACCAGGCCGCTGCCCACACCACCAGCGACGGCGGCCTTCAGCCACATCATGGTCAGATCGGCGCCGCGTTCGGCGTCCCCGCCGGCGACGCGGTCCCGGCGTCCGTCCAGCACACCCCAAGCCGCGATGGCCACGACCAGCACGAGCAGGCACCCGCTGCGCATCAGTGCCCCGTGCGTCGGCCAGTACACCATCGCGAACCCGAGCAAGGCACGCAACGCCACGACCAGCGCGCTGAGCACGACGGCCCGCAAGCACCAAGCACTCATGCGAATGACCATAACTGTGTTTTCCGGCAGCGCCTACGGCCTGCGTGTTTTCCGGCAGCGCCGACGGCCTGCGTCGGTCTCACTTCACGCGAACGCCGGGTGCGGTCGAGCTGGCCGCTACCGGCGGTCTCGAACGATCGCGCGTTTCGCGGGCACGCGCAATTTCTGGAACACCGCGCGGGTTTCGGCGTGGGCGACGGCCTGAGCCGGAGTCCCCACGACCCTCTTCCCCAGCGACCAACCGTGTCCGGCCGGAAGAACTGATCGCCGCGTCGTGGCAGTAGCGCTCGCCCCTCCTTGCTCGGCACCCACCTCTCAGGTTTTGCCGCCGGCCAGTGGAATGCCTTGGGCAACAAGACAACCCCGCTGGTCACGCAGCGGAAGAGCTAGTCCAGCGCCGCCGCCATCTCCGCGCGCGGCGCACGGCGCCCGGTGAACAGCTCGACCTGCCCGTATGCCTGGTTCAGTAGCATCTGCAGGCCGCTGACCACGGTGTGCCCGGCCCGCTCCACCGCATCGGCCAGCGGTGTCGGCCAGGGGTTGTAGATCGCGTCCAGCACCACCGCGGCGGCTGCTACCGAAGGGGCGACGACTGCGGCCGCTGGGGCGGGAATGGTGCTCACCACCGCGCCTGCCGACGCACAGATCGCCTGAAGGGAACGGGCATCGAAGCCCGCCAATACCGCGATCATCCCGAGCCGCTCGGCGAGCTCCAATGCGCCGCGCGCCCGTCCGGCATCCCGCGCGACCACGGTCACCGACTTCGCGCCCAGCTCGGACAACGCGAGCAGGGCGGGACGCGCGGTGCCGCCCGCACCGAGCACCACGCCCTCGGTCACATCGCTGACACCACCGCCCCGGAGCGCGCCGAGCACACCATCCACGTCGGTGCAGTCAGCCAGCCAGCCCGCTTCGGTGCGGACCAAGGTGTTGGCCGATCCGACCAGCACGGCCCGATCGGTGCGCTGGTTCGCGTAGGCCAGTGCCGCTTCCTTGCCGGGCATGGTCACCGAAAGCCCGACCCATTCCGGCCCGAGCCCGTCGACCAACCCCGGCAGCTGCTCGGCTGAGCATTCGATGCGCTCGTAGCTCCAATTCAGCCCGAGCGCACGATATGCGGCCAGGTGCAGCTGTGGCGATCGCGAGTGCGCGATCGGCTTGCCCAGCACCGCCGCCTTGCGACTATCGGCCACCGCTGTCCTTCGAACTGTCGAGAATGCCGCTGCGCTGCGCGCGCGCGATCAGGCGCAGGTGCTCCTGATAGTCGTCGGTGAACAGGGTGGTGCCCTGTTTATCAACGGTGACGAAGTACAGCCACGGTCCCACCTCCGGACTCTCCATGGCACGCAACGCGTTCAACGAGGGCGCGGCGATCGGGGTCTTGGGCAGGCCGGTCATCGCATAGGTGTTCCAGGCGGTTTCCTCGGCGCGGTCGGCATCGGTCGTCGCCACCTCGGTGCGATCCAAGGTGTAGTTCACCGTCGAGTCGAACTGCAGCATCTGGCCGACCCGCAGCCGGTTCACGATCACCCGCGCCACCTTGCCCATGTCCTGGGGTTTCGCCTCACGTTCCACCAGTGAAGCGGCGACCAGCGTCTGATACGGCGTGAGTTTCGTCTCGCCGCCGGACTGCACCAGTCCGGTGGCTTCATAACTCTTCGCGCTCGCGGTCACCAATTGTCGCAGGATCTGCTCCGGTGGGGCGCTGGGATCGAAATCCCAGGTGCCCGCTGCGATCAGGCCTTCCAGCTGCCTGGTCCGGTCCGGGCAGTCCTGGACACCCCGTATCGCCCACTCGGGCACCCCGAGCGCGGACAGGTCCAGGCTCGCGCCCGCGGCATCGAGCTGTTCGTAGGTCACGCACTTCTGGTTGGTGCCCGTGCCGACGCAGCTGGCCTCCGCGATCTTGCGGTAGATGCCGTCATACCGCCCGCCGGTGCTCACATCGTGTTGGTCGTGCAGCAGCCGCCCCTCCGAGACAACCAGGTTGCCGACCCTCGACTGCTTGCCGACCAGCGCGGCCACCGCCTGCACGGCGGGACTGTGGCTCGGGATCGCGTAGAAGCCCGGCTGCACCGAGTTCATGTTCGAATTCCGCACCGCCGCTTCGACGAACGCGCCGGTGCTCGCGACGACACCGCGCTCGAGCATGGTCGCCGCGATCTGCGTCGAAGTGTCGCCGTCGTGCACCTGCACGATCACCAGCGGTCCGGGTGGACCCGCGTAGTCCTCCGGCGGACCGAAGCCGGCGATCAGCTTCATGCCCGCGAAGATCGCTGCACCGGTGAACAGCAGCACGAAGACGCCCCCGACGATCCACATGTTCCGGCGCCGCCGTTTGCGCTCGACGGCTTTACGCGAGGCGGCCCGGGACCGCTTGCCGCGCTGCGCGCGACCAGAGCGCTCGGGCTGGACGCGCTTCGCGCGGCGCGGCGCGTCCGCGCGTGTCGCCCCGGTAGACTGCCCGCCACGCCGCGACGCAGGCGGTGGTGGCGCGAACAGCGCCTGCTCCTCTTCCTCCTCGACGTGGTCGTCGACGTCGTCGACATAGCGAGGGATGACGGTCGTTTCGTCGTCGTAATAGTCCCCGCTGTAATGGTCCCCGCCGTATTGGTCCCTGCGGTAATTCTCGCCGTCGTAATTCTCGTCGTCGTAATTCTCGTTGTCGTAATTCTCGTCGTGTTCGGCCCAGGCCCGGTCGTCCCTGCGGTAACGCCGATCAGCTTCACGCTGTCGGAACAGTTCCTCGGCCCGTGCCCACCGATCCGTCATGCATCGTCCCCGGACGACGCAGAGCGTCCCGCTTCCACCGACCTCAACACCGCACTCCGTTCGTCCAACCATCCTTGCAGGATCGATACAGCCGCCGCCTGATCGATCACCTGCCGCTGGCCACGCGCGCGAACTCCACTGTCCCGCAATGCACGTGCAGCTGACACGGTAGTCAAACGTTCGTCGGAAAGCCGGACCGGCACCGGCGCGACAGCAGCCCGCAATTGCTCAGCGAATGCGGTGGCCAGCGTAGCTGCAGCGCCCTTCTCCCCGCGTAGCGTTCGTGGCAATCCCACGATGACCTCGACGGCCTCGTACTCCCGCACAATTTCGGCAATTCTCGCGATATCGGGTGCGGCGCAGGTGCGCTGCCGCTGTTTCGCGCGTGGCACGGTCTCCACCGGGGTGGCGAGAATACCGTCGGGGTCACACGCGGCGACCCCGATCCGGACACTGCCGACGTCGACCCCGATCCGTCTGCCTCGACCGGGATCGGTGGCGGGATGCGGCCGGTCGGCGCCGTGACGCGCCGACCTCTCAGGTTGTTCGGGGTCGGCCATCACCCGACTAGTTCGGACACCCGCGCGCGGACCGCGGCCAGGCCAGCCGGAATGCCCGTCGGATCCGACCCCGCTCCCTGCGCCATCTCCGGCTTGCCTCCGCCGCGCCCGGCGATGCTCGGGCCGAAGCTGCCGACCAGATCCCCCGCCTTGATGCCGAGTCCCTGGGCGGGCTTGTTCACCGCGACCACGAACGGCACCTTGCCCTCGGTGTTGCCGAGCAGCACCACGACAGCGGGCTCACTGCCGAACCGGCCCCGGATATCGGTGGCCAGTGTCCGCAGATCGCCCGCAGGCACCCCTTCCGGCGCGGCCACGGCGACCAGCAGCAGACGACCGATCCGTTCGGCCTCGTCGGCGAACTTACCGGCCGAGGCCAGCACCGCGGTCATCTTGGTGCGCTCCAGTTCCTTCTCGGCCGCCTTCAGGCGCTCCACCAACTGCTCGACGCGCCCGGGCACCTCGTCCGAGGGGACCTTCAACGCGGAGGCGACGCCGGCCAGCAGCGCCCGCTCCTTGGCCAGGTATTGGTAAGAGTCCAAGCCGACGAACGCCTCGACGCGACGCACGCCCGAGCCGACCGACGACTCGCCGAGCACCGTGATCGGGCCGATCTGCGAGGAATGCTGCACGTGCGTGCCACCGCACAGCTCCATGGAGAACGGGCCACCGATCTCCACCACCCGAACCTCGTTGCCGTAGTTCTCGCCGAACAGAGCGAGCGCACCCATCTGCTTGGCCTTCGGCAGGTCGGTCACGAACGTGTTCACCGGGAAGTCGGCGCCCACCGCGTCGTTCGACACCGCCTCGATATCGGATTTCTGCTGGTCGGACAGCTGGCCCTGCCAGTTGAAGTCGAACCGCAAGTAGCCGGGCTTGTTCAGGGAGCCCGCCTGCACCGCGTTCGGGCCGAGCACCTGCCGCAGCGCGGCATGCACCATATGCGTGCCGGAGTGGCCTTGGGTAGCGCCACGCCGCCAGGCCGGGTCGGCCTGCGCGAGCACCACATCACCCTCGGTGATCTGGCCGTGTTCCACGGTCGTCTTGTGCACCCACAGCTTCTTGGCGATCTTCTGCACGTCGTTCACGCGCATCTTCAGGCCCGATGAGGCGGTGATGGTGCCACGGTCGGCGATCTGGCCACCGGATTCGGCGTAGAGCGGGCTGCGGTCCAGGATCACCTCGACGTCGTGGCCCGCGGTCGCCGTCGGCACCCGCACGCCATCGGCGATCAAGGCGAGGACGGTGGCCTCGGAGGTGAGTTCGTCGAAACCCGTGAACTCGGTGGCGCCGCGGTCGACCAGCTCTTTGTAGACCGTGAGGTCCGCGTGCGCGTGCTTGCGCGCCTGCGCGTCCTCCTTGGCGCGCTTGCGCTGCTCTGCCATCAGAGCGCGGAAACCTTCCTCATCGACCGACAGCCCGGCCTCGGCGGCCATTTCCAGGGTCAGATCGATCGGGAAGCCGTAGGTGTCGTGCAGCGTGAACGCATCCGACCCGGCGATCCTCGAGCCGCCCTCGGCCTTCACCGCGGCGGCGGTGTTGTCGAAGAGGCTGGAGCCGGTGTTCAGCGTCTTGAGGAACGCCGTCTCCTCACCGACCGCGACGGTCTCGATGCGGCGGAAGTCGGTGGCCAGCTCCGGGTACGAGGGGGCCATCAGGTCACTGACCACCTTCATGAACTCGCCCATCACCGGCTTCTCGGCACCGAGCAGCCGGGCCGAGCGCACGATGCGGCGCAGCAGACGGCGCAGCACGTAACCGCGGCCGTCATTGCCCGGATTCACGCCGTCGGCGATCAGCATGGCGGCAGTGCGAGCGTGGTCGGCGATCACCCGGAAGCGCACGTCGTCCTCGTGCCGAACGCCGTAGGAGCGACCGGTCGATTCCTCCGCCTTGTCGATGATCGGGCGCAGCAGGTCGGTCTCGTACACATTGTCCACGCCCTGCAGCAGTAAGGCGATCCGCTCGACGCCCATACCGGTGTCGATGTTCTTCTTCGGCAGTGACCCGACCGGTGAGTGCCCCGCCTTGGGACTCAGCTCACCGCGGATGTCCTGCATGAAGACGAGATTCCAGATCTCGAGGTAGCGGTCCTCGTCGGCGACCGGACCGCCGTCGCGGCCGTGCTCGGGCCCGCGGTCATAGTAGATCTCCGAGCAGGGGCCCCCGGGGCCGGGCACGCCCATATCCCAGTAGTTGTCCTTGCCGTCGCGGAACTGGATGCGCTCCTCGGGAATGCCCGCGACGCGCCGCCAGATCTCGGCCGCCTCCGGGTCGTCCTGGTACACGGTCACCCAGATGCGCTCGGGATCGAATCCGTAACCGCCTTCGTCCTGCGGCTTGGCGATCAGATCCCACGCGAGGGTGATCGCCCCCTCCTTGAAATAGTCGCCGAAGGAGAAGTTCCCCGCCATCTGGAAAAAGGTGTTGTGCCGCGTGGTGACACCGACCTCTTCGATATCGCCGGTGCGCACGCATTTCTGCACGCTGGTCGCGCGCGGATAAGGCGGCTCCTCCTGACCCAGGAAGTACGGCTTGAACTGGACCATGCCTGCGTTGACGAACAGCAGGTTCGGGTCGGCCAGGATCAGCGAGGCGCTGGGCACCTCGGTATGGCCGGCACGAAGGAAATGGTCCAGGAAACGCCGTCGGATCTCGTGGGTCTGCACAGATATCCAGCCTACCGGGGCGGTGCACGCGAATATCCATCGACCGGCGCGCGACGCATCCGCGCGACGGGTCGGGCGAACTGCGCCCCAACTGTTCGCTCCCCGACACCGCTCCCACCGGCGTGGGCAGCGACGACGGTCTCGCCGAATGCCTCTTGCCGAGCGGCTGGCGGATCACCCTCGGATGATGCGACGCAATTTGTCGACTCGGGGACCGATCTCGCGTTCGTGGCCGTGGTCGGTGGGGTGGTAGTAGTCGATGCCGACCAGTTCGTCGGGCGGGTATTGCTGGGCCAGCACGCCGTCCTTGTCATCGTGCGGGTATCGGTAGCCCTGCGCGTTGCCGAGTGCGGCCGCACCGGCGTAGTGGCCGTCGCGCAGGTGCGGTGGGACCGCGCCCGCCTTGCCGGCCGCGACGTCGTTCATGGCCGCGCCGATCGCGGCGACGACGGCGCCGGACTTGGGTGCGGTCGCCAGGTGAATCGTCGCCTGCGCCAGCGCGAGCCGCCCTTCGGGCAGCCCGACCAGCTGGACCACCTGCGCGGCGGCGGCCGCCGTCTGCAACGCCGTCGGATCGGCCATGCCGATGTCCTCGCTCGCGTGGATCATCAGTCTGCGCGCGATGAAGCGCGGGTCCTCGCCCGCGCTCAGCATCCGGGCCAGGTAGTGCAGCGCGGCGTCGACATCCGAACCGCGAATGGACTTGATGAACGCGCTGATCACGTCGTAATGCTGGTCACCGGCCCGGTCGTAGCGCACCGCGGCCTTGTCCACGCTGGCCTCGACGAGGTCGACGTCGACCGTGCCGTCGAGCGAGGATTCCGCCGAGGCTTCCAGCGCGGTCAGTGCCCGCCGGGCGTCACCGCCCGCGAGCCGGACGACATGGTCGAGCGCGGCATCGGTGACGATGTACGCCCCGTCGAGCCCGCGGGGGTCGGTGATCGCGCGGGTGAGCACCTGGCGGATGTCGGCTTCGGTGAGCGAGCGCAGTTGCAGCACCAGCGAGCGCGACAGCAGCGGGGACACCACCGAAAACGACGGATTCTCGGTGGTCGCCCCGACCAACAGGACGATCCGATTCTCCACCGCGGCGAGCAGCGCGTCCTGCTGGGTCTTGGAGAAACGGTGTACTTCGTCGATGAACAGCACGGTCTGCTCGCCCACCGACAACCTGCGACGCGCCAGATCGATGACCGCGCGAACTTCCTTGACCCCGGCCGAGAGCGCCGACAGCGCCTCGAAACGGCGCCCGGTCGCCTGTGAGATGAGTGCGGCGAGGGTGGTCTTTCCGGTGCCCGGCGGCCCGTACAACAGCACCGATGCCGCGCCGGAGCCCTCGATCAGCCTGCGCAGCGGAGAGCCCGGGCCGAGTAGATGCTGCTGGCCGACCACTTCCTCCAGCACGGCGGGGCGCATGCGCACCGCCAGCGGTGCACCCGCGTCCCTGCGCACCACCGTGTCGATCGAGTGCTCCGGAGGCATCGTGGCCCCGGGCACGTCGAACAAACCATCGCTCACGAAATGCACGTTACCGATCCGCACCGACAGCAGCCCAAATCGTGCCACAGCATGAGCGCGGCCCGACTCGGTGTCCAGGTCGGTACTCAGCCACCTCGAAGTTCGCCACGCTCGCCCCATCGGGGTCTGCGCAGGTCCGAAACCGCGCCCCCGAGCCGAGTTGCGAGTCGCCAGTTCTTCCGATGTGATCAACCCCCGTGCCGCAAAACATGCCCGTTTCAGATCCCGCGTCCCCCGTCGGCGTCACCCGCCGCACCATGTTGCGCGGTGGCGCGGCGGCCGCAGCCACCGCCACCGCGGTATTCGGCGCGGGGCGGGCCCGCGCCGTGACGCCGATATTCCGGCACGGCGTGGCCTCAGGCGATCCGCTCCCCGACGGCGTGATCATCTGGACCCGCGTCACCGTCGCCGATGACGCGACACCCGGCTCCGGACGCGGTGCCCCGGCGAGCGTGCACTGGGAGATGGCCACGGACGAGCGGTTCGCCTCGGTCGCCGCGTCCGGCACGGCCACGGCCGCCGCGGACACCGACCACACCATCAAGATCGACGTCACCGGTCTCGAGCCGGGAGCCGAGTACTTCTACCGCTTCAGCGCGCTCGGTGAAACCTCGCCGGTCGGCCGCACGAAGACCGCGCCCGCCGCGACGGACTCCCCTGAACGTCTCCGGTTCGGCGTGGTCTCGTGCTCGAACTGGGAGGCAGGGTACTTCGGCGCCTACCGGCATCTGGCCGAGCGTTCCGACTTGGACGCGATCGTGCATCTGGGCGACTACATCTACGAGTACGGCCGCGGCGAGTACGGCGGCGGCAACGGCATGGTTCGACCGCACGACCCAGCCAACGAAATCGTCAGCCTGGCCGATTACCGCATCCGGCACGCCCAGTACAAGACCGATCCCGACCTGCTCGACCTGCATGCCGCGCTGCCGTTCGTCTGCACCTGGGACGACCACGAGTCGGCGGACAACTCCTGGTCCGGCGGCGCGGCCAACCACGACCCGGTGACCGAGGGCAGCTGGCCGGACCGGCGAGCGGCTTCCGCGCAGGCATACCTGGAGTGGATGCCGGTCCGCGCGGCCTGGTCCGGCGCCGACGTGCGCATCTACCGCAGGCTGCGCTTCGGCACCCTGGCCGAACTCGCCATGCTGGATTTGCGCAGCTACCGCGACCAGGAGGCGAAGCCGGGGGCCGGCTGGCGCCGAGCCGACAACCCGGCGCGCACGATCACCGGCAAGGCGCAGATGGAGTGGCTTACCGCCGGCTTGGCGTCCGCGCCGGTGCGATGGAAGCTGGTCGGCAATTCGGTGATGATCGCCCCGCTGGTCTTTCCGCCGCTGGAACCGGCCACCACGGCGGCGATCACCAGCACGATGGGCATTCCACAGTCCGGCCTGTCGCTGAACGGCGACCAGTGGGACGGGTACACCGCCGATCGCGCCCGCCTGTTCCAGGCGATCATCGAGCAGCGGATCTCCGACGTGGTCTTTCTGACCGGCGACATCCATTCCTCGTGGGCGGCGGACCTGCCCGTGGACGCGGCGAACTATCCGAACGGGGCCACGGCGGGCGCCGAGTTCGTCGTGCCGTCGGTGACTTCTACCAGCATCGGCGACATGGTGCGGGCGAACGCAACACCGATCGCCGAATCGATCAAGGCGGTCAACCACCATCTGCGCTATGTCGAGCTGGATTCGCACGGCTACGGCGTGCTGGAGGTCACCGCGGAGCACGCGCAGATGGACTGGTACTACCTGCTGAACGTGGCCGACCCGAATTCCGCTGTGCGCTATGGCGCTTCGTTCGCCGTCCGCTCCGGCGGCCGGATCGAGCCGTGGCCGACACCGCTCTGATCGACCGTGGCGGGGTCGGTCCCGCCCGTCCAGCGAGTGCTGGACGCCGTCTGGAGACCTACTCCGACCAGCGCTCTTCCAACCTCGCCGAGACGTCCTCGGCGAAGTCTCCGACGACGTCGTCGCCGGTGCACCTGGCGTCCTCGGCGAGCGCGGCCCAGCGGTTGATCAGGGCCGCCGAGCGCGGCACCGACAGCCCGTGCTCCCGCGCGGCCGCGATACGCGTGTGGTCGGCGGTCAGGAACCAGTAGGTGGACAGCCATACCCAGATCAGCCGGGCTTCGAGGATGCGCTCGGCCAGCAGCTCGTCGTCGGCCAGCGCGGGCCACACGCCCACGACCTCGGCGCGCCATGCCTCCACCATCTGCCCGGCGCGCTCGCGGGAGAGCTCGACGTCGCACAGGCAGCCGGGGAAGGACACCAGCGCATAGGCGATGTCCAGGGTGGCGTCACGGAACCCGCCCCACTCGTAGTCGAGGAAGCGGGCACCCTCATCGTTCAAGATCACGTTGTCCGGGCACAGGTCCGATGGGCTGAACGCGCGGAAGCGGCCGGCGGAGTACAGGCGATTCCCGCGCACGATCCGCTCGGCGATCTCACCGGGCACCTCGATGCCCAGTTCGCGCTGCAGCATCCCGGGCACTTCGGCGATCGCCGTCTCGGCCTGCTGCGCGATACCGTCCACCCGGTGCATCACCTCGACCCGGCGCAGCAGCGCCACGAAGTCCGCCTCGCGGCCGACGGTGGCGGCATGCATCCGGCCCAGCGCCTGCGCGAACGCCATCAGCGAGTTGCGCCTGGCGGGCTCGTCGCCGGACTGCAGCACGGCGGTGAGCAGGGAGTTCTCGCCGAGGTCACTGAGGATCAGCAACCGGTCGGGGAGGCTGTGTGCGATCAGGTACGCACCCGGCCGCTGCTCGCGGCTGAGTGCGGTGGTGAACTGATACGACACGGTCTCGCGGAGAAACGCGGAGTCGATGCTGGCGACGCCGGGGGCCAGGCCGCCGGTCCGGCGATCCTGAGCGGCCCCGCGGACCTGCTTGACGATCAGGGTTCGCGGCAACGAGAAGGCATTCTCCGCTACACGCACACGCAGGACCGTTGTCCTACCACTACCGCTGAGTTCGATCGGATCACTCAGCTTTACCGGAGCACCCATTCGCTTTGTGAGCAACTGTTGCGCTGCGGACACGACTTCGGCGGCGCGTTCGGCCAATAGTGCGGTCATCGCCTCTCAAGCTACTCGCATCGGGTCACTTCTAGCGAGCGGTGGGACAACCTTTCCGCGTCGCCCGGCGTGTCCGCGTGGAGCTCCGAAGGCGGCATTCGCCCGCTTGACACCTGTGCATCGGTCGGGTTTTCTCATCGTCAACTGCCGTGCGCCACACCACAAACCAGTTGAGTGGAAAGGTCTACCCGTGACCGAAACCCCGCCTCCCGCACCAAAATCAGCTGGCGGCGCCGGCGACCCGAACGACGACCAGCGCTTCGCGGCGCGGCCAGGGCAGCATGAGAATCCGGCTCCGCAGCCGCCCGGCCCCGGGACCGGCCAGGCTCGCCACGAAATGGCGGGCTCGGCCGGATATCCGCAGTTCGAGGGCCCCGGCGCCGCGCAATACGGTAGCGAACCGCTGGAACCGCCACCACCGGTGGACGCACCGCACCCCAGCTATGGCCCGCCGGGAACCGGACCGGGATGGACGCCGCCCGGCGCCGCGCCACCCCCACAGCCGGTCTACGGCTACCAGCAGGTTCCCACAGGTCCCGGCACCCTCGACGTGGGCCGGGCGCTCAGCTTCGGCTGGGCGAGGTTGCGGTCGAACCCGGGACCATGGATCGGGGTGACCGCGGTGGGCGTGGTCATCTACCTGGCATTCGTGCTCGTGGTGCAACTCACCGAACCGACGACGATGCTGCCGCTGCTGCTCATCTTCTTGGCGATCATGGCCGGGGTGTGGTTGCTGCAGGCCGCCATGGTGCGGGGCGCGCTCTACGAAACCGACGGCACGCCACCGCCGTTCGGCGCGTACTTCCGCTTCTTGAACGCGGGGAATGTGCTGCTCACGGCACTGCTGGCGTTCCTGCTGACCTTTCTCGGCAGCGCGATCTGCCTGATCCCGGGGTTGATCGCCGGCGTGCTGTGCATGTTCTCGCTGCACTTCGTCGTCGATCAGGATCAAGGTCCGTTCGAGGCGCTGAAATCGAGCGTCACCCTCGTGATCGCCAACGCCTGGCAGGTGCTGCTGCTCGCGCTTGCGGTGCTGGTGGTGACTTTCCTCGGACTGCTGCTGTGCGGCCTTGGCTTGCTGATCGCGGGCCCGGTCGCCATCATCGCGGTGACCTACGCCTACCGCACGCTCACCGGCGGCACGGTCTCGGCGCCGTGAACCGGGACCGCACTCGCCGATCGGTGCCCCCGGCTCCATCCGGCGCTGCGGCCCCTCGGACCGGCCTCGATGTCCGCGCTGAACGGGAACGAGCGCGCTGATCCCCGGCCGCGACCTGCACCGCGAGCCGCCCATGCGAAGCAACGCCGTTCACATGCCCTCAGCAGTGCTGCGACAACGGCGAAATCCGGCCGCGGGCAGCGGCGTGACTGGAAGCAATACCGATCAGCGCGCCGGCCGAGGCGGGCACCGGACAGGGTGCCCGCCTCGGCCGGCGCGGTGACCTAATCCTTCTCCGGCACCGGCTTGACGTCGAGCCCCGCCTCTTTGCGCTGCAGCTCGGTGATCGAGGCGGGCGCGTCGGTCAACGGGTCGACGCCGCCGCCGGTCTTCGGGAACGCGATGACCTCACGGATCGAGTCCTCACCGGCCAGCAGCGCGGTAACCCGGTCCCAGCCGAAGGCGATACCGCCGTGCGGCGGGGCACCGAAGGCGAACGCGTCCAGCAGGAAGCCGAACTTCTCCTGCGCCTCCTCGTGGCTGATGCCCATCACCTTGAACACACGTTCCTGGACGTCGCGGCGGTGGATACGAATCGAGCCGCCACCGATCTCGTTGCCGTTGCACACGATGTCGTAGGCGTAGGCCAGCGCGGAGTCCGGGTCGATGTCGAAGGTGTCCAGCGATTCCGGCTTCGGCGAGGTGAACGCGTGGTGCACCGCGGTCCACGCGGAATGCCCCACGGCCACGTCACCGCTGGCGGTCGCCTCGGCGGTGGGCTCGAACAGCGGCGCGTCCACGATCCAGACGAACGACCAGCCGTCCTCATCGATCAACCCGACCTTGCGGGCGATCTCGACGCGCGCCGCGCCGAGCAGCGCGCGCTGCGCCTTGACCGCACCGGCCGCGAAGAACACGCAGTCGCCCGGCACCGCGCCGACGTGCTTGGCCAGCCCCTCCCGCTCCGCGTCGCTGAGGTTCTTGGCGACCGGACCGCCCAGCGTGCCGTCCTCGTTCACCAGGACATACGCCAACCCCTTGGCGCCGCGCTGCTTGGCCCACTCCTGCCAGCCGTCGAGCTGGCGCCGGGGCTGGCTCGCGCCGCCCGGCATGACGACCGCACCGACGTACGGCGCCTGGAAAACCCGGAACGGGGTGTCCTGGAAAAACTCCGTGCACTCGGTGATCTCGACGCCGAACCGCAGGTCGGGCTTGTCGGACCCGAACCGGCGCATTGCCTCGGCGTAGGTCATGTGCGGGATCGGTGTGGGGATCTCGTGGCCGATCAGCTTCCACAGCGCGACGAGAATATCCTCGGCCAGCAGGATCACGTCCTCCTGGCGCACGAAACTCATCTCGATATCGAGCTGGGTGAATTCCGGCTGCCGGTCGGCACGGAAGTCCTCGTCGCGGTAGCAGCGCGCGATCTGGTAGTACCGTTCGATGCCGCCGACCATGAGCAACTGCTTGAACAACTGGGGGCTCTGCGGCAGCGCATAGAAGTTGCCCGGCTGCAGCCGGGCCGGCACGAGGAAGTCGCGTGCGCCTTCCGGGGTGGAGCGGGTCAAGGTGGGCGTCTCGACCTCGACGAATTCGTGCCGGGCCAGCACCTCGCGGGCGGCGGCGTTGACTTTCGACCGCAACCGGATCGCGTGCGCCGGGCCCTCGCGGCGCAGATCCAGGTAGCGATGCTTCAGGCGCGCCTCCTCACCTGGCTGCTCGTCCAGCTGGAAGGGCAGCGGGGCACTCTCGTTGAGCACTTCGAGCTCGGTGACATTCACCTCGATGGCGCCGGTCGGCAGTTCCGGGTTCTCGTTGCCGCTCGGCCGCAATTCCACGGTGCCGGTAACACGTACGCAATACTCGGCGCGCAGCCGGTGCGCATGCTCGGCCGGTGCGCCCTCGCGGAACACCGCCTGCGCGACGCCGGACGCGTCGCGCAAATCGATGAAGATCACCCCGCCGTGGTCACGCCGCCGCGCCACCCAGCCGGTGAGAGTGACGGTCAGACCGGCATGCTCGCTTCGCAGCGAACCGGCCAAGTGGGTGCGCAGCACGGGGTTCCTTTCGACGAGTCCGGCACCGGCGCGGTGCGACCCGGTGCGGGTCCATCGTAGTGAGACATATTCGACGAGTGGAAACCGATATCGCCACACCCGTGCCAAGCTGTATACGACCGGGCCCGCCCGCCACTGCATACCGGCACGGGCCACACGAACCCGCCCACCACGGGCGCGAGCCCTACGAGCGCCATTCGCGGCCGGCTCGCGTCCGAGCGGCCGAAGTGCACGCGACGAAGTCACGAGTCTCGGCCGCTCGGCCGCGAGCCTTCCAGGGCTGCGAATAGCCGCGACGCGGTCGCGGCGAATCCAACATAGGAAGCGACGACGATGACCTTCAACGAGGGCATGCAGATCGACCCGGATCGGGTCTCGTCCGGTGGCCCCGGCCTGGGCGGCAAGCTCGCGCTGGGCGGCGGCGCGGGTGGGCTCATCCTGCTGGTGCTGACCCTGCTGCTGGGCGGCGACCCCGGATCGGTCCTCGGCAACTTCACCGGCGCGCCGAACCAGAGCCAGACGCAGCCCGGCACAGCGGGCACCCCGAGTCACTGCAAAACCGGCGCCGACGCCAACAAATACGTCGACTGCCGGGTGGCGCTCACCGCCCAGAGCCTGGACGCCGTCTGGTCGGCCGAGCTGCCGAAGCAGACCGGCAAGCGCTATGTGAAGCCGGACGTCGTGCTGTTCTCCGGCGCCACTTCGACCGGCTGCGGCAACGCCACCAGCGATGTCGGCCCGTTCTACTGCCCGGCCGACCACACCGCCTACTTCGACACCAGCTTCTTCCAGGACCTGGTGGATCGTTTCGGCGCCAGTGGCGGTCCGCTCGCGCAGGAATACGTGGTGGCGCACGAGTTCGGCCATCACATCCAGAATCAGCTGGGCGACATCGGCCGCGCACAGCGCGATCCTCGCGGCCCGCAGTCCGGTGCAGTGCGCACCGAACTGCAAGCCGACTGCTACGCCGGGATCTGGGCGCATTTCGCGGATAAGCTGCCGGCCCCCGGGGGCGACCAGCCGTTCCTACGGCCATTGTCGGATCAGGACGTCGGCGACGCGCTGTCGGCGGCCGCGGCAGTCGGTGACGACCGGATCCAGCGCGCCGCGCAGGGCAGGGTGAATCCCGAAGCGTGGACGCACGGTTCCTCCGAGCAGCGGCAGAAATGGTTCCTCACCGGCTACCGGACCGGTCAGGTCCGCGCCTGCGATACCTACGCGGCACCGGACCTGAACAACCCGTCCGCCATACGGTAGAACCGGATTCGATCGAGAGGACAGCGCGCCGGTCCCCACCACGGGGCGGCGCGCTGTCATGATCGACCGCAGTTCGCCTATGCCGCAGGCGAATACGGACAGCACGGGAAGATGGGATAGATGCGAGGAACGAAAGCCGTTCTGCTGGTTGTGATGCTGACCCTCGGGGTGGCTTCGGGCGCCGCCGTAGCCGACCCGGCCACCGACCGGCCCGGCGCGCTGCCGCCGATCGCGGCACCACTGGCCTTGTTCACCCTGACCACCATCCCGGATGGCTGGCAGACTCGGACCGATCTGCGCCCGCAACTGGAGATCTTCGCCGACGGCCGGGCAGTCAGCAGTCCGGACGCCATTGCCGCCGGTCGCCGCCCGGAGACGCCGCCGAAACGGATCGACGGTCGTATCCGTCCCGATGCGCTGAAAGCCGCGGTGGCCGAGACCACTGCGCTGGCCACGGTGGATCTCGGTGTGCCAAGCGCCGCCGACCGGAGCAGCCGCATCATCGACTACATGCCGCAACCAGCGGAACAGGACGTGCACCTGGTCGTGTACGCGCCCGAGGCCACCGACGGGCTGGGCCCCGAGCAGCAGGCCGCGCGCAAACGCTTCGCCGACCTTTACAGAACACTGCTCGACGCGTTCGTCCCGGACAACTGAGGACCGCACGGAGCCAGGCCGGGGCGGATCAGCCCGAGCCTGGCTCGAATCATCGGCTCGACCAGCTAGAACTGATCCTGTTCGTAGTCCGAGCTGATGATCTCGTCGGAGTGCGTCGCACCGATGACCTCCGGTGTGGACTCCCCTAACGGACCGGTGAGATCGTCGTTGCCGGTAGGACTCGAGTATGGCTGTACCGTGCGCGAGTGTTCCTCGTCTTGGCTGCGTTGCCCCGCGGCGGCGGCCGGGCTGCCCATGAAGCTGTTTGCTCCGGCCGTGGTAGCGCCAGGCGTGCCGGTACCGAACGGCGTGCCGGGCAGACCGGCGGCCGGGCGGATCGGCACGACCGGAGCGCCGGGCAGGCTGCTGGGCTTGGGCACTGAGGGCGTGCTCGGTGTTCCCGGCCGACCGGGGCTGCCGAACAATCCGGACGGCGCCCCGTGGTTGGTGGTACTCGGGCTGGACGTGCTGTGCACCGACGCGGGCGTGGTCGTAGGGCTCGTCGTGCTCGGTGTGGCGGAGTCCAGGCCGGCCGCCTTGGTCGCGGTGTCGGTCGCGGTCGACTGCGCCTGCTCGAGAAGTGGCTGGCCGACGTTCTGCGCCAGTGACTGCGCGGCTTCCTGCGCCTCCGGGCCGACCAACTGCTGCACCATACCGCCGAGCTCGGCGGTCTTGCCGGCCAGATCACCGCGGGTGGCGTTGACCACGCCGACGGCCTGGCCCAGGTGCTCGGTGGCCGACGCGATCAGCGTCGCCTGCGCGGGCGGGGTGAGGATGACCGGGGCGAGCGCGGTCGCCTGGGTGGCGAACGACGTGGCGATGCCGAGTAGCTGCGCGTTGCCCTGCTGCACCACCGCCGCGGCACGCTGGGTGAGTTCGGAAATATCTATGCCGCGCTGGCCGGTCTCCCGGCCCTCGACGTTTGCCTGCTGGCTCGTGGCTTGGGCGTTGCGGGATGCCTGGCCCTGCCACACCTGCTCGACCGTCGCCATGCTGCCCTTGCCCACCTGCATGGCCAGCTCGATGATCTTGGAGGATTGGCTGAGAATCGCGGTCGGATCGAATGCACCGATGATGCCGGTGCCGAAGCTGCCGAGCAGGTCGAGGATCGGCTTCATCAGCACGTCCACGCCGGGCAGCGCCGGCAGAGCCACACCCTGCATCAGCGCGGTGACCGGGTCGGCGGGCAGCGGCGGCAGCGCGGCCGCCGCCTGACTCACCGCCGCGGCGATCGAGTTCGGCGCATCGGCGAGAGCACCGCTCAGCACACCGTTGGTGTGCTCGAGCGCGGCTTGGACCACCGGCGCCGCCACCGCGTGCACGTCACCGAGCAAGGCGGACACCTCATGCGGCACACCGGGCACATCCGCGCCGCTGGGCGCGCCGTTCAGGCCGGGCAGACCGCCGGGGATCGCGCCGAGCGTCTGCTGATCTTCGGAGACCTTGCGCGACAATACGAATGCGGGCGGCTCGATCGGCGGCATATCCTCGGGCAGCTGTGGCAGCGGCAGGTCGAGCACCGCCGAGGCCGGTGAATTCTGCAGCGCGTCCAGCACGGTCTGCTGGCCGATGGCGACATTCTGCTCGGCCGCGTGCGCGACGGCCTGCCCTTCGGGCGCGATGACACCGCTGTCGAGTGGTCTCATAGCACGCCCCCGATCTCGCCTGTTTTCGATGCGAGCGCGCTCGCGTTAGACCAGTCCATGGCTTCGAAGGCCGCAGCGGCGCTGAACGCCGAATCCGACAACTTGGCGTACTTGGCCGACAGATCGTTGATGTCCTTGGCCTGCAACAGCTGCGCGGCGGCGAACATCGCCAGGTAGTCCGCTCCGATCAGGCCGAACACCGGAACCAGCGCGGCCAGATTCTTCGCCGTGTCGATACTGCCCGCCCCGGCCAGATCACCGGCGATGCCGGCGTTCGTGGCGGCGAACACCCGGACCGCTTCGGTCTCCACCGAGAGATCACTCATCGAGTTGCCCCCCAAATCGTTGTGAACATGCGTCATGAACAGCCGTCGTAAACAGCCGTCATAAACTTCGTCGTGACCGCTCCCGCTCCCTGCCGAATCGGCAAGGGCCGCTACGGTTGCGCCCAATATAGCGGACGGCACCGGCAAGTTTCGAGCCCGAACCCGCCGCACGGCGCCTTCTTCGGGCGACCCCGTTCGGCTCGCACAGACCCGGCATCCGGCGATTCGCTTGACAGATATTAGAACACATGTTCGACTAAGGCGGTGCGGTGGCAAAGCCAGACCCTGGACGCCGAGGACGGTGCCCTGCCCGGGCTGTCCCGGGCCGGGCTGGTGCGGACCGTGCGGCCACCCGAGTTCGAGGGCATCACGTTCCACGAGGTGCTGTGCAAGAGTGCCCTGAACAAGGTGCCCGAGGCCGCGAATCTGCCGTTCCAGTGGACGGTCAATCCCATGCGCGGCTGTTCGCATGCCTGTCGCTACTGCTTCGCCCGCGGCACGCATGAGTATCTGGACTTCGACGCGGGACGGGATTTCGACACGCAGATCGTGGTGAAAACGAATATCGCCGCGGTGCTGCGTAAGGAACTCGGCGGGCGATCTTGGCGTCGTGCACCGGTCGCGCTCGGCACCAACACCGATCCGTATCAGCGTGCGGAGGGTCGATATCGCTTGATGCCGGGCATCATTCGCGCGCTGGCCGAGTCCGGCACCCCGTTCTCCATCCTCACCAAGGGCACATTGCTGCGGCGGGATCTGCCGTTGCTCACCTGGGCCGCCCGCGAGGTGCGGGTGAGCCTGGCGGTGTCGATCGCGATCCTCGACGAAGACCTGCATCGCAGCCTGGAGCCGGGGACCCCAGCACCGCGTGCGCGCCTGGAGTTGGTGCGTGCGCTCACCGACGCGGGCTTCGCGGTCCACGTCCTGGTCGCGCCGGTCATCCCATGCCTCACCGACAGCCGTGCGCATCTGGACGCCATTTTCGACGCGATCGCCGAGGCCGGGGCGTACTCGGCGAGTGCGTTCCCGATGCACCTGCGCGGCAGCACCAGGGGCTGGTTCCTGTCCTGGCTGGCCGAACACCATCCGGCGCTGCTGCGTCGCTATCGCCGGCTCTATGGCCGCGGCGCGTACGTAACGCCGGAGTACTCGGCCTGGCTGCGCGCGCGTGTCGATCCACTGCTGGCCGGGCACGGATTGGCGCCGCGCAGGCAAGCCGAACCGGAGACACAACCCGAAACCGCGGACACGATCGACTCGCAGCTGGCATTGTTCGCCTGACGCCGCCATCGCCGAATACCCTCCGGGGCCCGCGCGCTGCGGCGCGCACCACGTTCGACGGAGTAGTTTGGCGATGGCACCTCTCAGCGACGAGGAAGTGAAGCAGGCAGATGGTTTCACACCAAAATGATGTCGGCACAGCGAAATTGGAAAAGGTCGTCATTCGGTTCGCCGGGGACTCCGGCGATGGCATGCAGCTGACCGGCGATCGCTTCACCCACGAGGCCGCCGCCTTCGGCAACGACCTCGCGACGCAGCCCAACTTCCCGGCCGAGATCAGGGCGCCGCAGGGCACGCTGCCCGGCGTCTCGTCGTTCCAGATCCAGATCGCCGACTACGACATCCTGACCGCGGGCGACCAGCCGGACGTGCTGGTCGCGATGAACCCCGCGGCGCTCAAAGCAAATCTGGCGGACCTTCCGCGCGGTGCCACGGTCATCGCAAACACCGACGAGTTCACCACGCGCACCCTGGGCAAAGTCGGTTACACCACCGACCCGCTGGCCGACGACACCCTGTCGGACTTCGTCGTCCACCGGGTCCCGATGACATCGCTCACCCTGGGCGCCACGGAATCGACCGGGGTCGGCAAGAAGGACGCCCAGCGTGCGAAGAACATGTTCGCCCTCGGCCTGCTGTCCTGGATGTACGGGCGCCCGATCGGCGCGACCGAGCGGTTCATGCGGGAGAAGTTCGCGACCAAGCCGGAGATCGCCGAGGCCAACGTGCTGGCGTTCCGGGCGGGCTGGAACTACGGCGAGACCACCGAGACTTTCGCCACCACCTACCAGATCGCCCCGGCGAAGCTGCCGCCGGGAACCTACCGACAGATCACCGGCAACTCCGCGCTCGCGTACGGCTTGATCACCGCCGGCCAGCTCGCCGGCCTACCGGTATTCCTCGGCACCTACCCCATCACGCCCGCGTCGGACATCCTGCACGAGTTGAGCAAGCACAAGAATTTCGGGGTCACCACCTTCCAGGCCGAGGACGAGATCGCTGGGATCGGCGCGGCGCTGGGCGCCTCGCTCGGCGGCGCGCTCGGCGTCACGAGCACGTCCGGACCCGGCCTCGCGCTCAAAAGCGAGACCATCGGCTTGGCCGTGATGACGGAGTTGCCGCTGGTTGTCATCGATGTCCAGCGCGGCGGTCCCTCCACTGGCCTGCCGACCAAGACCGAGCAGGCCGACCTGCTCCAAGCCCTCTACGGCCGCAATGGTGAATCCCCGGTGGCGGTGGTCGCGCCGCGCTCCCCCGCTGACTGCTTCGCCGCGGCCGTGGACGCGGCACGGATCGCACTCACCTATCGCACGCCGGTGCTGTTGCTGTCGGACGGAGCGATCGCGAACGGTTCGGAACCGTGGTCGATTCCGCAGGTAGCGCAGCTGGCTCCGATAGATCCGGCGTTCGAGCCGGAAGGCGACGACGCCGTCGGGTTCCAGCCCTACACCCGCGACCCCGACACGCTGGCGCGCCCGCTCGCGGTCCCCGGCACCAAGGGCCGCGCACACCGCATCGGCGGACTCGAGAAGTCGGACGGCAGCGGCAACATTTCCTACGATCCCGCCAACCATGAGCTCATGGTGCGTTTGCGCCAGGCCAAGATCGACGGCGTCACCGTGCCGGATCTAGCGGTGGATGATCCGGACGGCACCGCCGAATTGCTGCTGATCGGCTGGGGTAGCTCCTTCGGCCCGATCGGCGAAGCCTGCCGGCGCGTCCGCCGCCGCGGCGTACCGGTCGCCCAAGCGCACCTGCGCCATCTGAATCCATTGCCCGCCAACCTGGGTGAGGTGCTGCGCCGCTACCGCATCGTGGTCGCACCGGAGATGAACGGCGGCCAGTTGGCCATGCTGCTGCGCGCGCGGTATCTGGTCGACGTGCGGCCGTGGACGAAGGTCGCCGGCACGGCGTTCTCCACCCAGGAGCTGGTCGGGGTCATCGACGCGGCACTGGACGGGTCGATCGAGGAGATGGAACAGAACAAGGCCTTCGCCGCACGGGCGCGGGCCACCTATCGGGCGCTGCGCGACGAAGCCCGTCGCCAACCCTGCGCCGACCCGAGCGCGGGCACAAGCGCCGCAGAACCCGCACATCGCACGACTGGGGGTAACGCATGACCATCGTGGAAACATCGCTTGTCGGCACCGACCTGGGCCTCACCGGGGTATCCGGGGTGCCGACCGCGGACGGTCCGCAGAAGGTGAAGGACTTCACCTCCGACCAGGAGGTCCGCTGGTGCCCCGGCTGCGGCGACTACGTGATCCTCGCGACCGTGCGTGGCTTCCTCGCCGAGCTCGGTTTGCGCCGGGAGAACCTGATGTTCGTTTCCGGGATCGGTTGCTCCAGCCGCTTCCCGTACTACCTGGAGGCGTACGGCATCCACTCCATCCACGGCCGGGCTCCGGCGATCGCGACCGGTCTCGCGGTCAGCCGCCCCGATCTGTCGGTCTGGGTGGTGACCGGTGACGGCGACGCACTGTCCATCGGGGGAAACCACCTCATCCACGCGTTGCGTCGCAACGTGAACATGACGATCCTGCTGTTCAACAATCGGATCTACGGGCTGACCAAAGGCCAGTACTCCCCCACCTCGGAACAGGGCAAGATCACCAAGTCCACCCCGATGGGCTCGCCCGACCATCCGTTCAACACCTTGTCGGTGGCGCTGGGTGCGGAAGCGACTTTCGCCGCTCGCGCCCTGGACTCCGATCGCGCGGGGCTCACCGAGGTACTGCGCGCCGCCGCCGAGCACCGCGGCACGTCGTTCGTGGAGATCCTGCAGGACTGCCCGATCTTCAACGACGGCTCGTTCGATGTGCTGCGCCGGGAGAACGCCGCCGATCACCTCATCCCACTACGGCACGGCGAGCCGATCCGGTTCGGCGCCGACGGCGAATTCGCGGTCGTCCAGCGCGGTTTCGGGCTCGACGTGGCCCGCACCGACAGCGTCGCAGAGCCCGACATCGTGGTGCACGACGCGTACGCCGACAGCCCGGAGTACGCCTACGCGCTGTCACGGCTGTCCGACCAAGGGCTCGACCGCGTCGTCACCGGTGTCTTCCGCAGCGTCTCCCGGCCGACCTACGACGACGCGGTGCGACACCAGACCGAGGTCGCGCGAGAAAGAAACCCGATAGGTCCGCAATCGCTCCAGGCTCTGCTCACCGGAACGGAAACCTGGGAGGTCGGGTAGCACAGCGCGCCGGCCAGGGCGACATCGCGCTCGGCGAAGTCGGGGCGACGGGTCAGCCGAGTGCGGCGACCTCGGTGTCGGTCAGCACGATCGGTGACACCGCGTCCTTGGTTCGCGCCAGCTGCACGGCGCGATATAGCGGCCGCTCCTCCAGCCCGGCATCGCGTGCCTCGGCCCGCAACTGATGCACCAGCAGCGCGGAAACGGCCACGGCCGCGGCCAATCGACTGGCGGCGAGCGCGTCAGCGAGCCTGCGCAGGCCGAGCAGATGCAGCTCGCGGCCACTGCCCGCATCGGTGTACATCGCGAGCGGGATGACCTGTGAGACCTCTCCCGCGGTGACCCGCAGGACGATCCTGCTCAGCCGAGCAGGGAACACCAGCACCTCGACACCGGTCGCCGCGGCCATCTCCAGCCGCCGCTCCCCTAACAGCCTGCGGGCGTGAACGACCGTCCCCGCCAGCCACATCCGCCGCCGACGCAACGCAACGGCGTACAAGACGGTGGGCGCGCCCACAACGACCCCGATGGCGATGGCGACCGGCCAGCTCACCATGGTCGCCGCCAGCAGCGCGGCGCCGAGCCCGATACCCGACGCGGCCAGCGCGAGGCGGCGCAGCATCGGCGCATACAGCTCGGGCGCGACCAAATCGAGCCCCACCGGCGCGACCGCCTGCTCGTCATCAGAATTCATCGACACAGTTCCGCCCTCTCGCCACGCCCAGCACCCGGTGCGCCGGTCACGCCTCCGAGGCGGGCGGCGGCCTCGGCGCAGACTACCCGGCCTCAGCGGTCATACCGGTGGTCCAGGCGCGGCTCGCCGCGCCGAATAGACGCAGCCGGGCGTAGTTCGCCACCAGACCGCGCACCGCCGCAGCGAACGCGGAGGTAGGCCTAATCGACGCAGCCAGGTAGTCCGCCATCAGACCGCGCACGGCCGCAGCGAAGGCGAAGGTGCGCCTATCCTGCCAGCGATTCCCGGATCACACCGACTACTTCGGCCAGCGGGATCTGCCGCTGCTCACCAGTCGCCATGTCTTTGAGCCCGATGGTGTTCTCCGCCAGGTCACGGTCGCCGAGTACCAGGGTGAACGCCGCCCCCGATCGGTCGGCCGCCTTCATCGCACCCTTCACGCCGCGCCCGCCGTAAGCGAGATCGACCCGCACACCGGCCGCTCGCAGCTGCGCCGCCAGCACGACCAGCCGCTGTTTGGCCGCATCGCCCAGCGGCACCCCGAAGACCTCGCAGCGCGCCGGATTGCCCGCCGACTTACCTTCCGCCGCCAGCGCCAGCATGGTGCGGTCCACGCCGATGCCGAAACCGATGCCCGACAGCGGCTGCCCCCCGAGCTCGGCCATCAGGCCGTCGTAACGACCGCCGCCGCCGATGCCGGACTGCGCGCCGAGGCCGTCGTGGACGAATTCGAACGTGGTCTTGGTGTAGTAGTCCAGACCACGCACCATGCGCGGGTTCACCACATAGGGCACGCCGAGCGCCTCCAGGTGGCCGAGCACCTGCTCGAAGTGCGACTTGGCCGACCCCGACAGGTGATCGATCATCAACGGCGCGCCCGCGGTCATCTCGCGCACCTCGGCCCGCTTGTCGTCCAGGACACGCAGCGGATTGAGCTGGGCCCGCCGCTTGGTCTCCGCATCCAGCGGCAACTCGAACAAGAACTCCTGCAACAGTTCCCGATACTGCGGCCGGCACGTCTCGTCACCCAGCGAGGTGATCTCCAGCCGGAATCCATCCAGACCGAGCCCACGGAACCCGGCATCGGCGATGGCGATCACCTCGGCGTCCAACGCCGGGTCATCGACGCCGATCGCCTCGATGCCCACCTGTTGCAGCTGCCGGTACCGGCCGGCCTGCGGTCGCTCGTATCGGAAGAACGGACCGGCGTAGCACAGTTTCACCGGCAGCTGCCCCCGATCGAGGCCGTGTTCGATGACCGCGCGCATCACGCCCGCGGTCCCTTCGGGGCGCAAGGTAACGCTGCGGTCACCGCGGTCGGGAAAGGTATACATCTCCTTGGTGACCACGTCGGTCGACTCGCCCACACCGCGCGCGAACAGGCCGGTGTCCTCGAAGACAGGCAGCTCGATATGTCCGTACCCGGCCGATCGGGCGGCGCGGAGCAGGCCGTCGCGTACCGCGACGAACTCGGCCGAGCCGGGTGGCACGTAGTCCGGTACCCCCTTCGGGGCGGAGAAGCTGCTGGTCTTGGTCACGATGCTCCAGTTTCCACCACTACGCCCCCGCAAGTCCAACCGGTTTGCCGAACCGACTCTCAGGAAGGATCCTGATCAGTCTCAGGAAGAAATGGCACACTCTTATCCCGATGTCATCGGATACGGGAGGAACGTGGTAGTGCCGAGCAATGAACAGCGACGAGCAGCGGCGAAACGCAAGCTGGAGCGTCAGCTGGCCAATCGGGCCGAGCGGGCACGCAAGCGCAAGCAACTCACGATCGCCGGATCGGTGCTGGGGGTCGTCCTGGTGGTCGCTGCCGTCACAGGCGTGTATTTCCTGACCCGCGGCGAGGACGACAGCTCCGACGCCGCCGCAGCGTCCAGCACCCCCACTGTCCCGTCGGCCGCCGCGCCGCCTGCCGCGAAGGCCAAGCCCGCGACAGTCGCCTGCGCCTACCGCGACAGCGCAAAGCCCGCGGACAAGCCGGCGAACAAACCGAAGGCCGATGGGATCCCGACCACCGGCGTCGATGCCAAGGTCAGCGTCAGCATGGAGACCAGTCAGGGCCCGATCGGTCTGACCCTGAACAACGCCGAGTCGCCGTGCACGGTGAACAGCTTCGTCAGCCTGGCTGCGCAGAGCTTCTTCGACGGGACCAACTGCCACCGGATGACCGCGAACGAGGGCCTGAAGGTCCTCCAGTGTGGCGACCCGACCGGCACCGGAATGGGCGGTCCCGGTTACGAATTCGACAACGAGTACCCGACCGATCAGTACGCGCAAGACGACCCGAACGCCGTGCAGAACGCGATCATCTACAAGCGCGGCACCCTCGCCATGGCCAACGCGGGCCCCGGCACCAACGGCAGCCAGTTCTTCATCGTGTACGCGGATTCCGAACTGCCGCCGCAGTACACGATCTTCGGCACGGTGGACGCGAACAGCCTCGGCACCCTCGACAAGATCGCGCAGGTGGGTCAGGACAACTCCAACGGCCCCGGCGACGGCAAGCCGAAGCAGCCGGTCACCATCCAGGCGTTGCGCATCGACCGCTGATCATCGAACTCTCGGGCCCGCCACCGCGCCGTGACCGCGGGCCCGAGTCGGGTCGGCGACAGGCCAACCCGAGCGAGGATAGGCGATCCTTTCTTCGGCTAGGGTGCCCTTGATCCGTAGATCGTCCGGCGCGTTTCGCGCCATGCCGGAAATGTGCGATATATGCTGATAAACGGCACACTCGTTCGATTGTGCCGACCTTCGTCGGGTAACCTCGATCCTAGGAGTTCCCGCAGCGTAGTCACCCTCTCGGTAGGTTTGCGCTGGTAGAGAGTGTGTGCTGCGCCGCGAGCACTCCGGGTGTCCGCGTTTGCAGGCGGGACCCGCTGCACGGGGCTACAGTTCGCGTGGCGGCGTCCGTAACGAAGCACCACCATCATCCATAGTGATCACTGCAGCATCGGGGAGCAGCCATGTCCGAGGAACTGGACGACATCGGCCGGGAAACCGCAGCCATGATGAGGACAATGTTGCAGCTTGCGACGCTCGTTGCCCTGAGGACCCGCGAGCGCGGTCAGAAGGAAGTCGAAGCGCGAGTCAAGCTCACCGAGGCCCGGATCAAGGAGGCCAGGGAACTGCAGGTCCGTGAGGCCCGCGACGCGAAGGCCAAGGACCCGCGCAACACCGAACTCGCCCGGCTGATCGAGAAGCCGATCGCGGAAAGAGGTGTGTCCCTGGACAAGGACCGGTTCTCCGCGCAAGCCGAAGCGTCGCGGATGGCCGCCAATGCCGCCGCCCACGCCAGGCCCGCGTTGCAATACGACTCCGCGGAACGCCGGATGGCGATCGCCGCCCATCTCGCGAAAATGGGTGTCGCGCCGGAGCTGGCCGCGGTGCGGATGCTGATCGAGGTAGGGCAGGCACAGGCACCGGGCGAAGCGGTGCGCACCCGCCCCGGCGAAGCGCCAACGGTGACCAGAGGGGCGCGGGAACAGGAATCTCGCGGCTTGGAACGCACAAGATAATCAGTACTGCGAACGCCCGCTGGAATTATCCAGCGGGCGTTCGTCTTTCCTGTGGTAATCACGATAAGACCTGCTGTGCAACCGATTACACGGGTAGGTCGCCGATGGTGGGATCGCCGAACATGCCGTGTTGCGGCGATTTCGTCGGCAACGGGCTGAGCATGTCCTTGTGGCCATTGCGCACACTGCAGTACTTGAACGGCCCCTTCGGATCCAGCAGTTTCGCCATATGCGGGTCCGCGTGATCCAGGAACCAGACGCTCAGGCCGGTCCGTCCGTCCTGGCGGTAGTGTTCCCAGGCCCGCCACAGTGCGTCCAGCCGAGCGATCGCCTCGGCATGCTGCCACCACTCCGGGCACCACACCGTGTCGCTGAGATCGGTGACCTGCCGCCGGTACATCAAGGAGAGGTAGTTCTCGACGAAATCCACCACGCCCGAATAGATCATCGGTTGTTGCTGCTGTTCGGTCACAGTGGCCGAACCTCCTCGATCGGTCCGTACTCCGGCGGCGGCGTCGACTTGCTCAGCGAAGGCGCGCCGATCAGATCCGTGATCTCGGTCTTGCGCTGTGGATCATGATGCGAGATCGACTGCTTCACGTCGGCAGCGTACTCGCCTTCCCACCACGGCACCGTGCGCAGCAGCACCGGCGGCGCACCGGACGGGAACAGAATCGCTCGGCCGCGCGGCAGCGTCGCCAGCGCGTTGACGGTAAACGTCTTGGATGAACTCAGCGAGCGCGAATAGCTCTTGCTGCCCTTGGATTCGGAGATCGAGCGCGAGATCGCGTCGTATTCGCCGAGGACGTCCGAACGCTCCTGCAGGAACTTGGTGTCGTCCACGCCACTGCCGAGCACTTTGATGTTCGCCGCCGACCACAGGGCGTTCATGCCGCTCTCCCCCCAGCAGCGCGCCCCCTGCGCCCAGGACTGCAGCACCGTCATCACCACGATGCCACGGGAACCGAAGTGGCTGTACTGCTTGGGCAGATCCTTCCAGCGCACCACGTTCGCCGCCTCGTCGAGCACCGCGAGCAAGGGAACCGCCAGTCGCCCGCCGGCCGACTGCGAGGCTTTGCGCATCGCGACGTCGATCACCGCCTCGGTGAGCGCGCTCACCAGCGGTGCGGCCGACCCGCGCCCCTCCAGCGACAAGCTGTACAGCGTGCCGTTGTGCTCCAGGAACTCCAGCTCGTCGAACTGCCTGCGGTCGCCCCCCCGCGTGATCCACGGGTGCACGTTCGACAGCTTCAGGCAGCGGATCATCTTCTTGGCGGTGCCGAAGATGCCACTGCGCGTGCGCGGGTCGGTGTTGTACTGCGAGGACAGGCCCGATGCCGTGTAGTGGTGGCGGGCGGCGCGCAGGAGCTCGATGGGTTCGGTGTCCTGCGGATTGGTTACCCATTCCCAGACCTGCACGATCGGGCGGCTGCCGTTGCGGTCACCGACAGCGGCGGCGAGGAACAAGCCGGCCAGCAGATCCTCGGCCTCCGGATCGAAGAACGAGTCGGTGCTGCTGTCGCTGCCGTCGTCACCGTCTGCGAAGTGCCCGGCCAGTCGCGCCGCGCGCATCTCGCAGCCCTCGCGCCTGGCATCCACCCAGGACAACGGATCCCAGAACCAGGTCGGCTGTTCGCCTGCCACTTGCTGCGGATCGAAGACGAAGGTGGGGCTTCCCTTGGCTTCCCGAACGTCTCGGGTGGCGTCCACCACGTCGCGTTTGTTCGACGTGGCCAGCACCGGCCCGATCGCGGTGAGGATCGCCGGGATCACGCGGGAGGTCGACTTGCCTTGCCGCGGGCCCCAGATATCCAGGTGCAGATCCTCATACGAGCCGTAGAGCATGGCGCCGTCTGCCACGCCGATACCGATCGGCACGCCAGGAACCCCACCGTCGCGAAGTTTCACACCGAGCTGCTTGGCCTTCTCCCGGACACCCGCCTCGGTGAGCATCGAGATCGCGCCGCCACTGCCCATCACGTAAGCCTTGTCGTCGACTGCCAGCCGGCCCTTGGAGTTACGCTTGCGCAGCTGCTTGAGAATCACCAGGTAGCCGACGACGCTCATGATCACCAGCAAGACGATCGCCGTGGCCGCGGCCGGCCACTGCAGCTTTCCCCGGGCCAGGTCGGCGGCGATCGCAATGGGGTTGACCGGGACGTTCTGCGGACTGCCCGCGAGCAGGTTGCCCAGATGGAGCGCGAGCCACAGGGTTCCGAAGACCGCGAAGCCGGCGTAGATCAGGATCAGGCTGACATCGGGCCCGGGTATGGCCGGATCCGTCACCTTTTTGTTCTTCGCCATGTGTGCCTCCTTGCTCGGCCGTCCGGTGGATAAACGAGTGATCAGCGGAACGCGTCGAGCCGCCAGCCGTCGGGTGTTCGCACGACGGTGGCGATCACCGTCGCGGGCGGCAACGGCTCGGTGCGCCCGTTCGGGTAGACGACGGTCTGCTCGATCCCGATCTTGAACTGCTGGATATTCGGATCGGTAAGGGTCGGGGCCTTCTCACCGGACGCGAACGTGAACGCCTCCACGCGCGCTCCTTCCCTCGCCCAATCCGACCACTGCAGCGTCGCCTTCGGTGTCTCCAGCGCGGTCGGCGCCGTGTCCAGCATACGAATCAGACTGGGGCCGAGAAACTTCCGTGCCCGTGCCAGCGAAGCACCCTGGGTTTCGGTGACCGGTTCCCAGCGGTAGATCTCCCGCAAGGCGGCGACCGCGACACCGTCGGGCGTCACCGGATCCGGCGCGGGAACGACCTCGAGTAAGCGGGTCGTGGATGTAGCCGGATGCGCCGCATCGGATCCCGTGTCCGTACGGTCCGAGCGGCCACAGGCCGCGCCGAGCACCACGAGAGTCAGCACCAGCATCACCACCAGCTTCGCGCGTGCACCTGCTTTGTCCTTCCAGGCTAGCCGTGCGCTGCCGGTTTGCGGCGGTGTCGCGGCCTCGCGTTCGAGCCGGTGGACGCTCATGCCCGCGCCTCGCCGGCCGCGCTCGCTCACAGCACCCTCCTCGCCCGGCCGTCTCCCGGCACCGCGACTTGCGAGACGCCGCCGGCGGATCGGGCGTCCACACCCGGCGCCGACTGGAGCATCCGGCCGTTTCCGGTGTAGATGCCGACCAGCGCAGGTCCGCGCGGGCCGAATGAACTGAACACGAGATCACCCGGCTGAACTCTGCTCATCGGAACCTCGACGCCTGCCTCCCACTGCTGTTCGGCCGTGCGCGGCAACATCACCGCGCCGGAGGATGCGGCGAAGACCGCCGCCGAGGTGAGGCCCGGTCCATCCAGACCGCCACCGCTGGGCCCCTGCGGCCCGCCACCGCCCCAGACGTAGGGCGTTCCGAGCCATTCGTGCGCCGCTTCGACGATCTGGTCGCCGGTCGAGCCCTGCCCCGGTGTGAACCGGCCGAGTGAACCCGGCGCGCGATATTGCGCCTCCATCGCGAGGATGTTGCGCACATACGGCTGGGTCTCGGCGTAGTGTGCCGCGACCTGGTTCGGCATCCCGCCCGACGCCAGCACCGCACCCTCACCCGCGTTGTACGCCGCCAGCGTCAGCGCGACGACGTCGCCTTGCACCCTGCCCTCGGACTGCCACCGCAGGACCTTGTGCGCGATCGCGCACATGTAGCGGCCCTGTCCGATGATCGCGTCACCGTCGTCCCAGACGCTGGCCACACCATTGCCGTCGGCATCGACGACGTACGGTCGCCCGTCATCGGGATCGATGCTCGCCGCAGTGCTCGGCAAGAACTGGGCCAAGCCCTGCGCACCCGCCGGCGAGATCGCGCCGCGCCGGAAACCGGACTCCTGTCTCCCCTGCGCGGCGAGCAGCGACGGCGTGATCTGCGGGCAGATCGAACCCGCGCGGCGATACCAGAGCTCGAGTTCCTGCGGCACTTTGCCCGCGGCCAGCGCGCCGCCGACGGTACCGAAGCCGAGGCTGCACCGCGGGTCGGCGGAATAGGCGTGCGCACCACCGACATCCGGCGTCGGCGCGCCATCCAGCCAGGGCAGTGGGTCGATCTGCCGCCCGCCGGTGAACCGGCCGCCCGGCACTATCTCGAAATGGAGGTGCGGCCCACTGGATTCGCCCGCTGAACCGACCGCGCCGATGCGCTGGCCCGCGGTCACCGTGTCGCCGGCGCGGACCAGCAGACCCGAATCCCACATGTGGCCGTAGACCGCCGAGTACGAACGACCGTTGGTATCCACCGAATCGACGACGATCCAATTGCCGAAACCCGATGCCGGGCCGGCAGCGACCACACGGCCGTCGGAAACCGAGAAGATGGGGGTCCCGTCGGCGGCGGCCAGGTCGACGCCCCGGTGCGCGCCGCCACGCGAGCCGAAAACGTCCGACACGGTGAAGGTTCCGACGGCCAGCGGCATCGTGCGGCGCAGCGAACCGACTCGCGCGGCCAGCGACGGGGTCGCGGTCGCGATCGGATTGGTCTGTGGCGCAGCGGGACTCGCCGTCACAGCAGCGCTGCGATCACCCGGGGGAATACCGCCCAGCGGCGGTAGTGCCGACTGCGAACCGAGTACCGAACCGCCCTCGCAGGCGTCATCGACCGCAGGCATGACGATGACCAGCACGATGGTCATCAGTCCGAGTACCGCGCCGAGCGCGGTCCACAACAACGATTTGCCGCTCATCGCCGCCGCACTCGGGCAGCATGCCACGCGCAGGCGTGGTTCACCTCCGGCGCCGGGCTTCGTTGAGTGTGTCGGCCAAGGTGCGGTTCATCTCCGCGGCGGCCGCCAATTGCTGCTGCAACAGAGCGACCTTACGCCGCAACGCGGTCGCGTCCATGCGCTCCAAGCTGGGGCCTTCGGCCGCGCGAACCCAATTGCGCACCGAATTCGTGTGCACACCGATCTGCTCGGCGACCACGCGACAGGCCTCCGATTCGCTGCGTAACTTGCCCGTCAACGCGATGACCTGCGCGACGGCGGCATCGCGCACCTCGGGGGAGACCCGGCGGTAGGACCGATGCGGCATCATGCGGCACTCCCGGGCGAATCCGTCCCCCGTGACGTGGCTTCGGTGAACTCGCTGAACCGCTGGTTGGTGTCGTGGATCCCGCTTTCCTTCTCCGACAGGGTGAATTCCATGTGGAACGGAATGCCCGGCCTGCGGTCCTCACCGATCTTCAGCAGGAATTTACCGGTACCGGGCGGGGACGGCCGCTGCTGCCCCGGCTTGAGCGCCTCGCCCGTCAATGCTTGCGGCGCGGACCATCCGGTCACCATCTCCTCCTCGGCCGATGTGAACGGAACCGTGCTGTCGAGTCGTTTGATCTCCTCGGCCGGGAGCGCGCCGAAGATTTTCGCCCGCGCCCGCTCGAGGAATCCGAGCGCCTTCGCGATCGCGGCTTCGGAGCCGAGTGCTTGCAGATCCTTGATGGTGTGGCTGATCATGATCAGCGCTGTGGCGATGCCGCGCTGCAGTCGGGTCAGCTCGTCGACGCGGTCGACCATGAAGTCGCCGAGACCGAGCACCTGCCACAGCTCGTCCATCACCACCTGGAAATAGCGCTGCGCGCCGAGTTTCGCGTCGGCCAGGACGTGCGCGGCTTCGACCGAGGCGAATCCGTCCGCCCAGCACGCGAGCATGACCGCGGCCTTGAGCTTTTTGTCGCCGGTAGGGATGTGGGAAACGTCCATGCACACCGCGACCGCGCTGGTGTCGATCGGCACGGTGGTCTGTCCGTTGAATACCGCACCGAACGGGCCCTGGGTGAGCGCGCGCAGCGAGCGGCGCAGGCCCTTGATCGCCTCCTGGTACTCGGCCGGGCTGTCGGCACCGGCATCCAGCATCAATTCCTCACCGCCACTGACGATCACGTCGAGCAGGTTCTCCATGATCGGCGGCTTATCCGGGGTATATCCGCTGCCGGGCCGGTACAGGATGCGCAGCGCGGTGGAGATCAGCGTCTCCTCGTAGTCGCGGACGCGGTCGCCGCGCACCAGTTCGACCAGACCGGCGATCAGCGTCACCTGCCTGGCCCGCAGGTCCTGCAACACTTGCAGCTGTAGCGCCGGGAACTCGTCCAGCCGCGGCACCACTGCGCCGAGCACGCCCGCGGCCAGCGGGTTGAGCTTGCCGTGCCCGTACCCCAGGTCGATCACCTGTCCGCCGACCATTTCGACCATTTTGCGGTAGTCCGGTTTGACGTCGGCCAGGATCAACGGCGTGATGCCCTGCGCGATGCCGCCCAGTACGATCCGGCGCACCAGCGAGGACTTGCCGAAACCGTTGAGGCCGAGCACGAACAGGCTCGGCGCGGTGATGAAACTGCCACGCATGAACCAGTTCATCGGGTCGAAGCAGACCGGGGCCCCAGTGTGCAGATGCGAGCCGAGGGGCGTTCCGATCAGCGGCGCGCCCGCGCCGACCGACCACGGCCACAAACCCGCGACCTGGGCGGTGGTGGCGCGGTATTCGACCGGCCGGCCGACCACGTTCATCCGGCCGCCGCCCGGTCCCGCGTACCCGCGGTCGGTGAGTTGCGCTGTGCTGCGGTCGAATCCGTCCTCGATGGTCTGCTCTGCCCGGGCCGCGTAGTTGCGGCGGCGGATGTCGTCGGTGCGAACCCGGAACTGCGCCCACGCCGCCCGCAAGCCGCTGCCCTCGCGGGCGATCATCTCCAGCTTGGCGCGGGTGACGTCGTCGAGCAGCGGAGGGCCGGACTGTTTGCGTCGATCCGCTTTGGCCTTCGCGCGGCGGGCCGCCTTGTCCAGGTGCGGGGTTCCCATGGCACGGTCGGCCGTGTAGTCGACCTTGGCGGGCCGTGCCACACGATCGTTCCGCGCGCCGTTGCGATCCGGACGCCGGGATATCCGCTCGGTGTCCGCCGAACGGCGGACGCGGGAGCCACGCTCGCTGTGGGCGCGGTCGGAGTCGGCCTCACGGTGGACGCGGGAGCCGCGCTCGCTGTGGGCGCGGTCGGAGCGCGCATCCGATCGCGCGCGCCGCTCGGCTTCTCGCCCCACCGTCCGGTCGGGCGTTTCGACGCCCAGCCGGTCCTCGCCGCTCACCCGCGCCGAATCCCGTGCGGGGCGCCGGGGCCGCGCAGGCCGCTGTCCCCACTCGTCCCGGCCGGACTGCTCGAGCCGCCCGCGGCGTGCGTCCTCGTCCCGCTCCCGTACGGGTGGCTCGTAGTCGCGTGCCATGAATCGCTCACCCCGCCAGTGCCTTCGGAATAGTCGCGTGTTCCGGCAGGATCACCCCGCAACCGAGCGAAGCCGCGAAGGCCGCCGCCTGGTAGCGGTAACACCGCCGGATCTTCAAGCGCGCCTGGGTCGACAGGTCGCGCGTGATGGCTTCGATGCGCGGCAGGTCGCCGCGCAGTGGCTCGGTGATGGTCACCAGCGCCCCGAAGCGGGTCACACCGTGACCCCTGGCCTGCTCCTCGCGAGCCTGCTGGGTCGCGCCCACCCGCAGCGTCGCCGCCGCGGACACGACCCCGCGTTCGCTCTGTTGGGCCACCAACGCGTTCTTGAAATCGTCGTCGACGATTTCGGCGGCGTCGGCGGCCGAGTGCGGACGGTACACGATCGCGATCCTTTTGCGCGGAACTTCGGGATTCGGCGCGAGCAACCGCTGCAGCACCCGCTCGTCGACCGCGCCCTCCGGGGCCGCGTCCATCTCCCAGGTGACCGACCGGCCGCCGTCGTGCACCAGGCAATCCCACTTCTCGTCATGCGACACCGGACCCGCGTCCGCCCAATCCAGGCCGTGCCCGTCGGGCTCCCCCGCGGCGACTTCCAGATCGGCCTGCGAGGCAGGATCGTAACTGCGCCGGATGAACGCGATCACCTCATCGGCCGACATCGGCTGCGCGCGCACGCCGGCCTCGGCCAGCGCGGCGCAGATGCCGGGCAGTCGGCGGCCGATCTCGACCGCTTCCTCCGCCGGGTTCTTGCGGCGTTCGGCGGTGGTGGCCTTGAACGTGATCGCCACGCGGGGCAGTAGCTGCACTCGTTCCTGCGGCAGCTCCGTGGCCAGCTCGTACATCACCTGCTGCGCCAGCTCCGGCGCTTCGGGCCGGGTGATCGCGGAAACCTCGGTGAGCAACCGGTTTCCGGTCTCCGGGACGGTATCGATGACCGGGACGACGGCGATGATGTCGCTGGTCTGGCCGACCGAGGCCAGGAAGGTGCCCCACGCCGACACCCAGCGGTCGATCACGGGCTGGTCGACCGCCTCGTGCCCCTGGGGCCAAGCGCGCAGCACCACCGTGTACTGGGCGAACTGCGGGAGATGGATCATGCCGAAGCTGTAGCCACCCGCGTCGATGCCCTCGTACAACTTGGAGGGCGCCAGCAGTCCGGGCAATCGGGTGACGCCGCCCGGGATCCGGGAAAAGCGGCCACCGCGGTACACGTGCTCGCCACGACTGCGCGAACGCATCCAATTGAACATCATCAATCCCGTCTCGTAGCCCGAACGACCTCCGGTCCGCCACACCAGTGGGACCATCACGACGACACCGGTGCCGCCGACGATCACACCCCATTGGAAGCCGCCGACCATCGCGGTGATCAGCGCCGTGATGACGACCGCGAAGCCGAGCACGGTCTCCTCCCAGCGCAGGCCGAAAAGACCTGCGCTGCGCGGCTTCTGCCAGAGCCCGTACGAGCGCCGCTCGTAGGTTTCGGTGACTGTCATCGCGGAATGGTGCTCCTCCCGAGGTCGGGTGAACGGTTCGTCCAACGATCGCCCGCGACGTCACCCATGGCTTGCTCGGCCCGGGTCAGACCGCCGCTCGCGGCTCGCGCCGCGCCGATCCGGCCTGCCGTCCTGGCCGATCCGGACGCTACCCCGGACGCGCCCGCGGGTCCGGAGGCGCGCGGGGCCGCGCCGCCCTGACCGCCACCACCGCCCCGGGGCGTGGTCGGGCGGGGTGCGCCGCCGCCGCGCGGCCCGCCCGCGCCACCCGGCCGCGGACCGTTCCCACTTCCACTCACGTAACCTGCCCTGCCCGGTGCCGCGGAGCTCTTGACGCCAACGGCCTTGGTACCCATGGCTCCCAGGCCCGCCACCGCGAGCAGTGTGCCGCCGGCCGCGGTGAGACCCGAACCACCGCTACCGACGATCGCCACGGCCGGAGTGACCAACCGCATGAGGGCGGGCAGTACGAACGCCACACTGCACAGCAGCACGATCGCGACCAGCATGCGCTGAGCCTGCTCACCGTCGGGCAGGCCACCGGTCGGGGTGAGCGCGTCGACGTGGCCCGCGGTGGTGAAGGCGATCATGTACACGATCGCCGCCACGGGTTTCCACAGCATGAAGGCGATGATCCAGCCGATCAGCTTCTGATACGACTGCTTGCCGATGTCCATGCCGGAAGCCGCCGCCGCCAGCGGCAGCACTCCGGCCGCGATCACCAGCAGGCCTTGGCGGACGATGGCGAGCGCGATCTGCGCGAGCGCGCCGAGCAGGCCGACGATCGCGATGATCAGCACCAGGCCGGGCGAAAAGGCTTGCAGCTTGCTGGTTTTCACCATCAGCTCGGCAAGGTCCTTGGCGTTGCCGTTGGTCGAGTCGTTGATGATCCACTCGGCGAAACGATCCGAGGCCTGCGTGCCGGCAACGATGACCGCGCCCAGCATCCAGGAGCTGAACACCACGCGGGTGAACATCCGGAACGACTCGGCAGCCTCGTTCATCACCGCGCCACGTCTCGCCGCGGCCAGTCGCGCGCCGGAAATGATCACCGAGGCGATCAACAGCAAGATCTGCGCCTGATAGGTGTAGTCGTTGATCTTCGTGAACAGCGAGCCCGAATCGCTGACCGCCTCGTTGGGCACCTTCATCCAGAAGGTCAACGCCAGGATGATGGCCTCGCCGAGACCGTTCATCAGCGAGTCGACCACCTTGCCGAAGGTCGAGTCCCAGGCCTTGTCCTTGATCGCCGTCGCGGCCTGACCGGGATGCGAGGCGGCATTGCCCGCCTTGCATGCGGCGGATGCGGCGTCACCGAGAGAGATGCCGGGCAGTCCGACATTGTCTAGCGTGTCGTGGATTTCGTTGCACGTCTCGTCGAAACCGTAGGTTTGTCCGTAGGCCACGGTCGGCGTCGCGATCATCACCGTGAAGATGACCGCGAAGATCGTGACTATCCGCCTTACCATTGTGTCCACCCCTCGATGCTCCGCAGGGACTCGATCTGCACTTGCCCGTCGCCTGTCACTGCGGTGAGCTTCCGATCGTCGTCTCGCCACCTGACCGCCGGACGCATGCCCACCCATGTTGGTTGGCCATCAACTGTTCCTCGGGCCTTTCTCGCACACTGCACTCTCGCGAAATCATCTGCACAGCTTCGGATTCGGAACGCATCCGAATCGGACGACAGGCGGTTCACCACTTGGTCCACCCCGCTAGAGACTCGAGGTACTCGGTCTGCGCGTTATTGGACGTCGAGGGCTTCAACCGCCAGTCACCCGCATCCCACACCATGACCAGGCGCGTCGCCGCCCACAGCTGTTTGCCGTCCACCACCGGTCCCCTGGTGGCCAGGCGCACGATGGCGAGATCGTCGGCGTAGTCGTCGACTTTGAACGCGTCGGCGGCGACGAAGTAGCGCGTCACCTTTTCCGGCTGCTGCTGGGGCAGCCGGTCAGCGGCCAGCGACTTGTCGTAGGCGGCGATCTGCTGAGCCGAGACCCGGACCTGCCGGACATACAGGTCGCGGTGGGCGGGGCGCGCGTTGAGACGGTAGGTGATCTGCGCCGCCGCCAGCACCGCACCCTGCGGCGTGTGCGAGTAGCCGACAGCCAAGTCGTCCTCGATACGCGTGGGACCGTCGGAGGTGGAAAACGGCACCGAGGCGCCGTACACCCGCTGCCAACCGTGCGGCTCGGCGGTGCCCTGCGGCGCGGCGGTCAGCCAGTCCGAGTCGCTCGGTCGGCGCTGCCGCGACGGATCCTGCGGAAGCGGTTGTCCCGCAGCATTGTTCGGGATGTCGACGCGCCTGCCCAGAATGTCCACTTCCGGGCTCGCGAAACCGACTCCACCGGAGCCTTCCGGTGCCGCGGGGCTGCCGCCCACCCCCTGGTCGTCGCGTCCGACGAAGACGAAGATGCCGACGATCACGATGAGTGCCAGTACGGCGGCGGACGCGACGACACCGAAGGAGACACGGTCGCGCGCGTACGACTCTTTGTCGCTCACGTCGGTGCCTCCAATTTCACAATGTCAGTGGGTAATGCGTCGATCGAATCGATAGGTCGTGCGGTCGAGCCGGGATCTGGCAGTCGTAATCGCCAGTCCTCGCCGAACCACTCGACGGTGGTGTGGTGCACCGCTTTCGACCGGTCGGAATACTTGGCGTACACGTCGACGGTGGAGTTCTGCTCGGTGTAGCCGGTGATCTTGTAGCCGAGCAGCCGGGGCGCGAACTCGGGGCTAGCCGGACCGGTGATCGACAGCTGCACCCGATTGATCGCCCACTCATCCTTGGCCGGACCCGGAACCAGTTCCCGCGCGGCCACTTTCGCCCACTGGGTGTCGGCGGCCACCGCCAGTCGTACCGAATGGGTCAGCGCGGCGACGCCCGCACCGCGCGGCGAATGCTCGAAACCGGTTGCCGCGCCGTCCGCCGTCGACTTCGGCCCCTGATCGGTGACCGGCAGCGGCACACCTTGGAACGGCTGCCAGCGTACGTTGGTCGGCGACGCGGCCAGGTCCGGTCCCGCCGTGTCGTCGCCACCGCCGCAGCCGACCGCCGCCACCAGCAGCGCGGCACCGACGAATCCAGCCGCGGGCAGCCGGATGTCGCACCGCCGCACCGCTGAGTCCGCTGAGTCCGCCGACCGCATTACCGTCGAAGTCATTCCCGCGTCGTCCCCATCCCGCCGCGGCTCACGCGGGCAGGAACGCCAGGGCGATCCCTGACGCCGTGCTCGCCACCACAGCACCCAGCAGGCTCATCAGCACGCCGTGCGAGGCGTCGTTCATGGCCAGGTCGCTGCGGAAGGTCAGCCACAGCTTCCCCGCCGACACGATCATCCAGGCCAGGCACACCAGCAGCACGAACCAGAGCAGCCAGTTCAGCAGCTGCATCAGCGGTGCGACGACCTCGACGGGCATCCGTTTGTAGGCCAGCAACTCGGCGGCCGATATGCGCACGGTACTCATCGCCGACCTCAGGTGCCGATCACTGCGTTCATGATAGTGCCGGCGCTGGTGGCGACCACGCCGCCGATCATCGCTCCGGCCACCATCTTCGGCGATTCGAGACCACCGCCGGTCCACTTCTCCCACGCGAACCTGCCGCCCGCGTAGGTGATGCCGCAGATCCCGGACAGCAGGACGAACCAGGTGAGATACCGCACCAGCTGCAGGATCTTCTCCGAGCCAGGAGGCGCCTCGGGCGTCGGGTTACCGACTTGCGCCAGTACGGTGCCGTACGTGTCCTGCACGGCGAGGAGGATCGTGCTCATCGGGCGCCTTTCTCGAATAGTGGTGTGTTGTCGCCGATTCGATGCGGACGTTCACTGATCGGACGGCTTCCTGAGATCCGGAACCTGGCGGTCGAAGGTGGCCTCCTCCAATGCGGTCCGAGCGGCCGCGACGATGTCGGCGCCGAGCTCCCGGACATCGAGCGGGACTTCCTCCAGCAGATCGAGCTTGCGCTTCTTCGGTGGCAGCGGATCGCCGGGCGACCACATCGGCAGCTGCTCCGGTTCGACCAGCGTCCACTCCTCGTACCACGGCACCTGCCACACCTGGCCGGCCAGTGAGCCGACCACATCGCGGTAGCGCCGGATCTCGGGAGCCATCCGGCCAGGGCGAGCGGCGACGGTGATCAGACCGAGCACCTCGCAACGGCCGGCGAAGCCCGAAAGATGTTGGCGCAGAAGGTCGTGCGCGCGCGACAGACCGGCGATGGTCTCCCTGGCGACGAGGACGACGAACGGACTTTCGCGGTCGAAGACGCCGGGCCAGCGGCGGCCCGAATCCGCCGCGGGCGCAAGCACATGCGCGAGGGTACTGGCTCCCGCCCCGCCGTGCACACCCAGCAGCCAGACCAGGGGCGCGCGGCCGACACCGGGCACCGGGCGGTCCCAGACGGCGGCACGGCGAGCCTCCGGTGGGGCGATCACACCGGCGGGAGCGGGATCGGGCTGACGCGGAAAAATCATGGCGGCGGTCATGATGCCACTCCGGCGAGCAGGCGCCCATACGCCCGGCGCGTCTCGGCGGCCAGCGAGGCGTGCCGCACGAGTTCACCGCGGGCCAGGTGCGGATCGTAGGGAATCTCTCGGATATCGCGGACCCAGCCGGAGAGGTGCTCTCGCAAATGATCCGCTACCCGAGAGTCACCGTCCGGATATTGGTGCGAAACGACGATGGTCGTGTCGCCGACGATGCCGCCGCCATGCTTCTCGGCATCGCCGAACTGGTCGTCGAGCCACTCCAGCGCGACTCGCAACCGGTTGGCCGCGTCGTTGCGGGCTGGAATCGCGAGTACCAGAGCCACGTCCGCGTCATCGAGCAACGGAAGCAGTTGCCTGGCGGCAATCGGGTGTCCTCCGTCGTAGACGGCGGTGTATCCCGCGTCGCGTACCGCGCGCGCGACCGTGAGATACGTCGCACGCCTGCGCAGCGGCGTGGCATCACGCCACAGCAGCCCGATGCCCGACGTCGCCCGCGACAGGCATTCCTTCAACGGCGCCGGCTCGTCGTCACCGCGCCCGTACAACCAGGACTGCAAGCTGATCGGGTGCAGATGTTCATCCGCACCGCGCAGCGCGAGATCGCTACCCGCCGATGTCGCGTCCACCGCGACGGTCGGCGTCCCGCCCGTGCCGAGCTCACCCGCCAAACCCAATGCCGTCGTGGTGGTACCCGCGCCACCGCACCCGCCGACCACCAGAATCGGCCGCTGCGCCGGGCGATCCGCACCGAAGCCGTCATCGTCGCGACGCCGCAACCGCACCACCGGAGCCTTGGAGCGCACCGGCCGGCCCGACGCCTCGCCCTGCCCGGGCGTCTCGTCGAGCCAACGGCTCCAGTCCTCTCCCATCGCCTCTGCTCTCCTTTTATCCGGCCGCGATACCTGTGATGAGGGTGCGGCCGCCGATCACCGCGGTGGTGACCATCTGCCTGTTGTACGTGGCGGGCACACCACCCGGCCGGTATTCCGTGACCTCCACCGAGTACCTGTGCTCACCCATGGTCACGATTCGCACGCAATGCGTGGTGCCCGTCGGGACAGTGTCGATGCCCCGTTGGATGACCCACGCCGGCTGGACCGCGGCGTCCGGTGCGACCGCCGTCCTGGCGTACTCGCCGGACCGTTCGACGTAGTACGCGTATTGGAACTGCAACACCGCGTCCGGTCCCGACGTCGTCCCGCCGGCTTCCGCGCTGCGCACGATCGCGTCGCTGCGCTCGGTCGGGCAAGCACCCGCGCCGATCCCGCGCCCATCGCCGGCCGCCTGCGCGCTGCCGCCGGTGAGTTGCACCGACGCGGACCCTCGCGAATCGCGTGCCGCGGCCGCACGGTCGGCTGCGGTACGCAGCATGACCAGCACGCACACGGCGACCACGGCCAGCACCAACACCGCCGCGATCACGACGATCAGCGTGCGGGCGCGGCGTACGGCGGGGTGGTCGCGGGCGGCCTGGCGCAGGGCCCGCGAGACGAGGGGGCGCGGTCGGTCGACGGACTCGGCCTCATCGCCGGCCCAGGGCAACCGAGCCGGATCGGCCTGCCGCGGCGCGGCGTAGTCGTCATCGGGGCCCGGGGCCCGGCCGCTGACCACCCAATCCGACCAGCCGCCGGTGAATTCGCTGCGCTGCGCGGGCAGGTCCGCTAGTAGGTCATCCGGCCGGGGTTCGTCCTCGTCGCGGATCGTGGGCCGGGAGGGCGCCGGCCGGTCATCCTCTGCGGGGACGATGGTGCTGACCTCAGGCCTGCCCTCCGCTTCCGCGGCACCGGTTTCCGGCTCCAACGCGCCGTACCAGCGCGACAGCTGTTTGTACGACTTCAACATTCCCCCATTCCCGCAGAGCAGGGCACGCAGTATCGCATCGTCGGACCCTCTCGGCGATCAGTTCGTGGAGAACGGGTAGGTGTTGGGTGTGCCGGGTCGGTAGATGGGCGGAATCGATGTCACGCCGCCGGATGAGGCGCCATCGGCTCCGGCCCCGAACGGAAATTGTCCCGTACCGGACGAACTCGGCGTGGGAGACGCGCCGGAGCTGTCGCCGAAGAATCCGGGCGGCTGCTGCTCCGGCGCCACCCGCGGCGTCGGATTGCCACCGAACGCGTCGGCGGCGTCGCGGGCGGCGGCCGCGAACCACTCGGCGACGAAGTGGGTCGCGGGGGCACCGTCCGCCGAGACGGTCGCGCTGTTGTAGGCGGTGTGGCGCTGGACGGTGTCCCAGTAGCGCACCCACGTGGCCGTGTTCAGCAACGCGCTGTTGTCCGTGATGTTCTGCACCACCGCGTCGAATGCCTGCGTCACCAAGCGGAGACCGGTCGTCGGCGGAACGAGTTGCGGGATGGCGCCGAGCAGTTTCGTGCCGAACGACAGCAGGGCAGCAGGCGGGTTGGACAGGCCCGCGGTGGCCAGTTCGGCGATGGCTGCCGGATCGATGATCGTCCTGACCACCGTGACCACGGCGTTCCACCCGATCATGCCGATCTTCACCAGGGCCTGGACCGCGCCGGGCAGGTCCAGCGAGGTGCGGGGATCCGAGGCTTCGGCGAGGCGCTGGGAAATCGACAGCTTCGGCGAGATCGATAGCGTCGCCAGCGAATTGCCCTGCACGTCCTGCCCGGCCACTGTGGTCACGGTCTTGATCGAGGTGAACGCCAACGCCTGCGCGATCGACGCCAGCGAAGCGATCGGGTCGCCGCCGCTGAGTTCGGACTGGCCGACCAGGTTGGCGATCGCTTTCAGGATGGGGGCGCCGTCCGGGGCGTCGCAGGCGAGATCGCCCGCGGTGCAGAAACTCGCTACGCGACCGGTCAGCGCACCGAAGTCGACAGCTCTGTCCCGTTCCGGCCCGATGCCGCCGCCGCTGGCCGGCGCCTGCGCAAGCGCCGCCAGGGACACGAGCCGGCCGCCCGAGGTGCCCGGGGTGGCGTCCGGCGTCGTCTTGCCGGGTGCGCCGGGGAACAGCGAGGCGCCCGGATTGCGAGTCGGGTCGCCGAACAACGCCACCGCGGCTACCTTCTCGGCCGGCAGAATGCCCCTGCCGTGGCCGATCTCTTGGGCGAACATCGACGCGATGTGCGCGCCCTGCGAGTAGCCGACCACCGCGAAGCGCGTGTTCGGGCAGGTGTCGGCGACAGTTGCGGCCATGATGCGCAGACGAGCGAGGCCGCCTGCCACCGACTCCGAGTAAGGCACCGCGCCGCCTGCGGTCGCGCCGCCGAAGCCGGATTCGTATGGCACATAGGCACGGTCGACCAGACCGGTGCCGGGAGCTTTGGCCAGCATCGGCCGGAAGACCGTTGAGAGCATACCGGTGTCGGTGGTGGGCGCCGCGTCCGGCGAGGACTCACCGGTGCCCTGAATTCCCAAGGCGTACAAGGCAGGACAGGTCGCGATTGCGAGGTTCATCGAGGGTCCGACGGGACTCGACGGCTGTGCCGCGGCGACTCCGGCGGTCGCGACAGTCACGGTGAATGCGACCAGCATTCCCGAGAGTCGTGTCGTGTATCCAGTCATAGCGATTCGCAATCAAGTCGTTTGCCGCAACTACCCTCTACGCCATGAAACGTCTTAAACCGTAACAGATTCCGGCTATTACCGCCGAATCGACGGAAGTCTTTCGCGAAACGCCGATGCGCACGCGACACGCCACGGCGCGTTCCGGGCGGCAACCCGGCAAGTTTCCGGCGGCTCGCCACACAGGCATTCCACCCCGAAGCGTCCAGCCCGAAATCGCCTGGCGGATTAGCTAATTTACAGCAACTATCGCAGGCGATCAGGCCGCGGACGTGACGCGGTAGACGTCGTAGACGCCCTCGACATTGCGCACCACATTCAGCAAGTGCCCCAGGTGTTTCGGGTCGCCCATCTCGAAGGTGAACTTGCTGATCGCCACCCGATCGCCGTGCGTGGCCACCGATGCGGACAGGATGTTCACCTTCTCGTCGGCCAGCACCTTCGTCACGTCGGACAGCAAGCGGGTGCGATCCAGCGCCTCGATCTGGATGGCGACCAGGAACACCGAGGACGGCGACGGCGCCCAGGACACGTCGATGATCCGTTCGGCCTGCTCACGCAGCGAACCGGCGTTGGTGCAGTCGGTGCGGTGCACGCTCACCGCGCCGCCGCGGGTCACGAAACCCATGATCTCGTCACCGGGTACCGGGGTGCAGCATTTCGCCAGCTTGGCGACCGTGCCGGGCGCACCGGGGATCAGCACGCCCGCGTCGCCCGTGACCCGCTGCCTGCTCGGTGTCGTCGACGGCGTGGAGCGCTCGGCCAGCTCGTTCTCCACGTCGCCGATGCCGCCGAGCTGGGCCATCAGCCGCTGTACCACGTGGTGCGCGGAGACCTGATGCTCACCGACCGCGGTGTAGAGCGTGGAGATGTCGGTGTAGTGCAGTTCGTGGGCGACCGCGGTCATCGCGTCCACGCTCATCAACCGCTGCAGCGGCAGCCCGACGCGGCGGACCTCCTTGGAGATCTGCTCCTTGCCGCTTTCCAGAGCCTCCTCGCGCCGCTCTTTGGCAAACCATTGGCGAATCTTCGCCTTGGCGCGCGGAGACACCACGAAGTTCTGCCAGTCGCGACTCGGTCCCGCGTTTTGCGCTTTGGAGGTGAATACCTCGACTACCTCGCCGTTCTCCAACTGGCGCTCCAGCGCGACCAGGCGGCCGTTCACCCGGGCGCCGATGCAGCGGTGCCCCACCTCGGTGTGCACGGCGTAGGCGAAGTCCACCGGCGTCGACTTCTGTGGCAGCGTGATCACGTCGCCCTTCGGCGTGAAGACGAAGATCTCCGGCGACTTCAGGTCGAAGCGCAGCGACTCCAGGAACTCGGCCGGGTCGGCGGCCTCACGTTGCCAGTCCAGCAACTGGCGCATCCAGGCCATGTCGTCGACCTCGGCGGTGTCGTTGGAGTGCTTACCGCGGGTCTCCTTGTACCGCCAATGCGCGGCAATGCCGAACTCGGCGGTGCGGTGCATGTCCTGGGTGCGAATCTGCACCTCGAGCGGCTTGCCGTCCGGCCCTACCACGGTAGTGTGCAGCGACTGGTAGACGCCGTAGCGCGGCTGGGCGATGTAGTCCTTGAACCGGCCCGCCATCGGCTGCCACAGCGAATGCACCACGCCGACGGCCGCGTAGCAATCGCGTACCTCGTCGCAGAGAATGCGGATGCCGACCAGGTCGTGGATGTCGTCGAAGTCCTTCCCCTTGACGATCATCTTCTGATAAATCGACCAGTAGTGCTTCGGACGGCCCTCGACGATCGCGTTGATCCGGGATGCCGCCAGCGTGTTGACGATCTCGGCCCGCACCTTCGCCAGATAGGTGTCGCGCGAGGGTGCGCGGTCGGCGACCAGACGGACGATCTCGTCGTACTTCTTCGGATGCAGGATCGCGAAGGCGAGGTCCTCCAGCTCCCATTTCACCGTCGCCATGCCGAGGCGATGAGCAAGCGGCGCAATGACTTCCAAGGTCTCCTTGGCCTTCTTGGCCTGCTTCTCCGGCGGTAGGAAACGCATGGTGCGCATGTTGTGCAGCCGGTCGGCCACCTTGATCACCAGCACGCGCGGGTCGCGCGCCATCGCGATGATCATCTTGCGGATGGTCTCCGCCTCGGCGGCCGCTCCCAGGTTGACCTTGTCCAGTTTGGTGACACCGTCGACCAGGTGCGCGACCTCCGGGCCGAAATCCTGGGTGAGCTGCTCCAGGCTGTAGCCGGTGTCCTCGACGGTATCGTGCAGCAGCGCGGCCACCAGCGTCGTGGTGTCCATCCCGAGTTCGGCGAGGATGTTGGCCACGGCGAGCGGATGGGTGATGTAAGGGTCGCCGGACTTGCGGAACTGATGCTTGTGCCGCTCGTCGGCCACGTCGAACGCGCGCTGTAACAGCGTGAGATTCGCCTTCGGGTAGAGCTCGCGGTGCACGGTGGCCAGCGGTTCCAGCACCGGTTTGACCGCCGCGATACCGCGCTGACCGGTCATGCGGCGGGCCAGACGCGCCCGTACCCGGCGCGACGCCGAGGTCGGAACGGCGGTGGAGGTGCCGGGCTGCCGCACGGGCGACGCGGTCGCCGCGGCCGGCTGCTGATCGGGCCGCGGGGCGTCGGAGGCGGGCGCGGCACCGTTCGACTGCGGGCCCGATGTCGATTGCTCGACCTTCGCTTCGCCCAGATGCTGAGTCATGCCACCACCTCTCCGCGCCTCGATCGGAACACCCTATCCGACCGGTGCAACCTCCCGGACCACCACTTTAGTCCGGCCGAAGCACGCAAGTCCCGTTCAGCGGAGCAGGGATTCGCGTGCCGGTCTCCGCATCACCGACAAACCTACTTCCTGCGCAGGTCCGGACGCTTTTCGCCGGCCTCATCCAGCAGACACGCCCGGTCCGCCCGCGCGGCGCGGACGCCGGAAAAGCCCCTGGTCAACTGCCGCTCCACCAGTGCGAATAGGACTTGTTCCGCGCGACGGGCAGGCGGTGGCGGCCCAGCCGCTCACGTCAGCAGACCGCGGGCCACATCCACAATGCGGTTGCGGTAGAACACCAGTTCGAGCATTCGTCGAACCCGATTCACCGCACCGGTCCCCTCGTGCGGACCCGCCCACAGCTCGATCGAGAGTGTGGGCCCCGCAGGTCACGGTTCGGTTCGTCGAAGGTAGCCAACTGCCCGACCGCCCGATGGCGGACTCCGGGACGCCCAGCTTCGTGCACACCGCACGGACCCGTCTCCCGACTCACACACCGCGTTCCTGTCCGCCGGTTCACGCGGCTGTGGCTCCGGAATCGGGCCCTGAACAGCCTGGCCGACGGCCCCGACCGCGACGAGAAGGCCCGCTGACAGCTAGGTCGCCAGCACCTCGGTCAAGCCGTCGGCGGTGAGTTCCAGTCGCCGGGTCACACCGATGTCGTCGAGAAATCGTGGATCGTGACTGACCACGATGAGCGCGCCCGCGAAGCCCGCCAGCGCCTGCGTGAGGTGCTCCAGACTGGGCAGGTCGAGGTTGTTGGTCGGCTCGTCCAGCAGGAGCAACTTCGGCGCGGGGTCGGCCAGCAGCAGCATGGCCAGCGCGGCGCGCAGCCGTTCGCCGCCCGACAGCACCCCCGCCGCCACGTCTGCGTCCGAGCCGCGAAACAAGAAGCGGGCCAACTGGGCCCGGATTCGCTCGGCGGACGCCTGCGGCGCTGTCGAGGCGACGTTCTCGAACACCGACCGACCCTCGTCGAACACGTCCAGTCGCTGCGGCAGCATGCGCCACGGCACAGTGGGGCCCTGTTGCGCTATGCGCCGCAGTAGCGTCGTTTTGCCGATCCCATTGCGGCCGCTCAGCGCGACCCGCTCCGGACCGGACACCCGCAACGACACGGTCTGACCACAAGCGAGCTGCACCTCATCGAGCTCGACCACGTCCTGGCCGGGATACAGCCGCGTGCCGGGCAGGTCCACCCGGATCTCCCGATCGTCACGTAACAATTCCTTCGCCTGCTCGAGCTGCTCCTTGGCGTGGTCGAGCTTCTCGAGGTGATTGTTGCGTAGCTTGCCCGCCGACACCTGCGCCTGTCGTTTGCGTTCGTTCATCACGATTTTCGGCTCCCGCTTCTGGTCCCACATCTTCTGTCCGTAGCGCTGCCGGCGGTCCAGCTTGATGCGTGCCTCGACGAGCTCGCGTGCCTGCTTGCGCACGTCGCCGCGGGCGTCCCGGACGGCCGCGCGGGCGGCTTGCTGCTCGACGGCGACGATGCGCTCGTACGCGCTGAAATTCCCGCCGAACAAGCGCAATTCGCCGCTGCGCAGCTCCGCGATGGCCGACATCCGTTCCAGCAGTTCACGATCGTGGCTGACCGTGAGCACGGTGCCGGAGAACTGCCCGACCACCTCGTACAGCCGCGCGCGGGCCACCTGGTCCAGGTTGTTCGTCGGTTCGTCCAGGAGCAGAACATCCGGTTCGGCGAGCAGCTCGACGACCAGTCCGAGCAGGACGGTCTCGCCACCGGAAAGGCTGTCGAGTGTGCGATCGAGCTGTTGCACCGAGTCCGCGACATAGTGCAGACCGAGCCCGGCCAGCAGCGCCAGCGCCCGTTCCTCCACGTCCCAGCGATTGCCGACCACCTCGAAGTCGGTTTCACTGCCCACGCCGGACTCGATGCGGTGCAGCGCTTTTCGGATCTCCGCGATGCCGAGCACGGAATCCACCCGCTGCCCGGGCGCGAGACCGATGTCCTGGCGCAGATACCCGAGGTGCCCGGGGACGGTGATGGAACCGCGCGCGGGCTTCAGTTGACCGGCGATCAACCGAAGCAGGGTCGACTTCCCCGCACCATTTCCGCCGACCAGCCCGAGGTGGCCGGGGCCGAGGACGGCATCGAGCCCGGCGAAGACGGGGGTACCGTCCGGCCAGGAGAACGTGAGATCGGAAAGTGCCAGATCGGCCATGCCAACTCCCAGAGGTTGCGACGGATACGCGGCGCGCGAACGCGGGCCGCCCGAATGGCTACCTCAGATGAGCAACGGCATGACTCCGATCAACGGGGATAAGACTTGCCCAGCGTAAACACAGCGCCCAGGAATGTGCCAGTGATTTTCCGATCCCACGTTCTGGTTGTCCGCGTGGGTCGACGGTCGCCAGCCGTAGAACGTCGGCCGGGAACCATGGCTCGATGTAATCGAGCCGAAGAGCGCCGGATAGCCGCGTGACCGACCGCGGAGCGTTCGACGACGAGACCACCGGCGTCCCGGCCGATAAGGAGCCTCGTCGGGAACGCCTACAGCCGACTCAGCTGCCGCGCAGCGACCCCGGCCGCCCCGCGGGTGTGGCGTGTCGCGGGCCTGTCAGACCTGCACGATCGAGTTCAGCGAGTAGGCACCCTGCCGTTCGCGGCCGCCGAGGAAGGTGAGCTCCAGCACCACCGCCGCGGCAACGACCTGCGCCCCCGCCTGTTCGAACAACGCGGCGGCGGCGGCGAGGGTGCCGCCGGTGGCGAGCACGTCGTCGAGCAGCAGAATACGGCGGCCGCTCAGCTCGATGCCGTCCGCGGGGATCTCCAACGCAGCGGTGCCGTACTCGAGACTGAATTCCCGGCTGATCACCGGCGGCGGCAATTTGCCCGCTTTGCGGACCGCGAGCACACCGGTGCCGAGGGTCGCCGCGACACCGGCTCCCAGCAGGAAACCGCGGGCATCGACGCCGGCTACGAGATCGGCGTCGGGAGCGCACGCGGCCAGGCAGTCGATCACAGCGCGAAAGCCCTCGGCGTCAGCGAAGACCGGCGTCAGATCCGCGAAACGCACACCGGGCGTAGGGAAATCGTCGTGCCAGCGGGTCAACCGACCGACCACATCGGCGGCTTTGGTGGTCCGTTCGGCGGCTACGTATTCCGATTCGATCGCCGCGTGCTTGCTCATCGACACCTCTCCATACTCACATCACCACACCGTCTGTCACCGCTCGAACACCCACCGGTCCATGTTCCAGCCCGCCCCGGCCTGGGTAGGGGCGGCTATCCCGTTGCGCAGCCCTTTGCCGAAGGCGATCGTGCGCGGAGTCGCGAACAACGGAATGCTCGGGAGCTCAGCCCACAGCAGGCTTTCGGCCTCGGTGAGCAGATTCAGCTGTGTGGCCGAGTTTCCGTCGGCCGCAAGCTGCTCGGTGATCGCATCGTAGCGGCCATTGCCGAACCGCCCGACATTGAGCCCGCTACCGGTGCGCAACGCGCTGGTCGCGGCCACCCCGTCGAGCGAGCCGGCCGGACCGGGCACCGCGGCGGTGCTGCCGAGGATCGCGTCGACTTTGCCCTCGGTGAGCCGCGACGGCGTTAAATCGGGCGCGCCGGCGTCCACCACGGTGATGCCCGCGGGCTTGCAGGCGTCGGCGATCATGGTGACGGTTTGTGCGCGGCGGTCATCCGGAGCCAGATAGCCGATCCGCACGGTCGGGTTCGGCGCACCGGATGCGGCGACAGCCTTGGTGGCGTTCGCCACATCACCGCCGGAGTACTTGTCGGCCGCACCGATGACCGCTGGATAGAGCAGCGAATCCTGTTGGACGATATGGGCGTTCAGCGGGCCGGAGCCGAGCCCGGATTTCGGCGCGTCCGCGACCTTGCCGAGTTTGTCGAACAGGGCCTGCCGCGGCAGGCACAACGCGAACGCACGGCGTGCCTGAACCGAGGCGAACACTCCGCCGGTCGACAGGGTCAACTGCTCAGCGCCCCGCCCCGGAAAGTTTTGCACCGAAAAGCCCTTCAGATCAAGGTCTTTCACCGAGCCGGTGCCGATGTCGACCACGCCGATGGCGTTCTGGCCGAGCTTTTGCTTCAGGTCGAAGGTCTTGGGCCACACCACGATACGCCCCGTCGCAGGCTTGTTGCCCCACCAGCGCTCGTTGGCGACCAGCACCAAACCATCCTCCCGGCTGAAGGATTCGATGCGGTAGGGCCCCGACGCCGGGAACCGGACCATATCCAGCCGGCCGTCGGCCGGGATGGTCCAGCCCGTGTTCCAGAACTCCGCGAGCCTGCCGACAGCGTTCGGATCACCGGTCTGCAACGCCGACACCACGTTCGGCACGTTCGCCACCTGCGCCGCGACGTGCGCGGGCAACAACTCGCCCGCCGTGAACAGGGTGCGCCACGGCAGGTAGTGCCGGCCGGGCCGGAAGACCACCGTGGCATCCCGCGACCCGGGCTGGCACTCGACCCGTTCGATGGCGTCGTAGCCGGCGGTGCTCGCGGCATCGAACAGTGGAACCGGGCCGCGGTCACCGGGTTTGGTGAACCGTCCGCTGCGAGCCGCCCAAGCCAGCACCAAGTCGTCGCACGAGGTCGGGACGCCGTCGGAGTACACGCCGTCCGGGTTGAGGCGATACTGGATGGTCTGCGACTCGCCGGGTACTTCCTTGGCGGTGCCGAAATCTGTGTCGGCGACCTGCTGACCGTCCGGACCGGTGTAGAAGAACCCGGTGAGCACCCGGGAGAACACCGCGCCGGAGCCGGAACTCGCCCCGAGCGTGCTACCGCCGTTGTAACTGGCGATGGTGGCGTCGATCGCATAGCCGATCGAGGGAACCTGGCTCGGGCTGGAGCAGCCCACCACCACTGCGGCGGCCATCGTGCCCGCGGCGAGTGCCCCGATCAGTCGTACCGCCGTGCGTGGCTGTCGCATGAAACCCCTGTCTCGTGGGTGGTCAGTGCCGCCTCTTGTGCCGCTTTCCGCTCGGTCGCGCACCCGGCCGTGGCGCCTGCCCGGCCGGACGCTGTCGGCGCGGCGTTTCGGCGAAATCCCGGCCCGCCGCCATGCTCGCCCTGCGCTCGGCCGCGGCACCCGCGCGGGCGCCCGCCGCCCCGGCGCGCTTGGCCAAGACCTTCTTCGTGTGCGCCGCAACCGGTCCCCAGCGCTCCTTGATCGAGACCAGCAGCGGCGTCGCGAAGAAGATCGAGGAGTACGTGCCGACCAGCAGGCCGACCAACTGCACCAGCGCCAGGTCCTTGAGGGTACCGACACCGAGCATCCAGACCGCGATCACCATCAAACCGACAATCGGCAGAATACCGATCAGCGCGGTGTTGATCGAGCGCATCAGCGTCTGGTTCACCGCCAGGTTGGCCTGCTCGCCATAGGTGCGCCTGGTCAGGTGCAGGATGCCGCGGGTGTTCTCCTCGACCTTGTCGAACACGACGACCGAGTCGTAGAGCGAGAAGCCGAGAATGGTCAGGATGCCGATCACCGTCGCCGGCGTGACCTCTAATCCGACGATCGAATACACGCCCGCCGTGACGGTGACGTCGAAGGCCAGCGCGGCGAGCGCGGCGAGCGCCATGTGCGTCTCGAAGCGGATCGCGATGTAGGCCGCGACGAGCACGAGGAACACCGCCAGCGCGATGAGCGCCTTGCGGGTGACCTGGCCGCCCCAGGTCTCGCTGACGTCGGAGGTGCTGATCGCGGCGAGGTTCGGCTTTCCGCTGGAGTCCTTCGGCTGGAATTTACCGAACAGCGCGTTGTTCAACGCCTCTACTTGCTGCTGGTTCAGCGCCTCGGAACGAATCAGCATGGTGGCCGAGCCGCCGGTGCCGACGGTCTGCACCGACACCGGGTCGGTGCCGATCGCGCCGCGGTAGACGTCCTCGACCTGGCTCGTGGTCGCGTCCCCGGCCGGGAACTGGATGCGCGAACCGCCTTGGAAGTCGATGCCGAAGTTGAAGCCCCGGAAGATCATGCTGCCCAACGAGATCAGCACGATGACGGCGGTGATGAAGTACCACATCCGCCGCCTTCCGATGACGTCGACGGCGCCGGTGCCGGTGTAGAGGCGGTTGAAGAAGCTGTGCCGGGGTGGCTGCGGCTCGGTGACCGCCGCGAAGATATCGGTGATCTCGGCCGCGCTCGCCTTGTCGAGCGAGCGAGTGGTGTGACTGTTGGTCATCGCTTCCTCACGCTTTCCCGAGGGCGGCCTCGGCCGCCTTACGCTCGCGGGCGACCTGCTGAATCGCGCCGAGGCCGTTCACCGACGGTTTGGACCAGAACGCCGTCCGCGACGCGAGCAACACCAGCGGCGAGGTCACCAGGAACACCACGACGATGTCGAGGATGGTGGTCAGGCCAAGGGTGAACGCGAAGCCCTTCACCTGTCCGACGGCCAGGATGTAGAGCACGGCCGCGGCGAGGAAGCTGACCGCGTTACCGGACAGGATGGTCCGGCGGGCACGCTGCCAACCGCGCGGCGTAGCGGAACGGAAGCTGCGGCCCTCGCGCATCTCGTCCTTGATGCGTTCGAAGAACACCACGAACGAGTCGGCGGTCATGCCGATGCCGATGATCAGGCCGGCGATGCCGGCGAGGTCGAGGGTGAAGCCGATCCAGCGGCCGAGCAGCACCATGATGCCGTAGACGGCGAGGCCCGAGGCCACCAGCGACAAGCCGGTGACCAGACCCAGCATGCGGTAGTACGCCAGGCAGTAGAGCAACACCACCACCAAGCCGATCGCACCGGCGAGCAGGCCCGCCTTCAGCGAGGACAAACCCAGTGTCGCGGACACCGTCTCGGCCTCGGAGGTCTGGAACGACAGCGGCAACGAGCCGTACTTCAGCGTGTTGGCCAACTCCTTGGCCGTCGTCGCGGTGAAGTTGCCCGAGATCTGAGTGCGACCGCCCTGCTGCGGTCCCTGTTGCACGACGGGCGCGCTGACCACCTTGGAATCGAGCACGAAAGCGACCCGCTTGTAGACGTACTCGCCGGTGAGCGCGGCCCACGCGTCGCTGCCGCCGGACTTGAAGTCCAGGTAGACCTCATGCCTGGCCTGCTGCTGGTTCAGACCCGAAGTGGCATCCTTGATCTCTTGGCCGTCGATCCGGCTGCGATCCAAGAGAAACACCTCGGTGCCGTCGGTCGAGCAGGTGACCAGCGGAAGGGCCGGGTCGTCGTTACCGACGAGTGGATCGGCCTTCGCGCAATCCAGCATCGCCAACGCGGTCTGCTGCACGGTCGGATCGCTGCTCTGCCGCAGCGCTTTGGCCGCCTGAATTTCCTTGGTGGCCGCTTCGGTGGGCGTCAGGTTCGGATCGGCCGGTGGCTGGGTCGGCCCCTGCGCCGGGAACACGCGCTGTTGCGGAGCGGGGGTGGGCTCCGGTGCCTGCGGCGTGGTCGGCTGGGCCGCGGGCGCGGGTTGCGTACCCGGCGTGGCCTGCGGCGTCGCACCGCGTCCCGCGGCGGGTACGGCTTGCAGCACCGGACGGATGTAGAGCTTGGCGGTCGTCGCCAGCGCGCGCGCCTGCTGTCCGTCGTCACCCGGCACGGTGATCACGATATTGTCGCCATCGATGACGACCTCGGACCCACCGACACCGAGTCCGTTGACTCGGTTCTCGATGATGTCCTGCGCCTTCTTCAGGCTGTCCTGGTTCGGCCTGCTGCCATCCGGCGTGCGTGCGGACAGCGTGACCCGGGTGCCACCCTGCAGGTCGATGCCGAGCTTCGGCGTCGGGGACTTGTCACCGGTGAACAACACCAGCGCATAGACCACGGCCAGCAGCACGGCGTAGACGCCGAGCAGCCGCAGCGGGTGCACCGATCCCTGGGAAGGTGGCACAGTACGTCATCTCCTAGGCAGGAAGTCGAGGATGGAACATGCGGGCACGGGCCAGCGACGCCGGGTGCGCGGAACGGGCAAGCCGCGGCGACATCCGGCGGGCGCGGCACGACCGGAAGAATCAGTCCTTGGTCAGCCGGGTCTCGGTCTGCGCGGCGGATTCCTCGATGGTGCCGGTCGCGGCCGAGCTGTCGGAGCCGTTGGCGCCGGCGGCGGTCTCCTCGGTGCGCACAGCGTCGTCGGTGCTCACAGCGTCGTCGGTGCTCACAGCGTCGTCGGTGCTCACAGCGTCTTCGACGCGGACCTCACGGATCGCCTGGCGCAGCCACGTGGTGACGACGTCCTCGGCGATTTCGAGGTCGACTGTGGTGTCGTCGAGTTCGACCACGGTGCCGTACAGACCTGACGTGGTGATGACCTGGTCGCCGATCTTCAGGTTTTCCTGCATGCCCGCGACCTTCTCGGCCTCCCGCTTCTGACGGCGGACACCGAGGAACATCGGTACGAGCAGGGCTACCAGCAGCAGTGGAAACAGCAGTTCCATCGTCGAAGTCAGTCCCTAGTGTTGTGGGTGGGATGGGCAGGTACCCACACAGTCTGCCAGTTCGCTGCGCGGGTGCCACACCCGCACACCCGCTGGGCCAGCTACAACAGCTGATCACGCACCCGCCCCGGACGCCCGAATACGTGCGAAATGGGTACGACGTGGGTCTGGCTGGGCCGGCATGGCGCCGCCGTCAGTCGGCCTTGCCGTAGACGTAATCGTCGCCGTAGACGTAATCGTCCAAGGCAAGCTTACCGGCGCTGCGCAACCGCCACCGACCACCCGCACACTCGGGCGCCGATGTGAGCCGGCCCCGGATCATTCGAAAAGGTCGAGGGTCGGGTGCGGCTCGCGGCCACGCACTTCGATCGAGCCGAAGACCAGGTCAGCGGGCGGAACCAGACCGAGATGCGCCCAGGCCGCCGCGGTGGCGACCCGGCCGCGCGGGGTGCGCGCGATCATGCCCGCGCGTACCAGAAAGGGTTCGCACACTTCCTCGACCGTGGCGGCCTCCTCGCCTACCGCCACGGCCAGGGTGGATACGCCGACCGGGCCGCCGCCGAAACCGCGGACCAACGCGCCGAGTACCGCGCGGTCGAGGCGGTCCAGACCCAGCACGTCCACGTCGTAGACCTCGAGCGCGGCCTGTGCGATAGGCCGGGTGATCCGGCCGTCGGCGCGGACCTCCGCGTAGTCGCGCACGCGGCGCAGCAGACGGTTGGCGATCCGGGGCGTGCCCCGCGAGCGGCCCGCGATCTCCGCCGCCGCGGCCTCCTCGATACCGACGCCGAGGATGTGTGCCGAACGCTGCAGGATGCGCAGCAGTTCACCGGGCTCGTAGAAGTCCATATGGCCGGTGAAACCGAAGCGGTCGCGCAGCGGGCCGGTCAGCGCACCCGACCTCGTGGTGGCACCGACCAAGGTGAACGGCGCGATGTCCAGCGGAATCGAGGTCGCGCCCGGCCCCTTACCGACGACCACGTCGACCCGGAAGTCCTCCATCGCCAGGTACAGCATCTCTTCGGCGGGCCTGGCGATGCGGTGGATCTCATCGATGAACAGCACGTCGCCTTCGACGAGGTTGCTGAGCATGGCCGCGAGGTCACCGGCCCGTTCCAGCGCCGGTCCCGAGGTGATCCGCAAAGCGGTGCCGAGTTCCGCGGCGATGATCATGGCCATACTCGTCTTGCCGAGCCCGGGCGGACCGGACAGCAGGACGTGATCCGGGGTGCCGCCGCGCTGTTTGGCACCACGCAACACCAGCGCGAGCTGTTCGCGAACCCGGAGTTGGCCGATGAAGTCGTCCAGCGACTTCGGGCGCAGGCTCGCTTCGATCTCGCCGTCGGACTTCACATAGCCCGGGTCGAGCGGGGATTCGGCGGGTTGCTCGGGATGATCCATGACGATCTACCGGTTCCTGCCGAGCAGGCCGAGCGCGGCCCGCAGGGTGGCGGAGGTATCGGCGGCATCGGCAGCGGGTTGGTCGGCCAGCACCGCGTCGACCGCCTGCTCGGCCTGCTTGGCGGCGAAGCCGAGACCGATGAGCGCCTCGGCGACCTGATCGCGCACCGGTGTGCGCACCGCGGCGGGCGCCGAGCCGGGTGGACCGGCGGGCGCCGGGACGAGATCCACCTTGTCGCGCAGTTCCACCACCATGCGCTCGGCACCGCGTTTGCCGATGCCGGGCACCCTGGTCAGAGCTGCCACGTTGCTTTCGGCGAGCGCCTTGCGCAGCGCCTCGGGTTCGAGCACGGCCAGCACCGCCATCGCGAGGCGAGGACCGACGCCGGACACGGTTTGCAGCAGGCCGAACAGCTCACGGGCTTCGGTGTCGGCGAAACCGTAGAGCGTCATCGAGTCCTCGCGAACGATCATCGCGGTGTAGAGCCTGGTTTCCGCACCGCGGGTGAGTCCGGCCAGCGTGGACGGCGTGGCGATGAGCCGGTAGCCGACCCCGGCCGCCTCGATCACCGCGTGGTCGAGGGCGATCTCCAGCACCTCACCGCGAAGCGACGCGATCACCTGTGCACCGCCTTCCGTTGTTCGGCCAGCCGTTCCCGGTACCGTCGTTGTGCCTCGGCCGCCTTGGCCTCGGCCGCCGCCATCCGCTCCAGCAGCGGCGCCCGCCAACAATGGCAGATGGCCAGCGCGAGCGCATCCGCCGCGTCCGCCGGTTTGGGCGCGGCCGCCAAGCCGAGAATGCGGGTGACCATAGCGGTGACCTGCTTCTTGTCGGCGGCGCCGTTACCGGTGACCGCGGCCTTCACCTCGCTGGGTGTGTGGAACGCGACCGGGATCCCGCGGCGCACCGCGGCCAGCGCGATCACTCCACCCGCCTGCGCGGTGCCCATGGCGGTACGGACATTGCGCTGGGCGAAGACACGTTCGATCGCCACGGCCCCTGGTGCGTGGATGTCCATCCACCGTTCGGCGGCATCGGCGACCGCGAGCAGGCGCTCGGCCAGCTCCATATCGCCTGGAGTGCGGACCACGCCGACATCGAGGGCGGTGACCTGCCGCCCCGACCCGCCTTCGACGATGCTGAGGCCGCAGCGGGTGAGTCCGGGGTCGACGCCCATCACCCGCACGACAACCCCTCTCGCAGACGCGAACAACTGTTCGAGAGTCTAGCGGAGGCCGGCTCTTTCGCGGCCGTCGACACGCGCCGCTGTCCGCCGATCGCGCATCGTCCCTGGCAGCCCGAGCTATTCGGGATGACGCGCTCAGATCTCCTCCATCGCCGCAACAGCCGCGCGCCGGCCGTCGAAGAACACGCTTTGGGCGATATCGGCCACACTCTGGGCAAATCGGTACGCACCGCGCCCTGAATCTGCCACGATCCGGGCCGTCCCGCTTCTACCATCCGAGAATGAGCAATGTTGCCAAGGCTGTCCTCGAGGGTGGGCCGCAAGATTTGCCCACACGCATCGTGCCGATCACCCCGCCGGGGGTCGAGCTGAAGGTCCCGTTCCGGGGCGGATACGAGCATTTCAAGGTCACCCTACGAGAGCAGGACACCCCTGAGGGACGGCTGCGCGTATATGAGTGGTGCGATCGCACCAAGATCGCGGAGTAGGCCACGCCCTCCCCGCCGGCGGTGGCGACGCGCCGACCGGCAGGGAAGGCCTGAGCGAAATCGCGTCGCAACCACCGCGTCGGCCGGTGCGTCTCGGCAATCGACGAGCACGGATCCTGGCGGCTCGATCCGGTCCTGAGCGAGTTGACGGTGCCACCCGGCTCTGCTCACCACCGGCTCTGCTCACCGCACCCTCTGCTCACCGATGCCTGGAGCGCCCGTATCCCGCAGATCGTCCCGCGCGCACCGACCGCCCCGATTCAGCCGCGTACTTACGCGATGCGGAAGTACGACACGCCGCCGATCGACTAGTCGTCGAGCAGAGCGAGCACCTCGTCCGAGATATCGACGTTGGTGTAGACGTTCTGCACGTCATCGCTGTCTTCGAGGGCGTCGACCAGCTTGATCACCTTGCGCGCGGCGTCGGCGTCGACCGCGACCGACACCGAGGGCTGGAAACCGGACTCGGCGGAGTCATAGTCGATCCCGGCACCCTGCAACGCGGTGCGCACGGCGATCAGATCGCTGGGCTCGCTGATGATCTCGAACGACTCGCCGAGATCGTTGACCTCCTCGGCGCCCGCATCCAGCACCGCCAGCAGCACGTCGTCCTCGGACAGACCGTTCTTCTCCAAGGTGACGACGCCCTTGCGGTGGAACAGATAGGCGACCGAGCCCGGGTCGGCCATGTTGCCGCCGTTGCGGGTCATCGCGACTCGGACCTCGCCCGCGGCACGGTTGCGGTTGTCGGTGAGGCACTCGATCAGCACGGCGACGCCATTGGGTCCGTAACCCTCGTACATGATCGTCTGCCAGTCGGCGCCGCCGGCTTCTTCGCCGCCTCCGCGCTTGCGGGCGCGCTCGATGTTGTCGTTGGGTACCGACGACTTCTTCGCCTTCTGGATGGCGTCGTACAGCGTCGGGTTGCCATCCGGGTCACCACCACCGGTCCGGGCCGCCACCTCGATGTTCTTGATCAGCTTCGCGAAAAGCTTGCCGCGCTTCGCGTCGATCGCAGCCTTCTTGTGCTTGGTGGTGGCCCATTTGGAGTGGCCGCTCATTCCCTACTTCCTTCAGGTCGATGGCAGATCTGGTGGTGTGTACGGTACCGGCACCGCCGGGCGGACAACTTCCCCAGCCTACTCGGGCGCCCGCGCCGCCCGCGCAAAGCGTCTTCCGCTAAGCGGCCCGGACCAGGTCGACGAACATTCGGTGCACCCGCAGATCGCCGGTCACCTCGGGATGGAACGACGTCGCGAGGACTTTGCCCTGCCGCACCGCCACGATCCGGCCCGCCGCCGGGCCGTGCGGCACGGTGGCGAGCACGTCGACACCCTCGCCCACCCGCTCGACCCACGGCGCGCGGATGAACACCGCCCGCACCGGACCATCGGTCACTCCGGCGAAGGGCAGGTCGGTCTCGAACGAATCGACTTGCCGGCCGAAGGCGTTGCGACGCACCGTCATATCGATCCCGGACAGGTGCTGGGCGTCCGGACGGGTGTCGAGCACCTCCGAGGCGAGCAGGATCATCCCCGCACAGGAGCCGAAGGCCGGCATCCCGTCGCGCAGCCGCGCGCGCAGCGGCTCCAGCAGTTCGAAGGCCTCCAGCAGCTTGCTGATCGCGGTCGACTCGCCGCCGGGCAGCACCAGCGCGTCCACCGCGCCGAGCTCGGACTCGCGCCGAACCAGCACGGGCCGCGCACCGCACCGCTCGAGCGCCGCGACATGTTCCCGGACGTCGCCCTGCAACGCGAGTACGCCGATGGTGGGACCCGACCGGGCCGAGCCGGTGTCGGCAGTAGGTGCGGCGACCGAGGTAGCGTTCACGCCGGAAAGCTTACGAGTCGTACCGATGTGGGCCTGCGCACGGTTGCCATGCGTGCTCCGGGGCGCCGAGCGAGCTCGCGAAAGCGACCTGTGCTGCCCCGAGCTCTGGAGTGCGACCCTCGGTTGGCGCGCCACCCGAGTCCACGGCGATTCATTGGCGACGGCGGTTCACTGCGACGGCGAGTCAATGCGACAGCGACGCGTGCGCGTCAGGGATACGCGGCATACGACGAGACGTGCGACGCTCAGCTCTCACGCAGAGTACGGATGAGTCCTTCCTGGACGACGGCGGCGACGAGGGTGCCGTCGCGGGTGAAGATCTTGCCGCCGGTCAGCGCCCGGCCGAAACCGGCGGACGGGGAAGCCTGGTCGTAGAGCAGCCACTCATCGGCGCGGAACGGGCGCAGAAACCACATCGCGTGGTCGAGTGAAGCGTTCTGCGTCTCCTCGTCGGGGTGGATGACCTTCGACGAACCGAGCAGCGTCATATCGCTCATGTACGCGAGCGTGCACACGTGCACCAGCCGGTCGTCGGGCAGCGGGTGCCGGTAGCGGAACCACACCTGCTGCTGGGACACCACACCGTCGCGGCGGACCACGCTCTCTTGCGGAACCATTCGAATGTCCCAGTGCTCCCACTCGCGCATCACCCACAGCCGCTCAGGGCTCATGGCGATTTTCGCGTCGGGCACATCCTCCGGCGCCGGCACCTCGGGCATGCGGTCCTGATGCTCGGGACCCTGGTCACCGACGTGGAACGAGGCCGACATGGTGAAGATGGCCGCGCCGTCCTGGATGCCGGTCACCCGGCGGGTGCAGAAAGAGCGTCCGTCCCGGATGCGCTCGACCTGATAGACCGTGCGTTCCTGCGGATTGCCCGGCCGCAGGAAATATCCGTGCAGTGAGTGGACCTGGAATCGTGGTTCCACCGTCCGTACCGCGGAGACAAGTGCCTGGCCGGCGACCTGACCACCGAACGTGCGTGGGAGCTGGCTGTCAGTGGACGCGCCACGGAAGATGTCCCGCTCGAGCCGCTCTATCTCCAGCGCCTCTTCAATTGTCGCCATCCGGTGAGACTAACGCGGGTGCTGATGGCTGTGTTCTGGGGATACTTGGCGGTCTGGGGATACTTGGCGGTCTGCGGCCACCTGGCACACCCGGCAACAGCCGCGGCTCTCCACACCCGGCCCGCGTGGTTTGCTGAGATGGACCGGTGCCCCATTTTCAGCCGATCACCGTCGACAACCTCATCGAGTTGGTGATCCGCCCGGCCCTGACCACACGTTCCCACCTGGTGTTCGCGGTCGACGCCGCGGACGCCGCACAGCCCGTCGCGTTCGCCGACCGGATCGCCACCGCGCTGCGCGCCGCGGGCCGCTGCGCCGACGTCGTCTCGCTGCACGACTACGTGCGCCCCGCGTCGCTGCGGATGGAGTTCGGCCGGACCGACGAGATGTCTTATCGCACAGCATGGTTCGACTATCCGGCGATGCGCCGCGAGGTGGTCGAGGCGCTCCGCGAGCACGGTCGGTGGCTGCCCGCACTGTGGGATGAAGCCACCGATCGCTCGGCACGCGCGGCGATTCGCACGGCACCGCCCGCTACCACGATCGTGGTGGCGGGGCCGATGCTCTCCGGTCGCCACCTCGCCGCCGACGTGACCGTGCGCCTGGACCTCTCCGAGGCCGCGCTGCGCCGCGCCACCCCGGCCGACGAGCAGTGGACCATTCCCGCACTACGGCGACACGATGCCGAGAACCCCGAGACACCGACGTTCTTCGTTCGGTGGGATCATCCGGATCGCCCCGCGCTCCGAGTCGACGGAAAGGATGCGAGGTAGGCTCCAAGGGCGGCTCAGGCCACGCAGGCCGGGGACTGCTGGTTCAGGTTGGCCAGTGCCTGGCAGGCCCATGCCTTCTGGACCTTCCACTTGCCGGCGTCCAGCACGAAGGGCACATCGACCTGGTTCTGCTGCCCGTTGACGGTGAACTCGGCCTGCGCGGTGACGCTGTCGCCGAAGGCGGTGACTCCGGTGACCACGACCGTGGCGTTGGCCTGCCGGAACGCCTCGGCCAAGCGGTTCGGCAGGCTGGGATCGGCCTCGATGCCCTGCACGAGCTCGAGCTTTTCATCGCTCGGTACGGCGGGATCGAGCGCGCGCTGCAGCAGAGCGTTGAGTTCATCGACGGTGGGCGGAGCAGGCGCGGTCGCTGAGGCGCTGGTGGTACGGGTCGGTGTGCGCGAGCCGCTCGTGTCGTCGCTGCCGCAGGCTGCCAGGCTGAGGGCGGCGGCCACTGCCAAGCCCGCGAATGCGATGCGTCCGGTCTTACGAAGCTTCAACTGTTCGTCCTTTGCGCTCGGAGGATCCCCCGACGAGGAGAGGGCACGAGACGGCCGTGGGCCATCGAATGGCGAAGCTACTGGGCGTGATTGTGGAGACCCTGAGACTACTTTCTGGCCGCCGTGAGAGTTGGACAGCCGACGCCGACACGCGGGTCGGCTGCCAGGGACAGTTCATCGGCCGGCACGACGACCGGCGGCAAGGACCGCGAGACGGCGCGCCCATGCAACAATCGCGCAACCAATCTGCGGATCTGCCGCTCACGCCGAACCGAGCCGGATCACATCGGGCCGGGACGCCAAGAGCGCGAGCACCTGCGGGGTCGCCGAGCCGTACCCGAGCACCCTGGCCGACGGCGCCCGCAGCAGCGAAGCACGCAGGTTCGCCGCAGATTCACGCCGTCGGCAGGTGATCGACTGGTTGCGGGTGGCCGTCGGAACGGACGATCGCTCCGCGGCCCGGCGCAGCGGCAACCGCGCCGCCAGGACCACGAAGCGTCGCACCTGCCGCAGTTCCGCGCGGCGTCGCTAACGGCCCGCGATCACCAACCGCGCTCGGCCAACCGGTGCGGCTGCGCGATCTCCTCGACATTGATGCCGACCATTGCCTCGCCCAAGCCGCGCGACACCTTCGCCAGCACGTCCGGGTCGTCGTAGAACGTGGTGGCCTTGACGATCGCGGCCGCACGCTGCGCCGGGTTGCCGGACTTGAAGATGCCCGAACCCACGAACACGCCCTCGGCGCCGAGCTGCATCATCATCGCGGCGTCGGCGGGGGTGGCGATACCACCCGCGGTGAACAACACGACCGGCAGCTTGCCGGTCTCGGCAATCTCACGGACCAGCTCGTACGGCGCCTGCAGCTCCTTCGCCGCGACGAACAGCTCGTCTTCGGGCAGCGACGACAGCCTGCGGATCTCCTGGCGGATCTGGCGCATATGCGTGGTGGCGTTGGACACGTCACCGGTGCCCGCCTCACCTTTCGAGCGAATCATTGCCGCGCCCTCGGTGATACGGCGCAGCGCCTCCCCCAGATTCGTGGCGCCGCAGACGAACGGCACGGTGAAGTTCCACTTATCGATGTGGTTGGCGTAGTCGGCCGGGGTGAGCACCTCGGACTCGTCGATGTAGTCGACGCCGAGACTCTGCAGGATCTGTGCCTCCACGAAGTGACCGATGCGGACCTTCGCCATGACCGGAATGGAGACCGCGGCGATGATGCCCTCGATCATGTCCGGATCACTCATCCGGGAAACGCCGCCCTGCGCACGGATGTCGGCCGGGACGCGCTCCAATGCCATGACCGCGACTGCGCCGGCGTCCTCGGCGATCTTGGCCTGCTCCGGCGTGACGACATCCATGATCACCCCGCCCTTGAGCATCTCGGCCATGCCGCGCTTCACGCGGGCGGTACCGACGGTCTGGGTGGTCTCGGGCGTGGTCACGGCAAACTCCTGTGTCATGTGCGCCAATCGGGTGATCGGATTCGAACGCCACGATTCTAGGCGGCCGCGAAAAGCCACTTGATAGCCAGTCGGAGTGCACTGGCCTGGTCCGACCTTGCCAGACGGCCTACGCCGGGAGCGGGCGGGCGCGTCGTCCCGGCGCGGCATTTCTCACAGCGGGCCGACCACCAGCAACTGCGCCCAGTACTGCGCGGCTACCGGGCCGAGCAGCGGCGACAGAAAATCGAACAGCAGGTACGACATGGACCAACTCCCTCCACAAGCCGAGCAGGCGGCCACCCTTCCGGGGACCACGGCGCCGAATTCATCCGCGTCCGCAAACAGCACTACCCTCCGGCGCCCAGATTCATCGCGACGGTATCACGATCGTGAAACACAACACACGCGTTGCGGGGCCGGTCAGCGGATGGAGCGGACTTCGGGGTCGGTGCTGCCCACCGCGGCTTCGGCGGCTTCGGCAAGCAGTTCGTCGAGATGATATGGGTAGACCGTTTCACCACTGCGGTCCAGCGCGACGATGTCGGCGGCCGTGCACCATTTGTGACCGGTGATGGAGCGGCGTTCGATCGCGGTCTGGTTCGCGGCGTGCGGTTCGAACCCGCGCAGGCGCAACGCGAAGAACAGCTCTTCGGAGCGGATCAGCTCACCGTTGAAGGGGAATACCGCCACTCGCCGCCAGATCGGGCCACGCAAGGCGGTCGGGTCGACGCGGTGTCCGGTCTCCTCGTAGAGTTCCCGCACCGCCGCGACGCGCAGGCTCTCCCCCGGCTCCACCCCGCCGCCGACGGTGAACCAGAACGACGCCTCCGGTGTCTGGGGGTCGTTGCCGCGCATCAGCAGGGTCCGTCCGTTCTCGTCGAACAGCACGATGCGCGCGGTGGTGCGGATGGTGTCGACGGCGAGGCCGGTGGACGCGGCGGGCGTGGCTCGTTCGGTGATCTCGAAGTAGGACGGTAGCGGGGCGGTACCGCCGAGGTGCAGGACGCGCACGGGGCGGCGGGTGCGCAGTGTGAGGGTGTCGCGCACGGCGTCGTTGTGGAAGCGGCGCGCGATGAGCACCCTGGCCTCGGCGTCCGCCAGTTCGGCAACCAGTTGTGGACGCAGCATGTCGATGTCGACTGCCGACAGCACGGCGGACAGCCGGTTCTCCACCGTCTCCCGGTCGGCCCGGCCGGCCCGCTCGGCGCGGTCCGCCAGCGCCGACAGATGCCGGGCCTGCTCGGACAACCGCGGATCGGATACCGGACCCGCGATGGCCATGGCGACCGCCCTGGCCACCACCGCCCGGCGCGCCAAGGCGGCGTCGAGTGCCTGCCAGGACAGATCGGAGCGCACATGCAGCCGGTCGAGCCGGTTGGCGGTCGAGTACGCCCATAGGCCGATCGCGATGACGACGGCGGCGACCAGCGCAAGGATGAGAACGGCCGTCGCGGAGAACGTGATCATCCGGCAGCCCGCACCCTCGCGTCGCCCACCGTCACCGTCTCGTACACGCGCAGGATCTGCTCGGCCACCACGGGCCAGTCGTACTCGCCCACCACCTGGGTCGCGGTGTGCACCAGCGCCTCCCTGCGTACGTCGTCGGTGAGCACGGTGTGCAGCGCGGCAGCCAGTGCCGCGGCATCGCCCACCGGAACGAGCAGGCCGGCGGTGCCGTCACGCAAGACCCGGCGGAACGCATCCAGTTCACTGGCCACCACAGGCGTGCCCGCGGCCATCGCCTCGATCAGGATGATGCCGAAACTCTCGCCACCCAGGTTCGGTGCGACATAGACGTCCGCGCTCCGCATCGCCGTAGCCTTCTCCTCATCGGACACCTGGCCGAGGAAGCGTAAATGCCCGGACAGCCCGCCCGCCTCACGGCGCAGCCGATCTTCGTCTCCGCGGCCCACGATGAGGATCTCGACGTCGGGGTGTCTGCGCACCAGATCGGGAAGCGCGGCGAGCAAGACCTCCATCCCCTTGCGCGGCTCGTCGTAGCGGCCCAGGAACAGCACCGTCCCACCCGCACGGGGATAGCCGGGCAGCATCGGCGCCCTCGCGAAGGTGGGGACGTCGACACCGTTGGGGATCTCCACCGCGTCCGAGCCCAGCGCCTCCACCTGCCAGCGCCGCGCCAGCTCGGATACCGCGATTCGGCCGGCGATCTTCTCGTGATACGGCCGCAGCACCCCTTGAAAAGTGCTCAGTACCAGGGATTTCGTTGTCGAGGTGTGAAAGGTCGCGACGATCGGTCCCTCGGCGATCTTCAGTGCGAGCATGGACAGACTCGGCGCGTTGGGCTCGTGGATGTGCAGCACGTCGAAATCGTTGCCGTCGATCCATCGGCGAATCCTGGTGTAGGCCATGGGCCCGAACGACAACCGCGCCACCGATCCGTTGTACGGGATGGCGACCGCGCGCCCCGCCGACACCACGAACTCCGGCAGCGGCGTGCCGTCTGCAGCGGGTGCCAGCACGCTCACCTTGTGTCCACGTTCGATGAACACCCGAGCCAGCTCGACCACATGCGCCTGCACTCCGCCGGGGACGTCGAACGAATACGGGCAGACCATGCCGATCTTCATGTGGCTATGTCCCCCCGCTCGGCGTCCCCCTGCTCGGCCCGGATGCTCGCCTGCGCGGCGGCGATCATGGCTCGCCGCCGCGGCGACAGATCGCTTTCCCACAGCGGTTGCAGCATGTGCCAATCCGCCGGATGCTCGGCGATATTCGCCGCGAAGCGGTCCGCCAGGCGCTGGGTGACTGCCGCGACGCCACCGGAGACATCCAGCGCTGTTTCGGTTTTGAGACCCCAATTCTCGCGCCCGTCGGCATCGACCTCGAACCACGCGTGCACGGGTATCAGCGCGGCGCCGGTCTCGATGGCCAGCTTCGCCGCACCGGCGGGCATCCAGGTGCGCTCACCGAAGAACTGAACGGGAACGCCTTTACCGGTGAGGTCACGTTCACCCATCAGGCAGACGATCTTGTTCTGTCGTAGGCGCGCCGCCAGCTGCCCGAACGGCGGCTGCTCACCACCGGTCAGCGGGAACACTTCGAATCCGAGGCTCTCCCGGTAGGCGACGAACCGCTCGAACAGCGATTCCGGCTTCAGTCGCTCGGCCACGGTGGTCGGATTGCCGTAGTGGTGCACCAACCAGACGCCGGCCATATCCCAGTTACCCGAGTGCGGCAGGACCAAGATCACACCGTTTCCCGCGGCCAGCGCGGCGTCCAGATTCGGCAATCCGTCGACGAAGTAGTCGATCGCGGAATGGTCCATCGTCGGCAGCCGGAACGCCTCGCGCCAATAGCGGGCGTACGATCGCATGCCTGCGCGCATCAGGTCGTCCGGCACATCGGCGGGGAGCACCCCCAGGACCCGGGCCAGGTTGCGCCGCAACTGATTCGGCGCACCGCCCGCGTGAAATTCCCGGTTCGCGCGCTCGGCGAGCCGATCGCCGCCCCAGTCGAACAGGCGCCGGGCCGCCGACTCCGGCAACGCGCGCACCAGCCGCCAGCCCGCCGCGTATCCGGCGGCACCGAGTCGCTCCCTGATGCTCATGCCGTGTCCTCTCGCGCATGAGCAGAGCTCCGCATGGTCGCGCCGCACTCGGCGGTGTCCATTGTCCGCTCGCCGCGCTCACTCATGCGTATTTCCCGCTGCGCGCACGAACTCCGCGGTACGGCGGTCCGGGCGCGACCGTCGACAGCGTCCGGGTGCGGTCACGACGGGAGCCCTGCGGCGCCGGCGGTTCCCGTGCTCGAATTTCGCGGCTGACCGGCCGGCAGCACAGTTCGTGCCCCTGGCGAATTGCGCACCGCCAGCACTCGCTGGACGACGGTGACGATGCTGAGTAACGCGAGAACCCACATGGCCACGTGGACGGCGTAGGTGAGCCATTCGATGCCCCAGTACTCGCCGATACCGGTGAGACCGGCGCCGACCAGCACAATGATCAGACGGTCCGGCCGTTCGATGAGACCGCCGTCGGCGGACAGCCCGCTGGCCTCCGCGCGCGCCTTCGCGTAGGAGATCACCTGCGAGGTCACCAGGACGACGAGCGTCGCGACGAACAGCGGTTTGTGCTGCTCGTGGTAGACCGCCCACCAGGCAAGCCCCCCGAAGATGGCGCCGTCGGCGAGACGGTCGCAGGTGGCGTCCAGGACCGCGCCGAATTTCGTGCCGCCGCCCCGCGCCCTGGCCATGGCGCCGTCCAGCATGTCGAACATGACGAACAACCAGATCACCATGGTTCCCCAGAACAGATGTCCGGTCGGGAACAGCGTGACCGCGGCGGCGATGGAGGCGGCCGTACCGATCAACGTCATGACATCAGGAGTAAGTCCCGTGCCGACCAGCGCCCGGCCCAGCGGCGCCGTCGCCTTCGCGAACGCTTCGCGGCCGCGGAAACTCAGCACGGCCGACCCGCCCGGTCGCTCATCTACGCCTCCTTCCAGGCCGCAGCGAGCATCGCCCTCGTTTCCCGCAACAACTGCGGCATCACCTTCGCCCCACCGATGACGGTGATGAAGTTCGCGTCACCGCCCCAGCGCGGAACGATGTGCTGGTGCAGGTGGTCGGCCAGCGAACCGCCGGCCACCCCGCCGAGGTTCAACCCGACGTTGAAGCCGTGCGGACGGGACACCTTCTTCGTCACCCGGATCGCCTGCTGGGTGAAGGCCATCAGTTCGGCGCACTCGGCCTCGGTGAGGTCCTCCAGGTTGGCCACCTTGCGGTAGGGCACCACCATCATGTGCCCGGGGTTGTACGGGTACAGATTGAGCACCGCGTACACCAGTTCGCCCCGGGCGATCACCAATCCGTCCTCGTCGGACATCTTGGGAATATCGGTGAACGGATGACCCGTCGAATCCTTGGGACCGGTGGCCGACTCCGCGATGTAGGACATCCGGTAGGGCGTCCACAAGCGCAGCAGACGATCCGGATCCCCCGCGCCGGTGTCCACGATTTCGCTCCGTTCGGCCGATGTGGCGGTCCCGTCCAGATCGGCCAGCCCATCCGGCACCGTACGCTCGGTCATGCAGTGTCCTTTCGGGCAAGGCCCTGCGTGGTCACGCTCCGCTGCCGTATCCCGGCCTGACCGCTCATGCCCCGCCCTTGTTCGCGGATCGAATCTCGAAACCTTCGGCCGTCGGCGACGGGTTCTGCCGGTCGGCGATCCACGCGACGATGGTAGTCACCGCATCGTCCACCGGCACACCGTTGACCTGGGTGCCGTCGCGGAAACGGAAGCTCACGGCGTTCGCGTTCACGTCACGCTCACCGGCGAGCAGCATGAACGGAACCTTTTGCGCGACGTTGTTGAAGATCTTCTTCTGCATCCGGTCGTCGCTGCGGTCCACCTGAGCGCGCACGCCCTCGTCCCGCAATCGCTCGATCACCCGATCCAGGTGCGGGACAAAGGTTTCCGCCACCGGGATGCCGACGACCTGTACCGGCGACAGCCACGCCGGGAAGGCACCAGCGTAGTGCTCGGTGAGCACGCCGAAGAAGCGCTCGATCGAGCCGAACAGGGCCCGGTGGATCATCACCGGCCGCTTCTTGGTGCCGTCGGAGGCGGTGTACTCCAGCTCGAACAGTTCCGGCTCGAAGAAGTCGAGCTGAATGGTCGACATCTGCCAGTTGCGCCCCAGCGCGTCCTTGGCCTGCACCGAGATCTTCGGACCGTAGAAGGCGGCCCCACCCGGATCGGGCACCAGCTGCAAGCCGGATGCCTCGGCGACCCGCGCGAGAGTCGCGGTGGCCTCTTCCCAGACCTCGTTCGAGCCGACGTACTTCTTCGGGTCCTTGGTGGACAGCTCCAGGTAGAAGTCGTCCAGGCCGTAGTCCTTCAGCAGGTCGAGCACGAACTGCAGGATGCTGGTGAGTTCCTCGGTCACCTGCTCCTGGGTGCAGTAGATGTGCGAATCGTCCTGGGTCATGCCGCGCACCCTGGTGAGGCCGTGCACCACGCCGGACTTCTCGTAGCGGTAGACGGAGCCGAATTCGAACAGCCGCAGCGGCAGTTCCCGGTACGACCGGCCCCGGGACCGGAAGATCAGGTTGTGCATCGGGCAGTTCATCGGCTTGACGTAGTAGTCCTGGCCGGGCTTGCGTACGGTGCCGTCCTCGTTGAGCTCCGCGTCCAGGTGCATGGGCGGGAACATGCCGTCGGCGTACCAGTCCAGGTGCTTGGAGACCTCGAACAGGTGCCCCTTGGTGATGTGCGGGGTATTGACGAACTCGTAGCCCGCGTCGACGTGCCGCCGCCGCGAGTAATCCTCCAATTCCTTCCGGATGATGCCACCCTTCGGGTGGAACACCGGAAGGCCGGAACCGAGCTCGTCGGGGAAGCTGAACAGGTCCAGCTCCGAACCGAGCTTGCGGTGGTCACGGCGCTCGGCCTCGGCGAGCAGGTGCAGGTGCTCGTCGAGCGCCTCCTGGGATTCCCACGCGGTGCCGTAGATGCGCTGCAGATCCTCCCGGTTCTGGTCGCCGCGCCAGTAGGCCGCGGAGCTGCGGGTCAGCTTGAACGCCGGAATGAACTTGGTGGTCGGGATGTGCGGGCCCCGGCACAGATCGCCCCAGATCTTCTCCCCGCTGCGTGGGTCCAGGTTGTCGTAGATCGTCAGCTCGTTGCCGCCGACCTCCATCACCTCCGGGTCGTCGATGCCGGACTTGTCGCTGATCAGCTCCAGCTTGAACGGCTCCTTGGCCAGCTCGACCCTGGCGTCCTCCACCTCGACCACCCGGCGGGAGAACCGCTGCGCGCCTTTGACGATCTTCTTCATCCGGGATTCGAGTTTGGCGAGGTCCTCCGGGGTGAACGGCCGGTCGACCCGGAAGTCGTAGTAGAAGCCGTCGGTGATGTAGGGCCCGATGCCCAGCTTCGCCTCCGGAAACTCCTGTTGCACGGCTTGGGCCAGGACGTGCGCGGTGGAGTGCCGGATGACGTTGCGGCCGTCGTCGCTGTTCGCGGCCACCGGCTCCACCTCGGTATCGGCGTCCGGGGTCCAGGACAGGTCCTTCAGCTCGCCACCCACCCGGACGACGACGACCGTGTCCGGGCCCTTGGTCGGCAATCCCGCCTCGCGCACCGCGGCGCCCGCCGTCGTCCCGGCCGGCACCCGGACGAGGGCGACTGGGCTGATGGGCGCTGAAGTGGTCACGGCTGCGCTCTCCTTGGCGTTCTCGTGCGCGGGAGGGGTCCCGCGAAATCGTGGCCGATCGCGTGTTCGCTCCGGCGCGACCATGCTACTGTGCGGCCCCGCCTCTGCGGACCTCGAGGCTCCCCCGTCGCCCCGGGTCTTCGGGCCGAACCAGCCAGGTACGCGGGAATTGCGTACAGGCCCCGGGTCGGGTGGCCATCGGGGTGCCGAGTCCGACCGGCGAGTTGCGCATGTTCTCGCGAGATCAGTTGCCACGTCGGCGGAATTCCCTCAGCTCTGCGCGGCGAGTTCCGCGAGCAGTGCGTGTCGTTCGGCGCCCGGCCGTTTCGGGCAGCTGGTGCACATCGCGCAGCCGGGGACCTCGAACACCAGACAGCAGGAGATGCGCCGGACGAAGGTGCGTTTGCCGATCCGGACGAACCTCGGTGCCGGAAGTTTGCCGCCGATCTCGGCGGCCAGCCGGGCGCCGGCGTCCGCTGAACCGGCATCCAGAGCACGATTGCCGATGGCGTCGGCGACTATCGCCCACAGTGCGGGGACGCCCGCTCCTGACACCTCGGCGAGCGGCGCGATCACGGCGGCGAGCGTGTCGCGCACGGCGGCTACCTGGTCCACCTGCCCGCTACCCGCGCGGATGCGTACCCGCTCGATACCCCCGTCCGGGCGCACTTCACAATCAAGCTGGTCGAGTGCTGCTTCGGAGGCCTGTTCGTCGTGCGCGTACGCCCGCGCGATCTGCTCCACCAGCGCGGAGGCGAGCATGCACCACCACAGCGTGCCGGCGATGCGCGGCGACGTGGTCCCCCACGAGTGACCCATCTCCGCGATACGCGCGGCCAGCCACTCCGGTCGGGTCAGTGTCCGACCCGGGACAGTGGTCACCGCTGCAGGGGGCCGCGCAGCCATTCCCATTCGACTCCGATCCAACTACCCACGATCCCGAAGGTTCCCAATGCCCAGAGCGTTGCGACGACCAATGCGGCGGTGGCGACCGCGGCGAACACCCGCGTGACCGGGCCCTGGGCGCGGTACCAGTCCATACCCTGCCGGTACCGGTCCCGCAACCACCCCAGTGCCCCACGCGCCCAAGCGAATTCGGTAGCGAGGATGCCGAGGCCGGCGAAAACGATCGCCCAGCCGGGACCGGGATACGGGATAGCCAGAATGCCGACCGTGAGCACGGCGACACCGACCACCGCGACCCCGATCCGGTAGGCGAGGTACAGCGTAGGTCGGCGAGCGAGCCCCGACCGGAAGGCATGCCAACCGCTGCGACGATCGGTCGAGCTCGATTCCAGATCCGCGGTCACCTCTTCAGGGTACGGGCGATCCGGCACACCGATTTCGCTCCCACGCGACCGCCTGCCACGATCCCGCCCGGGCTGCACGCCCGGGCGGGATCATCCGTCCGTCGATCACACGAGTTCGGCGGTCCGCCGGCGTGCCGCGTCGTCGATATGCGCGATCCCGTCCACCGTCACCGCGATGACCTGGGCACTGGCGATGTCGAAGAACAGACCCGACACCGTGACATCGCGCTCGGCGACCGCCTTGCGCACCGCGGGGTGGCGTTCCAGCATCTCCAACTGCACCGCGACATTCACCATGCCGAGCTGGTCGACCGCGCCGAAACCAGCCTCCTGCGCCGCGACCGCCACGGGATGCCCGGCGTGGAACCGCTCCAAGCTGGGCTGGGCATGCGTGAGCCAGGCGTCCACGCCGGGAACCTCAGCCCCGGAGTGCAGCGCCGCCATTGCTCCACAAGAGGAGTGCCCGCACACCACGACCGATCGGACGTTCAGCTCCTCCAACGCGAACACCAATGCCGCCTCGACCGACGCGTCCCCCGCGGCGGGCACCAGATTACCGACGTTGCGCACGGTGAACAGGTCGCCGGGTCCACTGTTGGTAATGATGTTCGGCACGATTCGCGAATCCGAGCAGGTCAGGAAGAACGAATCCGGGTCCTGCTTGTCGCGCAGCTCGTCCAGATGCGGCCGGACGACGTGCGCGTGACTGCGGTGGTAGGCCGCGACGCCCGCCGCGACCGGGTTTTCGTGTCCCTCGTCGCGTCGCCAGGGGCCGAGAATGTCATCCCAGACCGATCGGGCGAAGCTGCGCGCGGGTGGCCGCGCCGCGGCGTGGGCCATCCTGGCACCGCCGATCTCCACGAAATCGACGCTGCCGCCGTGGCTGCGCTGCTGGCGCGCGAACTCCTCGATAGCCTCGAACGCGGCGTGATCGAGGTAGTCGACCGTCATCTCCACGGTGACGTCGGCGCCCGCGGGGATCTTCGCGAACTGCGCCGAGAGCTTCGGCAGTGCGAGGAAAGTGGCCGAGCCGTCGATGGTGACCAGCCAGCGCCGCGTGCCGGGGACCGACTCGGCGCTGATCACCACCCGGACCACCCGCCACAGCAGCAGGCCGAAGGCCAGCCCCAAACCGATCAGCACACCCTCGAGCAGGTTCAAGAACACCACGCCGAGCACTGTGACGGCGTACACGAGCAGATCTCCGGTGCGCCGGGCCAGTTTGATATGGGCGAGCTTGACCAGCTGGCTGCCGATCACGATGAGCAGCCCGGCCAGCGCGGCCTTCGGGATCTGCTGCACCACCGAGACCAGCGCCACCGAGAACACCAGAATCCAGATGCCGTGCAGCACCGCGGAGGCCCGGCTGCGCGCGCCCGCCTGCACGTTCGTCGCACTGCGCACGATCACCCCGGTGACCGGCAGACCGCCGAGCAGGCCGGAGAGCATGTTGGCCGAGCCCTGTCCGATCAACTCACGGTCGAAGTCGGTCCGCTTGCCGGAGTGCATCTTGTCGACGGCTACCGCGGACAGCAGGCTCTCCACGCTGGCGATCAGCGCGATGGTGACGATGGCCAGCGCCAGAGCCGACCAGTCTCCGCTGGGCAGTGCGGGCAGGCCGATCGCGTCGAACAGCGAGCCGTTCAGCACGATGCGTTCGGCGTCGATCGGCAGCACCAGGGACAGCACGGTGCCCGCGAGGACCGCCACCAGTGGGCCCGGTACCACGCGGACCTTGGCGGGCAGGTACTTCCAGCCGATCAGGATCGCGATCACGACCACGCCGATGAACGCACCGCCGCCGTGCAGTGACATCAGCTGCCCGGGCAGCTCGAGGACGTTTCGCCAGGCAGAACTGTGCGAGGAACCACCGAGCAGCACATGGATCTGCTGCAGCGCGATGGTGATGCCGATACCGGCGAGCATCGCGTGCACCACAACCGGCGCCACCGCCAACGCCGCCCTGGCCACCCGGCTGAGACCGAAGAGGATCTGCAGCGCGCCAGCGGCAAAAACGATGAAACACGTTGTTCGCCAGCCGAATTGGTTGATCGTTTCGGCCATCACCACGGTGAGGCCGGCAGCAGGGCCGCTCACCTGCAGGACCGAACCTCCGAGCAGTCCGGCGACAATGCCACCGATCACGGCGGCGATCAGCCCGGCGGCGACCGGAGCTCCGGAGGCGACGGCGATGCCTAGCGAAAGCGGTAGTGCGACAAGAAAAACCACGATCGAGGCGGGCAGATCGTGGCGGAGGATGCCGGAGAAACGGCCGGACAGAGGCCCGAAACCGCGTCCCCGGCGCGTCGCTGTGGGGGTTGACAGTGGGGGAGCTAAATCGTGATCGATAGCCATGACTCTCCTTCGCCGACTCGGCTCTTCGCCGAGGTCGGTTGACGATCAACATGTCCAGCAGGGCACAAGACCGCGAACCGGCGTCTCGCGGTGAAGCAGTCCCGACACGGCTTTGTGTCGAGATGTAAACGGGAGCAATTGTATTAGTAAAGACTTAGCAAAGGCTGAGAACCTTGGGCGGCCTGCGTCGGCCCACTTCCCGCTCGCTGCAGTGACGGTGATCTACCGCACAGCAATCCCTACCGGCTTCAGCGGTTCTGCATTCACCGCGATCTGAGCGATGCCACCGACGACGGGTGCGGTCGCGAGATCGAAGGCCGATCCGGCCCGCTGGACCGAACCTCCGTTCCATCCAGCGACCGCGCGAACGGCGACGGCGATGCTCGGCACTGAAAGCCGCCGCGGCGCCTGATGAAAGAGAAAGGGCGACAAGGCAGCCCATGGACATGGGCGGCGAATCAGCACGGCAGATTCCAGCCGGGCCATGGATTGCACCGGCATGCAGCGACGTCCGTGGCGTGGTGTCGGTGTCGGTGTCGGTGTCGGTGGACATATTCTCTCCTTCGCCGGGCTGGGACCCGGTTCATCGGTCAAACATGTTCTTGGCATCGAAATCGAGCGGCGAGCGAATACCGGACCCCTCCGCAACTCGGAGGCGACCATGGCGCGAAGCTCAGAACCATAGTAAAGACTTCGCAAAACTTTTGGAAAGATCAACCGGCACCACGGCGCCAACTGGCGCCTATTTGTGATCCAGGACACAGTAGACCAAGGCTCCATGAGCGGCTGAACTGCCCAATGCCCGGCCTCGGTGATCACTCTGACGACCGGCACTTGCGCGTCGAGGACCATGGCGAGCAGTTACTCGGCGCCGTCCAGGTGGCGAAAGCGACATCGTCGGGGACCACGGCCTCCCGGCAGCGGCCTTGGTCGTCGGACCGCGATTTCGGTAGCGGAACACCCGATCGATCAGCTTCCAACTCTTACCCGCCGCGTACGCGCAAACATGCCGGTCAATGGAGTCACATGGCACGCCGTGGTCTACGTCACCGGCTCCGGTAGGCGATTGACCATGAGCGGATCCGAGACGGGATCAGCGCGAACGTCAGGCGCTCCAGCCGGCCACCGAGATCGGCGTCCACGCGCACGAGAATCGCTCCCTGTCGGTAGTTCATCTGCCTACTCGTCGTTCTCGCGTCACGTCGATGCAGCCGCTCGACTTCGCCATGGCGAGGCGATAGTGGTGATGGGTTCAGCAGAGAACCTGGACGGTTCGGAGTTCGGCCACACTCGTTCGCGCGGGCTCAGAGAAGACGACAATGCCCTAACCAGTTTGCGCTGGTCAGGGCATCTTTTTCGAGTGGTCCCAGCTGGGATCGAACCAGCGACCTTCCGCGTGTGAGGCGGACGCTCTCCCGCTGAGCTATGAGACCCGACTTAGCGCCGGCGGCGCGGGGATGCTCGCCGGACGAGACGAAACATTAGCACGCGGCACCGGTAGTTCACCAAATCGCCACCGGGACAGCGCGGGGACGGCCCGCTCGCACGGAGACTCTCCCCGGAGGGCGCACCGGTACCTGCGCCGCCCTGCACGATCGAGCCGCCACGCTCCGGAGGGCTCGAGAGCGCGTCGGTCGCCACCCGCCCGCCGACCACCAGGACGCGGCCGCGACCAACACCCGGGCGCGGCCGGACCGACGACCTGACCCCGAGGTATCCCCACAGAGGTATCCATTTCCCCCACCAACCACAGGGGCCACCACCGTTACAGTGAGCAACCTTTTGGATTTCCCCCGTTCTACCAGCAGATTTGTACCTTTCACCCAGCGTCGGCTAATGTTCTGTCTCGCACCACGGAGACCGGAAACGGCCCCCGGGAATGCGAAATGCGGATGTAGCGCAGCTGGTAGCGCATCACCTTGCCAAGGTGAGGGTCGCGGGTTCGAATCCCGTCATCCGCTCGAGAGGTAGGGCTAGGCAATAGTGATACGCCGTCCCCCCTTTGCGCGGTGGAGTGGCCGAGTGGTGAGGCAACGGCCTGCAAAGCCGTGCACACGGGTTCGATTCCCGTCTCCACCTCGCGCGATTAGCTCAGCGGGAGAGCGCTTCCCTGACACGGAAGAGGTCACTGGTTCAATCCCAGTATCGCGCACCACCGTAGTACCAGGTCAGAGGCACTTTTCGAGAAACTCGGGAGGTGCCTTTCCTGCTGTTCAGCCTCCTGACACAGACGCAGTGACCCGCCAAGACCGCCACCCGACCCGACTGCGCGTCAACCCGCAAACGCCGATCAATTAACGGGAGAGGGGCGCAGCCCGCGCTCGTTCAAGATCGGCCGTCGCCGGTTCTACGACGAACACGACGTCGACGCCTGAATTCTCGAACAGAAGCTCGCCAGCGCGTAACGATTCCGTTCATTTGCCGCCGTCGCCACTTCAGTCGTCGTAGTCGGACGGCCAGAAGATCATTGCGACGGTGACGGCCAGCGGTAGTGCGATCACGAACACAAGAGCGGCTTGCATCGCGTTCACCGACGTATCCCGCCGAGTGCGGGCCAGCGGCCGAATGACGCACGCGGCGCGGCGCATTCGACGTCGACAACCGACATCAACCGGTCCAGCGTGACCGCGTCCACGTGCGCCGAAGACGACAGCAGACCACCTCGGCACCCGAGGACTCGACTTATTCGACCAGACCGAGCACGGAAGTCGGATCGGCAAACCGCAACGGGTATCCCAGCCGCCGCGCCAACCGGCGCACCTGCGCCGTGTCCCATTCCGGTGTCGGTGAACACGGGTCTATCCATCCGAGCGCGTAGTCCATTCCCCACCTTCCCCTGGTGCCGTTGGTAGGCCTCGCCGCCGGGGAATCGAGTTCGACCCGACGGCGCGGCTGCACCGAGCGTCACAGCGAACGGGGGCCGCCGACAATGGCACTTTCTAGACGCGGCCGGAGAAGTACCACATCCGATATTGGTTGCGGCCGTTAGTATTCGAGCTGGACCAAGTCGGCCAGGTCGCGCATTTCCGGCGTGAGCGTGCGACGCTTGGAGATGATGCGGCCCAGCAGATCACGCGCCGAGCGCTGTTCGACCAGCCACGGCCGCGCATCTCGCGATAGCGACGCCAGTACGTCGAAAGCGGCATCGTAGTGGCGCAACTCCACGTGGGCCGCCGATACGTCGATCAGGTGCCGGTTCCGGTTGTCCGACGTCGGCCGCTGGTCCGGCGGGATATCGCGGGCCAGGCGCAACGCGACGTCCGGGCGATCGTCGACGACGGCGTTCTCTACCCGCTTCATAGCCACCGTGGCCAGGTCGAACGTCGTCCAGTACTGGTGATAGGGACCAGGTTCGGGCCGTACAGCGACCGCACCGGCGGCGGCAAGTCGCATCATCTCGTCGGCCTCATCGGGTCGGTTGTCGCGTACCGCCGCCGCTGAGGCCCGGAGTAACAACCATCCCCAGGTCGAAATCTCGCGCGTCGTCGCGACCGACAGCCGGGGTTCTACCCGGTCGGCCCACCGGGTAGCGAGACGACGCACCGCATCGAATTGCCGTTCGACAATCAGCAGCCAGCACAGGGTGATCACCGCCGACGCCGCGTCCAGGACGTTGCCCGTCGATTCGGCGTCGGTCAGAGACTGGTTCAGCGCTATGCGCGCCGAATCGGTCCGGCGGGTCTGGACCATCACCGAGCCGGCCAGTTGCAGCGTGCGCGACCGCAACAGCGCTGGGGCCGAATTGGCGTCGTCTATCAGACTCGGCAAGACGCGGGCCAGACGTTCGTATTCGTTGTCGTGATACAGCCGCGTGGCGTGCGACAAGGCCGCTTCCAGGCTGCGCACCGATAGCGGTTCCGCCGCCGTCGGCGCGTCGCGCATCGACGCCAGAGCTTCGTGTGTCGGCGTCCACAGCTCACCCCCACCGTTGCCTTGCGGCGGTGTGGGATCGGGGCCGAGTAGGACCGTCAACGGGCAACCCAGCGCTACAGCGAACCGGCGCAGGGTGTCCATGCGGGTGTCGTCGCGTTCGCCCTGTTCGATCTTGCGAATCAGCGACAAGGACACCCCAGAGGACTCCGCAAGCTCTCGCTGCGTCAGCCCGCGACGCTTCCGAACGGATTGGAGCCGTTCCCCAAGGTCCATGTCCCAAGGCTACGGTGATACGGCCTCTTGGCCTGAAGTCACACCATGGCTTGGCTCCGATGACGCGGGAAGCTCACCGGCCGACACGCCGTGCGCCGTCTTCCTCGAACTTCTTGCTGAGACGCTGCATGATCAGCGCGCTGTAGTCCGTGATGGCCTGCGCGAGTTCCTGCATCCTGGTCTAGGTCGACGCGCGCACCCTCCTTGTACCGCAAGTACGGACAACGAGCGGCGAAGTGCGACGCCTGAGTTGTGGACTTCGTACCGCCTGACACTCTCCCGGCCGCGGCCAGAATTTCCGCGCATCCGCTGGCGTAGTTCGGCGAGGGTAGACGGCGGGCGTACCAGACAATTCAGACCGCGACCGAAGTGCCCGGGCAGCTCGGTCCGTGGCCTCACGGAAGTTCATGTGCGCCCGAGACGCCGCCACCAGTTGTCTCCCACACCCTGGTCGTGCGTATCGGAACGGCAGCGGTCGAGGTCGCCTGTCGGTAGGTGGCGATACGCTGTGGCACACAGTGCCGGAGTCGAGTCAGGGGGTTGTCGCGTGGCGATCAGCGTGGAGGTCACGCCGGACGACGACGCTGATCCCGAGGTGCTCGACCTGCGCGACGACATCTCCTTCGAACTCGAAGAGGTCAACGAGATGCTCGCCGAGCTGATCGCGATGCGGGCCGATCGCAAGGCCAAGGACGGCGAACTGCTGACGGCTCGGCTCGGGATAGCCGGCGAGCGGCCGGAAACCCTGGCCCACCTCGGCGCCCGCTACGACCTGTCCCGCGACCGCGTGCGGCAACTGCACACCAAGGCGGTCGGTCAGCTGATCCGGATGGCCCAGCAATCCGGGCACCGTGCTGCCGCAGTGCTCGGTACGCGCTATCCGCTCGACGCGCGCGACCGGCAGCTGGTACGCGCGCTGCTGGTGGAGACATACGCGACGGACACCGACATCGCCGCCACCGAGCTGTCGTATCTGAAGCTTCGGGTGGCCGGGCACCCGGCGGAGGACGCGAAGCGGATCGCCGGATTCGTCACCCAGCGCATCGCGGCCTGGCAGAAGAAGACCAACCGGCGGCTGGCCAAGCTGCACGCTTTCCAACCACCGGCCACCGGTCAGCTGAATCCCTGGTTGGATCAGGTCGATTGGCCCGGATCCGGCTCCGTGGCCGCGGTCCCTACCACTTCCGCGCGCACGGTGGACAGCGACGACGATGGCCGCGGGCGCTTCTATTTGGACAAAGTCGGCCGCGACGTGCGGTTCGACTCCGGTCTGGAGGCCAGGTTGCTCCGGCTGCTCAATGCGAGTGACTCGGTCGACACGTTCCAGGAACACCCCTGCGCGGTCACCTACCACCTCGATGGCACCGAGCGATCACACTTTCCGAGCCTCGTCGCGCGGTTGGCCGACCGGCGGGTGCTTCTCATCGACGTCGAGCCGCTCGGCCACGTCGGGTTCCACGTCAATCGGGTCAAGGCAACCGCGAGCCGTGCGTACGCGCACGCCAACGGCTGGGGATGGCTGGTGTGGACAGGCAGCCGGATCGGAGTCCCGGACCTGCGTGCACGCCCGGTCGAGGCAGCGAGCGAACAGATGCTGCGCGACCTGGTCGCACGCGGCCCGGTGCACTGGGCCGCGCTACGCGAGGTGCGCACGAAGACCGGCCTGGACCTGCTGGACTTTCTCGCCCTGGTGCTGCGCAATGAATGGCGGTGGGACCGAGCGCCCTTCCGGCTCAGCGCACCACCATCGCCGCCGCCAGGAACGTGACGATCAGCAGCATGGCGCAGACCGTGATCAGCTGCCAGCGTTCGATGGTCCGCTCGAGGTTCGCGATGGTGTTGCGCAGGACGTTGTCCAGCCGGTCGTGGTCGGCGATCGTGCGGTGGGCGGCGGCCAAGGCGTCGGCCTGATCCTGCGCCGCCACGTCCGCGCGTTCCAGTCGCGTAATGAGCTTCACCACGTGTTTCTGTTTGTCCCGCAACGACTTCCGGGTCACAGCGAGCGACGTTCGTTGGTTGACCAGCTCTTGGCGCTGCCGGGCGATGACAGTTGCTTGCATCTTCGTGTGGTGTTCCCAGTCGGTCACGGTGGCCCAGCCTCCTGTCCTTTCGTCCCGATAACCCCAGACGAACTCGCCGCGGACCCAGCCCCCGATGAACTCACGCAACTCGACCGGCTCGCGCCGTGGCGCCGCCATGGCGTGCTCGGTGTCCAACACGCCGGTCACCGCACGGTAATCGCAGGCGGCGGGTGCGAAGTCCGCCATGCCCAACGCGTGCAGATAGGGCACCCAGTAACCGGGCGGGCACAGCCAGAGCACATCCGCGCAGCCCGCGGCATGCAGGCGTGCGGTGTGCTCCTGGGCTAGTCCGCGCTCCAACGGGCCACTGCGGACCTCGATCGCGTACACACGATCGCCCTTGCGCCAGTACACGTCCACCGGCACTGTTCCGATGCGGCGATCAACTTCGGCCTCGTCGGCTCCGTAGGCCAGCAGCCTGCCGCACAGCCAGTACTTCAACCGCTGCATATCCCATTGCGCGGCGGAACAATCGGGGCACTCGCAGGCGTAGCCGTTCGACGACCCGTCCACCCGGCCGGAACCGTCACCGATACCCAATTCGGCGAGAAGCGCTCGGCGCCCGCAGGCGATCTCCGCCCGCTGCTTCGTTCTCACGCGACCACTCCCCTGCACAAACTCCGCAGGCCAGGCGACCCACGCCATAGATCAAGAGTGCGTCAGACTCGTCTACCTCGCCAGTCCGGCACACCCCGCGCTCGGGCGGGTCACAAGCGTGGCTGATCGCTGGATCGGCATTGTTACTCTGCAACACAAGGACTTTCATCATGCCATGCACTCAGGCGCCCACGCGAAATCGGCGGTTGATAGTTGCCGCCATCCCGCGACACCTTCCCTTTCGCATCGGATGGCACGATGATGTGCGCGACGATGCGTGCAGCACCCTTGCGACCTTCCGCGACGCAGCCGCATTGCGATAGGCGAATGCTTTCGGACAAACCGGATTGCCGAGCAGTCCGCGTGCGTGGATGTAAACCCGTGGGCCTACGCTGATCCGATCAGGTCAACGGATCGGAGTAGCACAGATTCTTCGCGAGCCGCGGATGTCCAACTGGGCGGATAGAATCGTCCGGCCGAGTGTGAGCTGGGCCGATACGGGGAAGAGGATACTGGATGGAGCACGGTCAGCAGACCGCCGAGTCGATCGGCGCGATTTTGTCGAGTATCGCGTCGACCCTCCGAGAGGTCAGCGAGAAGCTGGACACGGTAGCGGCCCGGATCGACGGCACGCCGGCCGTGACCGACGAACACACCATCGAGGCTCGATTGGCCAAGCTGGAGGCATGGGCTTTCCATGCGGCACAGGATATTTCGGGCATCGACGCACGAGTGGAACAGCTGGAGACCGGCGCAGCCCCGTCGTCGGATGACCGGCAGGCCGCGACTGACCATTCGGCGGCTGCGCTACCTCCGGTAGCCGCCGGTCGGTCACACACACGCCGATCGGAACGCGACACCACGCAGTCGGCGCATGCTTCGCAGAACGGCGCCGCCCGAGAATCCACCGGTTCGCGCAACGGCACACGACCACAGGACTCGCACCGCGAACCGGTGCACGCGGCGCACGAGCCGAACAGCACTGCGCAGCGGGGCTTCACTCCACCCCACGCACCCGCCATGCCCCGGAGGGAACCGAAAACCTCTTCCGAGCAGAACTTCACCGCTCCCGCCACGCGCGAACCGGCGTCGTTCACCACGACAACACCCGCTGCGCCAGCCGTGTCCTTCACCGTGGCGCCGACCCCGCGCGAGCAGGGCCTCGGATTGCGCGAAACGCTTCCCGCGGCGAGCGAACCTGCCGCGTCGTCGACTTCCTTCTCGCCGCGCGAAAACGAAACCTACGACAACGAAACCTACGACAGCGTCGCGTCCGTCGAACCGGGCTCGAATCACCCCCGCGATCAGAACGGGTCCACACCCCCCGGCACCGGGCTCACCGGCGCGCACCGAGCCGCCGAGGAAGACCGCACACCGGCCGAGAACCCCCACGTCGACAAGCTGCAAGCGATGCTCGACGAGCTCAAGCGGACCGCCGCGACTTCCCTCGGCCGCTCCGATGTCTTCGCTGCGCCCGCGGGCGACGCAGCCCCCAAGGGCCACCAGTCCGAGCGCGCCGACGCACGACGCAGCCCGACCGACTACCGACTGTCCAGCCCGCCCCCGGCGTGATCGGACTTGGCGCTGCGCTGCTTCGGTGGACGCGCCGCCGCCGCTGAGCGCAGCAGGATCTCCTGGACGAGATCGCGCAGCCAACGATGGCCCCGGTCGGCGGTGTTGCGCGGATGCCATGCGAGCCCGATCGCGATTTCCGGCAGCGGCAGCGGGATTTCGAACGCGCTCAACCCGATCGCCGGCAGTGTGGCGGCGCTCAGCATGGCCGGTGCCGCGCAGACCAGGTCGCTGCCACGCATCGCGAACAGCGCACTGGTCAGCGTCGGCACGGTAGCCACCACACGCCGGGTGCGGCCGTGCAAAGCGAGCCGGTCATCGATCGGGCCGTGCACCCGTCCGTCGCGCGAGATGCTCAGATGCCGCGCGGCGGCGTAAGCGGCGACGGTGACGCGGTCGGTGACCAGAGGATGGTCGGCGGCAGCCACCCCGATCACCCGGTCGCCGAGCACTCTGCGCACAGTGGTCTCCGGGTCGCTGTGGTCGACCACCCCCACCTCGAGATCGACGCGCCCGTCACGGAGCGCCGCCGCGCCCTCGGGGGCGTCGGGCACGAAACGCAGCGTCACACCGGACGCCTGCGCTCGCGCCGCGGCCAGCAGTGGCGCCGCGAGTTCGGTGACCACGAGGTCACCCACCTGAATCGCGAAGGTGCGGCGCAGCGCCGCCGGATCGAGGTCGCTGCGCTTGGTGAGCAACGCGCGTCCCTGCTCTACCAGAGTGCTGACCTCGTAGCGCAATTCGAGCGCGCGGGGGGTCGGCACCAGTGCACGGCCGGCCCGCACAAGCAACGGATCATCGAGCACGACACGCAGCCGGGCCAACGTCCGGCTCATCGCGGGCGGCGAGGTGTTCAAGCGCTGTGCAGCGAGAGTGACGCTGTTGGTGTCCAGCAGCGCGTCGAGCGCGACGAGCAGGTTCATGTCCAGCGCTTCCACTCCTGGATTATCACCAAGGCAACCGCTGATTCTCGGCATTGCGTGGCGGGGTAATCCGTGGCGAGTCCGGCCGTAGTAACACCACCCGCCGGCACCGATGCCCGTCCTCGACATAGGGTTGCTCGGCCGCCCTACGTGACTTCCGGCCCGCGAGCACCATACTGTTGCTGCACTGTGTGCACGAACAGCCACAACATCGGCGCGGCATCAGAAGGAGGACCGACAGCCCGCTGTGTTCGTAACCCTCAGGTCAGTACATCTAGTGGCTGACCCGGCCGCTGTTGCCGTCGTACGGAACCAGGTCCATGTCGATCGGAACTGTCGAGGGCACAGCGGGCCCGGCGTCGGGCTTGCGCCGCGCGCCCAGTCCGCGGTAGGACTCCGGCTTGATCCGACGGAACCATTGGGTCGCGCGAGTGCGCAAGGGCAGACGGAACTTCAGGTCGGCGAGCATCTCATCGATGTTCTTGATGGAGAACGGGATCACCGCGGTGCCGTGCGCGTGATGACCGTGCGTGCGTTCCTCCATCCAGCGCAGGCGGGCGTCGATCTGCTCGTTCAACGTCTCGACGGGTGGCAGGTGCAATCTCCCGGTGAGCAGCGCCGCGGTCCAATGCGCCGCCACTTCGGCGCCGAGGGTGCTGATCACTGATGAGTTGTAGCCGGCGAAGGTGAGATTCGGCACCTCCAGCGGCAGGATCTGCCGGTGCATGCGGAAGTTGCCGTGCTCGTCGGTCAATCGACGCTGAACGTACGGTGTCAGGAAGGGGACGCGCTGGTGGAAGCCGGTAGCGCACACCACGACATCGGCCTGGATCAGCTGTCCCGTGGACAACCGCACCGTCGGCGCGGTCTTGGGACCACCACCCAACTCGGTGATCGTCGTGTCGCGGTGCACCACGATGCGTCCGTTGGCGACTTGTTCGTAGAATCCCTCGGTTGCGAGGCTGATGGTGCTCTCGGCGATCCGCTCGAATCGACCGCTCGGCACGAGGCCGAGTTCGCGTAGGCGCAGGCGCTTGGTGGCCAGTTCCTGGATCAAATCGAAGTTGCTGATCCGCACCGATTCCCCCGGGCCGTCCAGGAAGCGGTCCATCCAGCCCGGCCGTAGATAGTGGAAGTGCGCCTCACCGAATCGGGTGAGCATCAGCCGTTCGTAGTCGATGACGCGAGCCAACCTGCGGGGCATCTTCCAGAGCAGTCGCCGAGCCACCACCGAGGTGGCTGCCGCGACGTCGCTCACGGCGGCGGCGATGTCGCAGGCGGACTTGCCGTAACCCACGACGACGACCGACTTGCCGCGCACCGATTCCAGATCCAGGAACTCCGAGGAGTGGCATAGTCGGCCGCCCGCCGCGCGGAACCCATCCGCACCGCGGTAATCCGGCATCGCGGGTTCGTTGAACACGCCGTTCGCGATCACCAGGTGATCGCACGAGCTGCGGCGCACACCACCCTGGTCACGAATCTCCAGCAGCCACCCGCTGTCCACCGGATCGGCGGCGAGGACCTCGGTCCGCAGACGCAGGTGCTCGGTCAGCCCGAAGTGCTCGGCATAGGCGGCCAGGTAGGCCTGCATGTGCTGACCTTCGAGGACGCGGGGATAGTCCGCGGGCATCGGGAAGTCGGAGAAGTGATATATCTCCTTGGAGTTCTGCGCACGCAGCCCCGGGTACCGCCGGGTCGCGCTCCACACGCCACCGACATCGGGCGAGCGGTCGAAAACCTCGACCGGAAAACCCTCCTGTTTCAGCACTTTCGCGCAGGCAAGACCTGCGATACCCGCACCGACGATCCCGATGCGGCTTCCGCTTGTCATGGCAGGAGACTACGTCGCCGGCGCCGCACTGCAAAGTCGGCCGACCGAAGCCACTGTTCGGTGTATTGCCGACGCACTCGCCGGGATCACCGGAAACTCGAGCAGTACGCGGATCAGGATGCTCTCACGTCACCGCAGGTCCGCGCATCGGCCGGCCGCAATAGCGGGCACCGGCGCACCGGTCCGGTCAGCGCGATTCTGGGATCGAACCTGGCTGGCCCCGTGCCGAGGTAGTAGTGCGTGCCGTGACCGCAGGCGAGATGACTGTTTGCCGCGCGGTCCGGATCGAAGGTTGCGGGCGTGAGGAAGTACCGTTCGTCGCGGTTGGGCGCGGCGACCGAGACGAGCACCAGGCCCCTTCTGGGATCACACTGCCCCCATCCGGACCGGTGCTGTGGTGTGGTGTGGTGTGCGCAGCGTCACCACAGCACCGGTCCGTTGTACCGAGCGTCGCCGCTACCAGCGGCGGGATTCCGGTCGGGTCGTCCTGCACGGCGCGTAGCGGGTGGCTCGATCGCCGTCGCCGATCGCCACCGGACTGCCCAGCGGCTATCTCGTCGGCAGTCTCGTATGCTCGCCGGCGGCGTTGTGCTCTGATGGAGGAATGTGCAATCTCCCAGTCATCGTCGATCGGGCCGGGCTGTGGGACGCGGAGGCCCTCAGTGACGTTGCGGCCGCGACCTTTCCCCTCGCGTGTCCCCCCGGTGTAACGCCCGATGACATCGAGATCTTCATCACCGACGTGCTGTCGGGCGAACGATTCGGCGAATACCTGAGTGATCCAGCGCGGATCGTGCTCAAGGCCATCGCGGGCGACGACATCGTGGGCTACGCGATGCTGGTGGCGGGCGATCCCGCAGATCCAGCTGCCGCCGAGGCGCTCGGCCCGCATCCAGCGATCGAGATCAGCAAAATGTACGTGCTGCCGGGCCATCACGGCACCGGGGTGTCCACCGCGCTCATGCAGGCGGCGCTGGAGTGGGCACGCGCCGAACGTTATCCAGCGGTGTGGCTGGGCGTCAACCAGGAAAACGTCCGCGCGCAGCGCTTCTACGCCAAACACGGTTTCGCCGTGGTCGGCACCAGGATGTTCACGGTCGGTAACCAGGTGCACCACGATCACGTGATGGGTCTGGTCTTGTAGGCCGCGCGCACCCCGCCCGTCCGGGATGCAAACGGTGACTTGCTCAGGCCAGCAGTGCGGCTCGCAATGCGGCGATTTCGACGTCGGTGAGTTTCAGCCCCTCCTGGACATAGCCACCGAAACTGCCGTAGGTCTGATCAACCTGGTCGAAGGCGGCGTCGAGCCAGGACTGCTGGACTCCGTTGAGTGGATCGTCGCCGCTGGCATTGCGGTACCGGTTGGACAGCAGGTAGTCCTCGGTGACCGTGGCGCGGTCGACGCCGAGCAGGGTGAGCAGGATGGCGGCTGCCCAACCGGTGCGATCTTTGCCCGCGGTGCAGTGGAACAACACCGCCCCGTCGGTTTCGATGACGGCCCGCAGCACCGAGGCGAACGCCTCGTTCGCGCCCCGCGCGGTGATGAATGCGCGGTAGAGCCCGGGGCCGCCGGTGAGCGTAGTGGCGAGGACGTCCGGCGGCGCTTGGCCGATCACGTCGACCCACGTCGCCGTGGCGCCCGCCGGGACGCGGTCCGGGCCGAGCGCGCGCTCATAGGCGGTGCGCAAGTCGTAGACCGAGCGCACCCGGCGATCGGTCAACAGCGCCAGATCCGGCGCGGTCGCGTTGCTCAACTGCCCGGTCCGGTACACCAGGCCGGTGCGTACGGTCCGGCCGTCGGTCGTGCGATAGCCGCCGATATCCCGGGCATTCTGCACCGCTTGCAACGCCAGCGAGCGATCGACCGAGACTGCGGGAGCAGCTGGTGGATCGGCAAGCGCGACACCGGTCACCGGCGTGAATGCGACCGCCAAAAAAGCCACCACGGCGACCGGGGCACGAAAACGATGGGACATACGACTGCTCCAATCAGATCCGGACTGCGCATCCTCCCGGAGCGATCTTGCCGACCAGCCGAGCCCGCGGAAAGCCCCGCCGGACAAAGCCCATCCACAGCCCCCGCCGAGCCGAGCGGAAGCCGTGGCAGCCGCCTCAGACCGTGACTTCGAAGCGCGACAGCGCGAGCAGGCGGGAGATCGCGCGCAGGTACTTCTTGCGGTAACCGCCTTCGAGCATCTCCGCGGAGAAGATCTCGTCGAGCTTCGCGCCCGACACCGTGACCGGGACGTTAGCGTCGTAGAGCCGGTCGGCGAGCACCACGATGCGCAAGGCCACGGCCTGATCGACGACCGGGTGCACGTTCGAGATGAATACCGACGATGTCCCGGAGATCAACGTCCCGTACTTGGACGGGTGCAGCGTGCTCAAATGCTGCAACAGTGCGTCGAACTCGTCGAGGGTGGAACCCGGTGTACTCGCGGCACGTTCGGCCAGCACCTCCGGCGAGGTGGGTTCCGGTGCGGGCGGCAGATCGCGGTGCCGGTAATCCGGCCCGTCGACACGCACCGCCTCGAAGATCGACCCGAGCTTCTTGATCTCGCGCAGAAAATCCTGTGCGGCGAAACGTCCTTCACCCAGCTGACCCGGCAAGGTGTTGGACGTGGCGGCGATGGAGACCCCGGCCGCGGAGAGTTCGGTCAGCAAACGAGAGACCAGCATGGTGTCGCCCGGATCGTCGAGCTCGAACTCGTCGATGCACAGCACGCTGTTGCCCGAGAGTCGCTCCAGGGCGTTGGCGAAGCCGAGCGCACCCACCAGGTTGGTCAGCTCGCCGAAGGTGCCGAAGGACTTCGGCGCGGGCGAGCTGTGGAAGATCGAAGCCAGCAAATGGGTCTTACCCACGCCGAACCCGCCGTCCAGATACAGACCGGCGCCACTGACTTGCTTCCGCTTACCGAAGAGGCTCTTTTTCCGGGCGGCCTTGCCGATCTCGGCGACCTGGCCGGCGAACGCCTCGGCGCCGCGGACCGCGGCCGCCTGGCTCGGTTGGTTCGGGTCCGGAATGTAGGAGGCGAAGCTCACCTCGTCGAACATGGGCGGAGGCACCATCTGAGCGACGAGCTGATCAGCCGGGACCTCCGGGTGGCGATCGACAAGGCGTTCTTGCATGGACGAAGCCTAGAGACGTGGTGTGATCTGTCTTCATGCAGCGTAGCCACAATGCGATCCATCTCACAGGACTCAGCGCGGAAGACCTCGCTCAGTTGTACGCCTTTCCGTCCGGGCTCGCCGCGCCGTGGGTCCGCGCCAATTTCGTCTCCAGCATCGACGGCGCCGCGACCAGCGGGAACCTGTCCGAGGGGCTCGGTACGCCCGCCGACAAGACGGTGTTCATGCTGCTGCGTGAGCTAGCCGACGTGATCGTGGTCGGCGCGGGCACGGTGCGCGCGGAGAACTACGGTGGAGCGCGCACCGATCCGCGACGCCGCCGCGTCTTCCATGAGCACGGCATCGGTGGACATCCCGACGGCGTGCCGCCGCCGATCGCAATGGTGACCGCCAGCGCGGTGCTCGAGCCGGACGCGCGGCTGCTCACCGACACCCAGGTACCGCCGCTGATCATCACCACGGCCGCCGCACCAGCCGACCGCAAACAGCGACTGGCCGACGCCGGCGCCGAAGTGATCGAGGCGGGCGAGATCGCGGTGACACCGCAGGGCCTGCTGCGCGCGCTCGGTGCGCGCGGGCTGCTGCGGGTCCTGACCGAGGGCGGCCCGCAATTGTTCGGCGAACTGCTCGCGGCCGACGCGGTCGACGAACTGTGCCTCACCACCGCGCCGCTGCTGGCCGGCGGTGCGGGGCGGCGAATCTCGCTGTCCGCGCATGAGTTCCGCATCCGGATGACGCGCGCGCATGTTCTGCTCGACGACGACGGCACGATTCTCACCCGGTGGACCCGTCGATGAAACAGGCGCCCGAACCTGGCAGGCTGTAGCAATGCGCTGGACTCGGGCCGCCGTGCTTGCCGTCACCCTCTCGATCGCCGCCGCCGGTTGCGGCGCGGGACCGTCGGATCGTCCCGGTGTCGCAGTACAGCGCCCGCCCGTCGCGGGCAACGCCACGACCTCCGCCGCCGCGCCGGCACCGCCGAACGCCGAGCTGCCCAAGACCGACCTCAGTTGGCGCGAGTGCACCCAGCCGACCCTGGACATGCTCGGGCTCGGCCCCGCGCCGGCCGGGCTGGTGCTCGACTGTGCCGAGTTCTCGACCCCGATCGATGCGTCGGGCGCGGTCCTCGGCAACTTCCGAGCCGGGGCGATGCGGGCTCGTTCGGCGCAGACTCCGGCCGACGCGCCGCCGCTGGTGCTCACCTCCGGGTCGGACCGGTCATCGACCGCCACGCTCGCCGGGCTCGCCGTGGGCCCGGCCGCCGCGTTGCTGGCCGCCCGCCCGATCGTGGCGGTGGACCGGCGCGGTATCGGCAGCTCGCAGCCGATCGACTGCCTGCCGCCCGAGATCCGCCGCGGCCTGGCCGACAATGCCCAGTCCGGGCCCGGCCCGGGCGATGCGGTGGCGCGGATGACGAAGCTGAGCCAGGACGGCACCATCGCCTGCCGCGACTTCCTGCAACCCTACGAAGGCACCTTCGACGCGCCGCACGCCGCCGACGACATCGAGCAGTTGCGCCGGCAGTGGCAGGTGGACCACATCGCGCTGCTCGGCACCGGAAACGGTGCGAAGGTCGCGCTCAGCTATGCCCGCAAGCACGGTGAGCACCTCGCGCGCCTGGTGCTCGACTCGCCGGAGCCGGTTGGCATGGACGCCGTCACCCGCGCGGAGCAGGCCGTCCAGGGCGCCGAGGCGGCGCTGACCGCCTTCGCGCAGCGCTGCGTCGGCATCGGATGCACACTGGGCGCCGACCCGCGCGCGGCGATCACCGATCTGGTGAACCGGGCCGGATCCGGCGGGCTCGGCGACATCTCGGCGAACGCCGTGCTTACCGCACTGTCGGGCTTCCTGGGCAGCCCGCGCGCCGACCAGGCCAACCGGATCGGTGAGCTGTCGGACGCGCTCGCCGCGGCCGGACGCGGCGACCGGGGCCCGCTCAGTGCCGTGATCGCGCGCGAGTCCGCCGCGACCGAGGGCGACGGACAGTTCGTCAACCGGTGCAGCGACACCCAGCAACCGCCGACTCCGGGCAAAGCCGCCGAACTCGCCGAAACCTGGGGAGGCAAGTACCCGGTCTTCGGCAAAGCGGCGGCCATCGCGCTGATGGAGTGTGCGGCCTGGCCGGTGTCGACCGCACCGCCGATGCCGGAAAAGCTGGGCATTCCGGTGCTCGTCCTCGGTGGGGTCGCGGATCCGGTGGTCGGCAACGGCGGTCAGTCCTCGGTGACCGGCGCGGTGGGGGCGGCGGGTGCCCGGTACGCGGCACTCGCCTGGCAAGGCTTCGGTCACCCGGTGTCGACCCACTCCAGCTGCGCGCAGCGAACCCTGCTGGACTACCTGAAGGATGGCAAACTTCCCGCCGACGGCACTGCCTGCCCGGCCTGACACCGGGCCCCGGGGCGCTGCGCGCAGCGCGTCGGCCAGGTCCGGACAACCACGGCCGGCCCATCCGGTGTACCGTGCCCCAGTGTTGTTTCGACAGCTCGAGCCCCGGACCGCTCGCACCACAGCCGAAGTGATCAAGTTCGCACTGTGGCCCCTGGCGGTGATGACCGTGCTGAACCGGGTCTTCATCAAGGCTGTCAACGGCTTCATCACCGATGACTACAAGCCGGTTTACCAGGCATCGCTCGACTTCCTGAACGGGCGGCCGGTCTACACCGCGAACTTCGACTCGGTCGACCCGCACTACCTGTATCCGCCGAGCGGTACCCTGCTCATCGCGCCGATCGCCGCCATCGACTACGAGAAGTCGCGCTGGCTGTTCATCGCGCTGAACGTGATCGCGATCCTCGTCGCGTGGTATCTGCTGCTGCGACTGTTCCGGTACACCCTGAGCTCGGTTGCCGCGCCCGCGCTGCTGCTGGCGATGTTCATGTCCGAGACCGTGATCAACACACTGGTGTTCACCAACGTCAACGGCTGTGTGCTGCTGGCCGAGCTGATCTTCATCCATCTGCTGCTGCAGCGGCGAGATCTCTGGGCGGGCGCCGCGCTCGGGTTGAGTATCGCGGTGAAACCGACGCTGGCTCCGCTGCTGTTGATCGCGTTGGCGCGCGGTCAGTGGAAGGTGTTCATCACGGCCCTGGGGGTGCCGGTGGCGCTGACCGCGATAGCCTGGCCGCTGTCGAAGGACCCGGAGAAGTTCTTCACCCGCACCTTCCCCTACATCTTCGAATCCCGCGACTATTTCAACAGCGCGATCGTCGGCAACGGCGAATACTACGGCCTGCCGCCGTGGCTGACCTGGGGCATGCGCGTGGTGCTCGGTGTGCTGGTGCTGCTGTCGCTGTGGCTGCTGTACCGCTACTACCGCGACGACGAGCTGTTTTTCGTCTGCACCGCCTCCGGCGTGCTGTTGACGGCATCGTTCCTGCTCAGCTCGCTCGGGCAGATGTACTACTCGATGATGCTGTTCCCCTTCCTGATGACCGTGGTGCTGCGCAATTCGGTGCTGCGCAACTGGCCGGCCTGGCTGGCGATCTTCGGCTTCATGAGCTACGACAAGTGGCTGTCGGACCGCTGGCAGCACATCGGGCGCAACTTGGAGTATCTGCGCATCACCTTCGGCTGGGGTCTGCTGCTGGTCGTCGTGTTCTGTGTGCTGGGTGACCGCTACCTGGCGGCGCGGCGGGAAGGCCGGCTGCCGTTCGCGATCGATCCCGCGTGGATGCGGTCCGCGCCCGATTCACGTCAGGACGAACAGCAGCAGGACAGTTCCGCGCCCGACGCCGCATTCGCGACGGAAACCCCCAGGCCACATAACGGTTCGGCGCCGAAGGAGCAGAATCGTATTAGCGTGGAGCCATGAGTTCCGAAGCCGATACGTCCCTGCCCGCACCGCGGATCCAGCTTTCGCCGCAGCAATGGCGGTCGAAGCTGCTTCCCGAGGAGTACGCGGTGCTGCGCGAGGCAGCCACCGAACGTCCGTTCACCGGCGAGTACACCGACACCAAGACCGGCGGCGTCTACGTCTGCCGGGCGTGTGGCGCGGAGCTGTTCCGCAGCACCGAGAAGTTCGACTCGCACTGCGGCTGGCCGTCCTTCTTCGATCCGGCCACGTCGGACGCGGTGATTGCGCGGCCGGACGACTCACTCGGCATGCACCGGGTCGAGGTGCTGTGCGCGAGCTGCCACAGCCACCTCGGCCACGTGTTCGAGGGCGAGGGATACAACACGCCCACCGACAAGCGCTATTGCATCAATTCCATCGCCCTGCGACTGCACCCCGCGGACGACGCAGCGGAGTAACACCCGACGCTGCCGGGAAGAGTGCGGGTGGACGTCGCCTGCGCGCATGCCCCGACATTGCGGGGCATGCGCCAAGCCGGCGCCGGAGTCAGGGCAGGGCTGCGATCAGCTTCTCGATCTCCACCCGGGGTCCGGTGAAGAATGGGATCTCCTCACGCACGTGCCGCCTGGCATCGGTTGCTCGCAGATCGCGCATCAAATCGACGATGCGATGCAGTTCCGGCGCCTCGAAAGCGAGAATCCACTCGTAATCGCCCAGCGCGAACGAACTGACCGTGTTGGCCCGCACGTCGGGGTAACCACGCGCGGCCTTCCCGTGTTCGGCCAGCATCCCGCGGCGCTCGTCGTCGGGGAGCAGATACCACTCGTAGGACCGGACGAACGGATACACGCAGATATAGGCGCCCGGCTCCTCCCCGGCGAGGAAGGCCGGGACGTGGCTCTTGTTGAATTCGGCGGGCCGGTGCAGCGCCGCATTACTCCAGACCGGCGCGCTGGCCCGGCCCAGCTCGGTGGTGCGCCGGAAGTCCGCGTATGCCGCTTGCAGGTCCTCGACGCGTTCGGCGTGCGTCCAGATCATGAAGTCGGCGTCGGCGCGCATACCCGCCACGTCGTAGATCCCGCGCACCACGATGTCTCGCTCCGCCAGACCGTCGAAGAACGCTCTGGCTTCCTTGATCGCGGCGTCCCGATCCTCGCCCAGCACTCCGGGCTGCACCTGGAAAACCGAGAACATCAGGTAGCGGATGGTGGAATTGAGAGCCTGATAGTCGAGTCGCGCCATAGCCCTATCGTGCCACTCACCCGAGAGCGGCTGTGTCGGCGGGCGTGAACTGCTCGATGTGGACCCGGTCATCCGGGACGCCCGCGGCGCGGAGTTGACGCTGAACATCGCGCAGGAATCCGGGCGGACCGCAGACGTAGGCGTCGGCGTCGGTGGGCAGGGCCAGTGCCGAGAGATCCACCCGGCCGTGCCGGGCGCCCGGAACCGGTTGTTCGTACCAGATTTCGACGGTGGCCTGCTCCAGCCGGGCCACCAGGTCGTGCAGCCGGGCACGCAGTGGATGGGTCTGTGGTCCACGGTCCGCGTGTACGACCAGGGTGCGGCGCCCGGGGGCGTGGGCGGCGAGGTATTCGAGGGCGCCGATCGTCGGGGTCACGCCGATACCGCCGGAGATCAGCACCAGCGGTGTCGTCGCTGTGGTGTCGACGGCGACGTCCCCGAACGGAAGGGTGACCTGCAGCGCGTCACCGGGGCCCAGATTCTCGTGCAGCCAAGCGGAGACCTCGCCCGCCGGACAACCGTCGACCGCCTCGACGCGCTTGACCGCGAACGACAGCGTGCCGTCACCGGGCAGGCCGACCAGGCTGTACTGGCGCAACTGGCGCGCGCCGTCGGGCAGCCGCACACCGACCGAAATATACTGGCCCGGAACGAATCCCGGTAACGCGACGGCGGGATCGACGGACTCGACGGTAAAGATCGCGACACCGGACGGGTCGTCGGCACGCGTCAGAACCCGCACGTCCCGGTAGACGTCGCCGGAATCCACGCCCGCCTCGGTGTAAAGCCCCTTCTCCTGATCCATGAGGAGGTCCGCCATCAACCAGTAGACCCGATCCCAGGCCGCGGCGACCGGCGCGTCGACTACGTCGGCGCCCAGCACCTCGACGATCGCGGCGAACAGATTGTCGTGCACGATCTGATATTGGTCGGGCGTCACCCCCAACGAAGCGTGCTTGTGCGCGATTCGCGACAGCATGGTCGCCGGGTGCGGCAGTGCCGGGTCGACCAGGTAGGTGGCGAACGTGGCGATGGACGCGGCGAGTGCCCGCTGCTGGGTGCCCTGCGCCTGATTGCCCCGGTTGAACGTGTCGCGGAGCAACTGCGGATGCGCGTCGAACATGGTCCGATAGAACACGGCCGTGATGCGGTCGATATTGGCGGCGACCAGCGGCAGAGTCGCGCGGACGACCTCGGCATGGTGCGGTTCGAGCTCCGGTTCGCCACGGACGACACTGTCGGTGTTCATAGAACTTCCTCCCTCTCAGTGGAAACACTCGCCGGAGAGTGGGCGAGCAAGTGCAGCAACTCCGCAGTCGGTGAAGTGACCAAATCCTCTACCGAATAACGATCGAGCTCGGTATAGAACGCTTTCTTCGCGTCGGCGAGAATTCGGCGCAGGCGGCAGGCGCCGATTAATGGACACGGATGCGGTTGTCCGCACGCCACGACCTCGCGGTCGCCTTCCAATTCCCGGATCAGTTCGCCGATCGACGCGGACCGCCCGGCCGCGGTGATGACCAATCCGCCCGACCGTCCTCGGTGCGTCTGCACCAACCCCAGATCGACCAGCTGCGATACTGCCTTGGCGACATGGCGCTCGGATGCGCCCACCTGCCGCGCGATCAGCTTGGTGGTGACCCGGGAGTCCGCGCCGTCGTCCACCGCGAGCCGCATGATGGTGCGCAATCCGATATCGGTGAACGGCGAGAGTTGCATGCCGCTCACGCTACCGGTGCATTTCCTCGATTCCGCCGCTCGGACCGCGTGTGCTTAATTACGCCGATCTGTGCTTATTTTCCGTTCACCTCGAATTGTCGCCGAATCGGCAGCAGTACATCGGCGGCAACTATTGTTGCGGTACACATAATTCAGTCGCCGGCAGATTGCGTACCGCAGGCCGCGAACAATGCGCGACAGTCGGCGCGATGGCTGCACCATGGTCCCGCGCCGGCGAGGCGGGAGCCGGCCGGACTATCGGCGAGCGGCGATCCGCTGTGCGGCAGCCGTGCCCGAGGCGACGCACGCGGGCACGCCGACGCCGTGCAGATACGCACCGGCCACGGCTAGGCCGTCGAGCGTCGCCACCTCGGCTTCGACGACCGCGATGCGGTCGGGGTGGCCGGGCGCGTACTGGGCGAGGCCACCGGGCCAGCGCTGGACCACCGCCTCGGACGGTGTGATCGGGACACCGGTGACGGTAGCCAGATCTTCGGCCGCGGCGGTGACGAGTTCGGCGTCCGGCCACGACAGTGTGGTGTTGTCCCCGAACTTGCCGAAAGAGGCTCGAACGAGGGCGGTTTCGCGGTGTGCGAGGTGTGACCACTTGCGACTGGAGAGGGTGAACGCCTTGGCGCGCAACGACTCCCCGGTGGCCACCAGGATGCCGGAGTTCTGCGGCAGCGCGGTCTCGCGCGGCAACGCGAGCGCGACGACTACCGACGAGGACAGCTCGATGCCGGCCAGCTCCGCCGATGCGGCCGGGGCGACGCCGGCCAGCAACCGTGCGGTCACCGGCGCGGGGGTGGCGAGCACCACGGCGTCGACCGCGCCGATCGGATCGACCACCCAACCGCGCAGGCCCCTGGCCAGACGGGTCCCCGGTGTCGCGGTGACGAGCTTCGCCTCCGACCGAGCGGCGAGAGTATCGAGCAACGCCCGGTAGCCGTCCCGGATTCCACCGAAGACCGGCGCGTTCGACGGCGGTGGCAGCGCTGCCCGGACAGCTGCGGTAAGGCTGGCCGCGCCCTTGTCCAGCGCCGCGGCGAGGGTGGGCAACGCGGCGCGAACGCCGATGGAGCGCGAGCTGCCCGCGTAGACGCCACCGAGTAGCGGGTCGACGCTGCGTTCGGCAACCTGCGCGCCGAATCGGTCGGCAACCAGGCCGTAGACATCGGTGTCGGAGCCCGGTACCCAGGTCAGCGGCCGGTCGGGTTCGGCGGCGATCCGCGTCAGTGTCTCTGTGTCGACCAGCCCGCGCATCGAGTCGGCGTTCGCCGGAATTCCCATCAGCGTGTTCTCCGGCATCGGATGCGCGGCTGCGGCCGACCACAGTAGCGGTCGCAGACCGGCCGGAGTCACCAGCTGTGACTCGAGCCCGAGCTCACGCAGCAGCGCAGGCACTTCCGGCCGCCGTCCGATGAACGCTTCGGCTCCGAGATCCAAGGGCTCTCCGGCCAATTCGCCGGTGTAGAGGATCCCACCGAGCCGGTCGGCCCGATCGAGAACGAGCAGCTCGGCGTCCGGACCGAGGAGTGTTCGCAGCCGATACGCGGCCACCAGTCCGCTGATTCCTCCGCCGACCACCGCGATGCGCATACCCCGACCGTATCGTGCTCCGCTCGCGTGTCAGTCGAACGGCCGGTGCGCTGTGTTCCGTCCCACACCGACGATCCGTGCCCTGCGGCACCGCAGAGTCGGCGCCGCACACCGGCGACGCGCCCCGGCGTCATGTTGCCGTCGACATCCCACGCATCGCCACCGACACCGTCGAGCACCGCACATCGATGCCCGACGAGGTGCTCACGACGGAGGGTAGGGCGGCTGCCTACGCCCTACAACTCGTGGACGAATTCCACCAAGGCGGTCAGAACGCCCGGGTCGGTGTCCGGGAGCACCCCGTGGCCCAGATTGAAGATGTGCCCGGAGGCGCCCATCGTGATCGCCTCGTCCGCTTCGCGCACGATCCGGCGGGCCTGCGCCTGGATCGCCGCAGGTCCGGCGAACAGGACGGCGGGATCAAGGTTGCCCTGCAACGCTTTTCCGGGGCCGACGCGGCGGACGGCATCGGTCAGCGGAACACGCCAGTCGACGCCGACGACATCCGCGCCCGCCTCGCCCATGGCGCCCAGCAGTTCACCGGTACCGACGCCGAAGTGGATGCGCGGTACACCCGCGTCGGCGATCTCGGCGAACACCCGCTCCGAGTGCGGCAGGACGAACCTGCGGTAGTCGGCCAGCGACAGCGCACCCGCCCAGGAATCGAACAGTTGCACCGCGTCGACGCCCGCCGAAAGCTGAGCCTGCAGGAACGCGATGGTGATGTCGCTGAGCACACCGAGCAGCGCGTGCCAGGTCTGCGGGTCGGCGTACATCATCGCCTTGGTCCGCTCGTGGTTCTTGCTCGGCCCACCCTCGACCAGATAGGAAGCAAGGGTGAACGGCGCGCCCGCGAACCCGATCAGCGGCGTCTCGCCCAGCGCGTCGAGCAGCAGGCGCACGCCGTCGGTGACCGCGCCGACTTCCTCCGGACGCAGGCGCGGCAGCGCGCGCACGTCGTCGACCGTCCGCACCGGTGCGGCAACCACCGGCCCCACGCCGGGCACGATGTCCAGATCGATCCCCGCCGCTTTGAGCGGAACGACGATATCGGAGAACAAGATCGCCGCGTCGACGTTGTGCCTGCGAATCGGCTGCAGGGTGATCTCGCAGACCAGTTCCGGGTCGAAGCATGACTCGAGCATCCCGATGCCCGCCCGCAGGTCGCGGTATTCGGGCAGCGAGCGTCCGGCCTGTCGCATGAACCACACCGGACGCCTGCTGGGCGTCGCGCCGGTGGCGGCGGCCAGGAACGGGGCATCGGTCAACCGGCGGCGAGTATGAGTGCTCATCACGGCTATCGTAAGCGGGCCGGGCCGTAACGACGGACCCGGAGGCGGCGGCGTGCGGCGCGCCTCCGACCGCGCCGTGTTCCCAGGGTCTACCGTCAGCATTCGTGACACCGCTCGACTTCCGCGACGGCGCCGCACCGACCGAGGGACCACAGGGCGAGCCAGCTCTATTCCGCGCCGCGGTCGAGGCAATGGGCACCGCTACTGTGCATCCTCGGATCGAGCTCGCGCCGATCCGGCCGCCGCAACGACTCGCGCCGTACTCCTACGCGATCGGTGCGGAGGTCAAGCACCCGGAGGTCGCCGTGGTTCCGATCGAATCCGAGGGCGACGCGTTCGGCAGATTGATTTTGCTGCACGACCCGGACGGCGACGACACCTGGCACGGCACCCTACGTCTGGTCGCCTATGTCCAGGCCGACATCGATGCCGCGCTGGCCACCGATCCTTTGCTACCCGAGGTGGCATGGAGCTGGCTGGTGGACGCGCTCGAGTCGCGAGCCGAACCGTTCACCGCGCTCGGTGGCACGGTGACCTCGACCAGCTCGGTGCGCTACGGCGATATCGCGGGTCCGCCGCGCGGCCACCAGCTGGAGATCCGCGCATCCTGGACGCCGGTCACCTCCGAGATGCGGCCCCATCTGGAGGCATTCTGTGAGGTGCTGGCCTATGCGGCGGGTCTGCCGCCCGCGGGGGTGACCCAACTGCAAATGCGAACGGGCTTGTCCGGCGACCAGGGGTGAGCATGGCCCGCCGGGGGGAGGTGGCCGGTGCCGATCCCGGCGCAATACGATAGCCGGGTCCGTCGCGGCCGCTCGATCGACATATTGATGCGCCAATAGGACGGCGGCGCCATCGAGTCGGCACGTAAAGTTCAACACCATGTCCGTACCAGAAGAATCCGAACCCTCGGCCGCGACGCCTCTGCTCGCGCCTGCGGAGGGTGTGCCACCGGTACTGGACACCGCCGCCGAGATCCGCGCCGCGGCCGCCCGGCTTCTCGCCGGCACCGGACCGCTCGCCGTGGACGCCGAACGAGCCTCCGGTTTCCGGTACTCGGCACGCGCGTATCTGATCCAATTGCGCCGCGCCGGCGCGGGCACATTCCTCATCGATCCGATTCCGCTCGCCGACGGCCTCGCGCCACTGGCCGAGGCGATCAACGAACTCGAGTGGGTCCTGCATTCCGCGGACCAAGATCTGCCCGGTCTGGCCGAGGTCGGCTTGCGCCCGGCCCGGCTGTTCGACACCGAATTGGGGGGACGACTGGCCGGCTTCGAGCGTGTGGGCCTGGCCGCAATGGTGGAGCGTCTGCTCGGCCGCGCGCTGCGCAAGGGGCACGGCGCCGCCGACTGGTCCACCCGGCCATTGCCCGAGGACTGGTTGAACTACGCCGCGCTCGACGTGGAATTGCTGCTGGAGCTGCGCGACGCGGTGGCCGCCGCACTCCAGGCACAGGGCAAGACAGATTGGGCGGCACAGGAATTCGAGCACATTCGCACACTGGATCCGCCCGCGCCGAAAGCTGAGCGCTGGCGGCGCACCTCGGGCATCCATACGCTGCGCCGGGCCAGGCAGCTGGCCGTGGTGCGCGAACTGTGGACGGCCCGGGACGTGCTCGCCCGCGCCCGCGACGTGGCCCCGGCTCGTATTCTCCCGGATGCCGCGATCATCGCCGCGGCCGCCGCGGAGCCCAAGTCGATCGCACAGTTGCGCGCGCTGCCGGTGTTCGGTGGGCCGAGGCAGCGCCGGTACTCCCGGGAATGGCTCACCGCGATCGAGCGCGGTCGTGCTCTTGCCGACAGCGAGCTGCCGCCGTTGACCCAGCCGTTCGACGGTCCGCCGCCGGTCAACCGCTGGGAGCGGCGCGATCCGGCCGCGGCCGCGCGCCTGATCAGGGCGCGCGCCGCGATGGGCGAGCTGTCGGCCGAGCACGCGATTCCGGTGGAGAATCTGCTCGCGCCGGATCTGGTTCGCCGGCTGTGCTGGGACGGGCTGGCCGACTACGACGTGGCCGAGCTTTCGGTCGGGATCGACGGGTTTCTCAAGTCCGGTGGCGCCCGGCCCTGGCAGCGGGAGCTGGCGGTGCCGCGGCTGACGCTCGCGCTGCCGTCCTCGGTCCGCGTCGAGTGCTCCGCGGATTCGCCCGGCGCCGCGACGTCAACGAGCGGCCAGCCACCCGCCGACCCGGCGGGCGATGCCGGAGGCGGTCAACCCTAGGTCCGCGTGCACCTCGCCGCGCGAAGCATGGTCCAGGAACTGTTGTGGCACACCGAGTTCGCGGGTCGGGATGTCCAGTCCGGACTGTCGCAGCCGCGCCGACACCGTGGAGCCGATGCCGCCGTGCAGCCCGCCGTCCTCCAGCGTCACCACGAGCCGGTAGTTCTCAGCAAGCTTCAGCAGCGTGTCGGACACCGGCAGCACCCAGCGCGGGTCGAGCACGGTGACCGAAACCCCTTCTGTGTCGAGCAGATTCGCCGCCTCGATGGCAACCCCCGCGAACGAGCCGACGGCGATGAGCAGGACGTCGCCGTGTACGGCCTGCACCGAGCCGGCTTCCGGTTGCGCCATCCGCAACACGTCCACGCCGTCCAGCCGCTCTATCGCCGAGATGTCTTCGGCGACACTGCCTTTCGGGAATCGCAGCACGGTCGGACCATCGTTGCAGGCCAGTGCCTCGGCCAGCTCCTCGCGCAGTGTCGCGGCATCGCGCGGCGCGGCGACCCGGATGCCGGGAATGATGCCGAGCAGCGAGAGATCCCACATGCCGTTGTGACTGGCGCCGTCGGAGCCGGTGATGCCCGCGCGGTCCAGCACCACCGTCACCGGCTGCTTCAACAGCGCGACGTCCATCAGTAACTGGTCGAAGGCGCGGTTGAGGAATGTCGAATAGATCGCGACCACCGGATGCATGCCGCCGAGCGCCAGGCCCGCCGCCGAGGCCATGGCATGCTGTTCGGCGATACCGACATCGAACATCCGGTCCGGGAACCGCTCCCCGAAAGCCGCCAGCCCGGTCGGCCCCGGCATCGCGGCGGTGATGGCCACGATGTCGGCGCGCCGCTCGGCATGCTCGATCAGTTCCGCGGAGAACACCGACGTCCAGCCCAGCGCCTTCGGGCCGCCTACCGGAGCCCCGGTCAGCGGGTCGATCGGATCGCAGGCGTGCATCTGGTCGGCGACATGATTCTCGGCGGGCGCGTAGCCGCGCCCCTTCTGCGTCACGGTGTGCACCACGACCGGCCCGCCGAAGTCCTTGGCCCGGCGCAGCGCCGCCTCCAAGGCGACGAGATCGTGGCCGTCCACCGGCCCGACGTACTTCAGGCCGAGGTCGCTGAACAGCTCCTGCGGACTGACCGCGTCTTTGATCCCGGCCTTCACCGCATGCACCATCGAGTACGCCGATTCGCCCACCCCGGGAATGCTCTTCAGAATGCGTTTACCCGCGTCCAGCGCGTGCTCGTAAGCCGGCTGGGTGCGCAGCGCGGTCAGCCGGTCGGCCAAGCCGCCGATGGTGGGTGCGTACGAGCGGCCGTTGTCGTTGACCACGACCACCACCGGTCGATCCCCGGCAGCGGCGATATTGTTCAGCGCCTCCCAGCACATGCCACCGGTGAGCGCACCGTCACCGACCACCGCGACCACGTGCCGGTCCTGCCCGCTGAGGGCGAATGCCTTCGCCAGGCCGTCCGCGTAGGACAGCGCCGCCGACGCGTGCGAGGACTCCACCCAGTCGTGCGCGCTTTCGGCCCGGCTCGGGTAGCCGGACAGGCCGCCCCGCTTACGCAGGGAATCGAACTGGTCCTTGCGACCGGTCAGAATCTTGTGCACGTATGCCTGATGTCCGGTGTCGAAGATCACTGGGTCGGCCGGCGAGTCGAAGATCCGGTGCAGCGCGATGGTGAGCTCGACCACCCCGAGATTGGGCCCGAGGTGTCCGCCGGTCGCGGCGACCTTGCGCACCAGGAACTCGCGGATCTCCTCCGCCAGCTCGCGCAACTGCGGCACCGTCAGCCGGCGCAGATCTTCGGGCGAGTCGACCCGGGAAAGCACTCCCACCTGAACTAGCTCCCTCCGGATAGCGCATCTGATCCGATCAGTCTACGGAGCGGCGGATGGCTCGCCTGCACGAGAACGATCACACCGACCGACATCACTTCGGAATGTGAGCTCGGCCATACCGCCCGGACATACCGTACCCAGCCTAGAAGGTCAGGGTGGCCCAGCCCGAGCGAGTGGTCTCGCGGACCGACGTCAACGCTCCAACAACGCAAGGCATTCGACGTGATGTGTCGCGGGGAACGCGTCGAATGCCCGCAGCTCGGCAAGCCGGTAGCCCGCTGCCTGGTACAGCCCGAGATCACGCGCGAACGCCGCGGGGTCGCATCCGACATGGATGATCCGCGTCGGCCCACTTGCCGCGACGGCGCCGACCACCTCCTTGCCTGCGCCCGCGCGGGGCGGATCGAGCACCACCACGTCCGGCGCCGCCGCACCGACATGCTCCGCCACCCAGCGCTCCACGCGCTGGGTGCGTAGCTCCACCCAGGGCAGATCACGTAACGCGGCCGCGCCATCCGCGACGGCCGACCGCGCGGATTCCACCCCGAGCACCGCCCCGGTCCGGCCGACCTGCTCGGCCAGCCGCGCGGCGAACACGCCCGACCCGCTATAGAGATCCCAGGCCCGTCCGCCGGCACCGAGCCCCGACCACTGCGCAACCAGATCCGAATAGCGTTGCGCCGCACCGCGATGCGCCTGCCAGAACCCGGTCGCCGCGACCTCCCACCGGCGTCCCGCCACGTACTCGACCGCCCGGCCGCTACCCGCGAACACCCATTCGTCGCGGGTCGCGTGCGCGGCGGCTCGCCGCGTGGAAGCGTCGCGCCGTTCGTCGCGCCGGCCGGACTCCCCGGCAGATACCTCGCTCCCCCGCCGATCGGACCCGCGCCGTCCGCCACGATGATCGCGGCCGTGTGGCCGGTCATGGCGCCTCGAGCTATCCCGCCGGTCGCTTCCACCGGGCCCGCGCCGGTCGCTGCGGCTGCCGAGTCTCGGCTCCGCGGCCGGCGCCAACTCGACGATGTGCCGCATGCCGTCGCCGTCCACCGCGATCACCAGGTCGGCGCCCGGCGTCCAGCGCCGATCCGCGATACCGGCCAGCGCCCCCGTGACCGGTTGCGGGCACCGCAGATCGGCAATCACATCGGTGCTGCGATACCGGTGCACGCCGGCACGTCCCCGGTCATCTACCGCGAGCCGGACGCGGGTGCGCCACCCACCGATCGTTTCGCCGGACTCGATCGGCTCCACCAGCACGTCACGCTCGATTCCGGCTACGCGGCGCAGTTGTTCGGCGACCACCGTGGCCTTCAGCGCGCGCTGCGCGGCCGGCGTGGCAAAGGAGAAATCACAGCACCCGGCGCCGCCGGGACCGGATACCGGGCAGGTAGGCGGCACCCGGTCCGGTGCAGCCTCGAGTACCTCGATGGCTTCGGCACGGCAGTACGAGCCGCCGCGGTCCTCGGTGACCCGGGCCCGTACCAGCTCGCCGGGCAGCCCGTGGCGGACGAACATCACACGTCCCTCGTGCCGCGCGACACAGAAGCCGCCATGGCCCGGTGGCCCGAGCCGCACGTCGAACGTACTTGTTCGCCAATCGCTCATCCCGAATGCTCCGTGGACGTCATGTCCGGTCTCCGTATCCGCGCCGCACCGCGCCGGGCGCGTTCACCACGCCGGGCGCCTTCGCCCGCGTGGACGAGCTCAGCTGCCACGGCACGCTGGTCACCATCACGCCCGGCTCGAACAACAGCCGGCCCTTCAGCCGCAGCGCGCTCTGGTTGTGCAGAACCTGCTCCCACCAGTGTCCGACCACGTACTCGGGGATGAACACCGTCACCACGTCTCGGGGGGCATCCCGGCGTACCCGCTTCACATAGTCGAGAATGGGCTTGGTGACCTCGCGGTACGGCGATTCGATCACCTTCAGCGGCACCGTGATGTCGCTGTTCTCCCATTCTCGCACCAGTGCCCTGGTGTCGGCCTCGTCCACGTTCACCGTCACCGCCTCCAACGTGTCGGGGCGGGTGGCGCGGGCGTAGGCCAGTGCCCGGCGGGTCGGCAGGTGCAAGCGCGAGACCAACACAATCGAGTGCGAGCGGCTGGGCAGTACGCCATCCCACTCGTGCTCGTCCAGCTCGCGCGCGACCGAATCGTAGTGCCGGCGAATCATCTTCATCACAACGAAGATCGCGACCATGGTGCAGATGGCGATGTAGGCGCCGGCGAAGAACTTGGTCATCAGCACGATCACCAGCACCGCGCCGGTCGCGCTGAGGCCGACGGCGTTGATCACCCTTGACCGCTTCATCCGCGCGCGCTGTCCCGGATCGGTTTCGATGCGCAGCAGGCGCGTCCAGTGCCGCAGCATGCCGGTCTGGCTGAGCACGAACGAAACGAACACGCCGACGATGTACAGCTGGATCAGCTTGGTCACTTCCGCGCCGAACAGCACCACGAAAGCGATGGCCGCGCCGGAGAGGAACAGGATCCCATTGCTGAACGCCAGCCGGTCGCCTCTGGTATGCAACTGGCGCGGCAGGTAGCGATCCTGCGCCAGGATCGAGCCGAGCACTGGGAAACCGTTGAACGCGGTGTTCGCGGCGAGTACGAGGATCAGCGCGGTCACTGTCGTGATGAAGAAGAAGCCGACCGGGAAACCTTGGAACACCGTCTCGGCGAGCTGAGCGATGAGAGTCTTCTGCTGATAGCCGTCGGGCGCTCCGGTCAGGTCCGAGACGTTGTGCGCGTAGACGATTCCGGTTTTCTGGGCCAGCACGATGATGCCGATCAGCAGCACGATCGCGATCGCGCCCAGCATCAGCAGCGTGGTGGCGGCATTGCGCGACTTGGGTTTGCGGAACGCGGGCACGCCATTGCTGATCGCCTCCACACCGGTGAGCGCGGCACAGCCGGAGGAGAACGAACGCGCGATGAGGAAGGCGAAAGCCAGGCCGTAGAGCTGCTCGTGCTCGACCAATCCGAAACCGGCCGATTCCGCCCGCAACTGCTCTCCGAGCACCACGATCCGGAACATGCCCCAGCCGAGCATGATGAACATGCCGACGATGAACGCGTAGGTCGGAATCGCGAACATCGTTCCCGATTCCCGCACGCCGCGCAGGTTCATCGCGGTGAGCGCGGCGATCGCCACGACCGCGAACAGCACCTTGTGGGTGGCGACGAACGGGATGGCCGAGCCGATGTTCGACGCGGCCGAGGAGATCGATACCGCGACGGTGAGCACGTAGTCGACCAGCAGCGCGCTGCCGACGGTCAGACCGGCGTTGGGCCCGAGGTTGGTCGTGGCGACCTCGTAGTCGCCGCCGCCGGACGGGTAGGCGTGCACGTTCTGCCGATAGCTGGCCACCACCACGGCCATCACGAACGCGACGGCCACCCCGACCCAGGGCGCGTACAGGTAAGCCGAAACCCCGCCGGCCGACAGGACGAGGAAGATTTCTTCGGGGGCGTAGGCGACCGACGACATGGCATCGGAGGCGAACACCGGAAGCGCGATTCGCTTCGGCAGCAAGGTGTGACCGAGCGAGTCACTGCGGAAAGGCCGGCCCAGCAGCACCCGCTTCGCTGCTGTCGTCAACTTGGACACTGGAGCGAGCATAGGCCCCCGGACAGTCGCTCGCGCGCGTGGCTCATAGGTTTGCTCGGCGGCCGCAGGGGGAACGTGGCCGGTGGAATCATTCGACGGGTACCGTTCGAGCGGACAGCAGAGCAGACCGAACACCATGGTTGCAGGAAGAGGTTGCACGGTGTACGTAGTGATCATGGGGTGCGGGCGCGTCGGCTCGTCGCTGGCTCATGCCCTGGTCCGCATAGGTCACGAAGTCACCGTGATCGACCGGGACTCCAGCGCGTTTCTGCGCCTGGGTTCCGACTTCCCCGGCCACCGGGTGACCGGTGTCGGATTCGATCGAGATGTGCTGATGAGCGCCGGAATCGAGCGGGCGGACGCGTTCGCGGCCGTGTCCTCCGGCGATAACTCCAACATCATCTCCGCCCGGGTCGCGCGAGAGATGTTCGGCGTGCAGCGCGTCGTCGCCCGAATCTACGACGCCAAACGCGCGGCCGTCTACGAGCGCCTCGGCATCCCGACCATCGCCACCGTGCCGTGGACGACCGACCGCTTCCTGCGGGCGCTCATCGGCGACTCCAGCACCACCACGTGGCGTGACCCCACCGGGACGGTTGCTGTGACACAGCTGACGTTGCACGAAGAGTGGTTCGGCCGCACGGTGCGCGACTTGGAGCAGACCACCGCGACCAGGGTCGCGTTCATCATCCGCTTCGGCCAGGCGTTGCTGCCCGACGGCAAGACCATCGTCCAGGCCGACGACATCGTCTACGTAGCGGCGGCATCCGGCACCGTGGGCGAGGCCGTCGCACTGGCCGCGAAGCCCCCAGCGAGCGAGGACTGAAAATGAAAGTGGCCATCGCCGGAGCAGGCGCCGTCGGCCGATCGATCGCCAGGGAACTCCTGCGCGCCGGGCACCAGGTGATGCTGCTGGAGCGTCAGCTCGAGCACATCGATTCCGCGGCGATCCCGGACGCGGTCTGGGTGCACGCCGACGCGTGCGAGCTGGCGTTGCTCGAGCAGGCCGGACTGGAGACCTACGAAGTTGTGATCGCGGCCACCGGGGACGACAAGACGAACCTGGTGCACAGCCTGTTGGCCAAGACCGAGTTCGGGGTACGCCGGGTGGTGGCCCGGGTGAACGATCCGCGCAACGAGTGGCTCTTCGACGCCTCGTGGGGCGTGGACGTCGCGGTATCCACACCCCGGCTGCTGGCCTCGCTGGTCGAGGAGGCGGTGTCCGTCGGCGACCTGGTGCGCCTGATGACGCTGCGTCAGGGCCAAGCGAACCTGGTGGAGATAACGCTGCCCGGGGACACCGCGCTGGCAGGCAAGCCGGTGCGCACGCTCACCCTGCCGCGCGATGCCGCCCTCGTGACGATCCTGCGCGGTGGACGGGTGATCGTGCCGCAGCCGGATGACCCCTTCGAGGGCGACGACGAACTGTTGTTCGTGACCTCGGTGGAAGCCGAGGATGACCTCCGGCTCGAGCTCGCCAACCACGGCATCCGGCCATAACCCTCCGATACGGCCGAGGTGTCCTTGGCGCGCCGGCACCGAGGACTACGCGGCGGTCTTCAGCTCCGCGCGCAGCTTGTTCAGCGCGCGGTGCTGCATCACCCGGACCACACCCGGGCTGGTACCGATGGCCTCCGCGGTCTGCGCCGCCGACCAGCCGAGCACGATGCGCATCACCAGCACCTCCCGGTGTGCCGGCGCCAGCACCTTCATGAGTTCCCTTGTGGCGGCGCGTCGTTCCGATGCCAGCGCCCATTCCTCGGGTCCGGCCGCGGAAGACGCGTAGTCCGGGACGTCGGCCACCGGGTAGGCGGGGTGCTGCTGCGAGCGGCGGAACGCGTCGGCGACCTTGTTGGCCGCGATGCCGTACACGAACGCCAGGAAGGACTTGCCCTGGTCCTGGTAGCGCGGGATGGCGTTGACCGTGGCCAGGAGGATCTCCTGCACCACGTCGTCTGCGGTGACCTGCAGATGGGCCGTATTGCCCAGGCGCGCACCGCAGTAGCGCCGCACCAGCGGATGCACGACCCGGATGATCTCGGCGACCGCCCGGCGGTCGCCCGCGGCCGCCGGACCGATCAGCTCGTCCAGCTCGGCCGATACCCGGCGGCTCTCCGAGAGAGCAGGGTTGTGGTTCTTGGGCAGCGCCGCGGTGTTGTGCTCGGTAGCCACGTCCGAGTCCTTCCTTGCCGATCCAGTACGTGTTTTCGATACGCATAGATCGTCTGATGAACTCGGGGCGGCAACCAGGCACCCCAGGGTGGGTAACCGCCCACCTCGGCGGTAGTCGTTACCCCACCCCTGCGGTTTTCGCCGGCCGGCGGCGGAAAGTCAACGGTGGGCGGGCTCGGTCGCCGTGACCTTCTTGCTGGGCAGATGCCCCGCACGGCGCACCGCCCAGAAGGTGACGCCCAACGCCACCGCGGTCAATGGCCAGCCCATCGCGATGCGGGCGAACGCGAGCCAGCCGGTGCGGTCGGTGTCGTAGAGCTGCGACTGCACCAGGTAGCGGGCGCCGAACACCAGGACCCACGCACTGGTAGCCAGGTCGTACAGGCGCACCAGCCGCGGATCGGACCGCCAGTCGGAGCCGTGGCCGTTCAGTACGCCCCAGATCACGCCGACCAGCGGTCGACGGAACAGGATGGAGACGAGGAAAACCCCGGCGTACACGAGGCTGGTGTAAATGCCGAAGAGGAAGAATCCCTTGGCCTCACCCATCCGGTAGGCGATGAAAGCACAGACGCCGACACCGAGGAAACCGGAAATCGCGGGCTGGACGGGATTGCGCCGCACCAGGCGCCAGGCCAGGATGGCCGCGGCCACGCCGAGCGCCGCCCAGACCGCGGCGGTCAGTCCGGCGAGACTGTTCACCGGGACGAACACGACAACCGGCAGCGTCGAGTAGATCAGGCCGCTGAAGCCGCCCAATTGTTCGAGGAGGGTCTGCTCGGCACGTTCCTCGGCACGTCCGTCGGGTACCTCACGCCCGTCGGGCACGTCGAGTCCGATGCGGTCGCCGGAGCCTGCTTTGTCGTCGCTCGATGGCATACGTCAGCTGTTCCCACGCAATTCGTAGTAGGGGTTGAAGATCACCTTGCGGCCGTCGCGGTCGCCCACCCGACCACGGACCAGGATGCGCCGCCCCGGCTCGATACCGGGAATGCGCCTGCGCCCGATCCAGACCAGCGTGATGGAGTCGGTGCCGTCGAAGAATTCCGCCTGCACACTGGCTCCAGCGGACTTGGAACACGCTTCGACACTCCGAAGCCTACCGAGCATCGTGGCCTCGTCACCACGCCGACACTCCGACGCGCGGTGCGCTCCCGACGCCTCGGAAGTCTCGGCCAGCTCTTCGGCATCCAGCTGATCGAGGTCTCCGGTCAGTCTGCGGCCCAGACGTCGAAAATAACCTGAGGCTGCGGATGACATTGTGCACGCTCTCCTGCATAGCGCAGATGGCGTGGGTCGCACACCATCATGGGGGATTCCGGTGGCACGGCCTGTTGCGGCCGTACACCGCCACTGTAGATGGGCTGGGCCACCCCCGCTACGCTCGGACCGATGTTCGACTTCCCACGTCCGGCTCGCGTCGTCGCGCTGCCCGGCACCGGATCCGACGCCGATTTCGCCCGGCGCGCCTTCGGGCCCGCCAGCACGGCACGCGGTCTCGACTTCCTCGCGGTGGAACCGGACCCGCGCCGGGTCGTCGCGAGCTGCCGGGCCGGGTTGGAGCAGGCGGCGGGCGCTGGTCCGATCCTGGCTGCGGGGATCTCGCTCGGGGCGGCGATCGCGCTGGAGTGGGCGGCCGAGCACCCGGATCGCGTGGTCGGGATCGTCGCGGCGCTGCCGGCCTGGACCGGACCCGACACCGCCGCCTGTCCAGCCGCACTCAGCGCCGCGGCGACGGCCGCGCAGCTGCGCGCCGACGGTCTGGCGGTGGTGCTCGCCCGTATGCGAGCGAGCAGCCCGCGGTGGCTGGCGGACGCGCTGACCCAGTCGTGGCGCGCGCAATGGCCGCATTTGCCCGCGGCATTGGACGAGGCTGCCGACTACAAATGGCCGGATGCCGACCGGCTGGCCACCTTGGCGCCGCCGCTCGTCGTGGTCACCGCGGTCGATGATCCGGTACATCCGCCGGAGGTAGCCGAGGACTGGACCGCGCTGGCCCCCCGATCGCACCTGTGCCGGATCACCCTGGACGAATTAGGCGCCGACCCAGCGATCCTCGGGCATACCGGAATCGGCGCCTTCGGCTGAGTGCGTAGCCGGTCGCGGGCTGCTCAGTTCCGGCCGAGCTGCTGCATCGCCGAGCCGTCCGCGCCCCGGCGCGGCTCCTGCGGCATCCGTGGGGGAAGCACCGGTTGCGCACCGGTCTGCGTCGCCGCCGCTTGTGCGGCCATCGCCTGCTGCTGGGTTTCCACTTGCTGCTGATGGGCCGCGGCCAGCTGCTCCGCCAGTTGCTGCGGCAGCACCACCGGCAGCGGCTCACGCACCGGCAACGGATCCTCGCCGCGCCGCACCACCGTCTCGGCGAGGATGGCGCGCGCCGCCTTGACCAGCGGGCTTGCATCGTTCGCCGCGCCGGAGGGCCCCGCGGCGACCAGTCGCACCATCCAGCGGTAGCCGTCGACGCCGATAAATCGCAAGTCGGCGCCCTCGGTGTGCGCCAGCAACTCCCGACCCCATGGCCCGTTCTGCACCGCGACCTCGGCACCGTCCTTGCGCAGCGAGTCGGCGAGATCCGCCGCGACCAAACGCCACTGGCCCGAGGTCTTGGGCGCGGCGTAGGCCGCGACGGTGATCCGGCCGTGCTCGGTGGCCAGGTGCACCGCCTGCGGCCGGCCTTCCGGGGTCATCTCGACCTGCAACTGGCCACCGGGCGGGACCGGCAGCAGCACCGACCCGAGATCGAGCCGCTGCTCGGCGACATTCTCCAGCAGTTCGGCGACCTCGTCGTAGTCGTAGGGGCCGGGCCTGCCCCCCAGCGGGTCGGCGCCGAACTCCACGCCCGCGTAGGAGCGCTCGTCGGTCGGGGTGTCGTCGTAGTACTCGTTGTCGTAGTCCGGCTGGTCGTCGGCGTCGGCGTAGTCGCCCGCCTCGTCGTACCGATCGTCGGGGTCCGACGACTTCTTTCGCATTCCGAACATTCCCGTCATGCCTCCTTGCCGGTCGCCCGGCCCGCCCCATTCGTCCGCTCGGTCAGACTCGCGTGACCGCCGCTGGAGCCGTAGCCACCTGCCCCACGGGTCGTCTCATCGAGCGAGCCCACCTCCACGAAATCCACCAGCTCCACTCGCTGCACCAGCAATTGCGCGATCCGGTCGCCGCGACGCAACTCGATCGGCGTGCGCGGGTCGTGGTTGATCAGGCACACCTTGATCTCGCCCCGATACCCTGCGTCGACCGTGCCGGGGGTGTTCACCACCGACAGGCCGGACTTCGCCGCCAGACCCGAGCGCGGATGGATCAGGCCGACCGTGCCGACCGGCAGCGCGACGGCGACGCCGGTGCCGACCAATACCCGCTGCCCCGGCTCCAGTATGACGTCCTGTGTGGTGCACAGATCCACGCCCGCGTCGCCCGCATGGGCACGCGTGGGCACGGGAATGCCGGGGTCGAGCCGCAGCAAGGGTATCGGTGAAAGTGCGCTCACGTTGGACGAGCCTACGCGTAAGCCGTTTGCCCTCGTGACTTAGTGTTGACTCGTGTCGGACCAGCCCAATCCTGTGATCAGGGACGAGAAGAAGCAGCCCGCGAACCGCTACCGCGAGCGCCTGTGGGTGCCGCTGTGGTGGTGGCCGGTCGCCTTCGCCATCGCGGGATTGCTGGCCGCGGAGATCCATATGGGTGCGCCAGGGCTACGCGCCTGGCTGCCTTACGTCCTGCTGTTCCCGGTCCCGGTCTGGGTGCTGCTGTGGCTGAGCCGCCATCGCGTCGAGGTGACGCTCGACGCGACCGGCACGCCGGAGCTGCGCGCCGACCGCGCACATCTACCGGTGAATTTCGTCGCCCGCGCGGCCGCAGTCGCCCCCACCGCGAAAAGCGCGGCGCTGGGACGCCAGCTCGACCCCGCCGCCTACGTGCAGCATCGCCCGTGGGTCGGGCCGATGGTCTTGCTCGTGCTCGATGACCCGGACGATCCGACGCCGTATTGGCTGGTGAGCACGAGACGGCCCGAACGGGTCCTCGCCGCGCTCGGTATTCCGAGCGCGGACTGACACATATTCGATCTCGTCGCGATCAGGCTGCACAATCCATGCAGATCATCTGGCCGCCCTTGTCGCTGGCCAGCCTGCTCCGGTGATGGACCAGGAAACAGCTGGAACAGGTGAACTCGTCGGCCTGCTTCGGGATCACCCGAACGGTCAGCACTTCCTCGGACAGGTCGGCGCCGGGAAGCTCGAACGACTCCGCGGTATCGGATTCGTCGATATCCACGACGGCGGACTGCGCCTCGTTACGACGAGCCTTCAGCTCCTCCAGCGAGTCCTCCGACACATCGTCGGATTCGGTGCGCCTCGGTGCGTCATAGTCGGTTGCCATGTCGTCTTCCCCTCGTCCTAACTCCGTATATCCCGGACCGGTTCGTTCACACCTGATTCCTGCCGGAATCGGTGCGACCGATACCGCCCCGCCAATGGTGCACATCACACGTACACCGGTCGCCTATCAGGGTGGATCGCACCGATCCACTCTCGATAGCGCTGGGTAAACGCAGGACATGCCCTTCTTGTTCCCGCGACCGACCACCGGTTTCAACGTTGGTGAATCGATCTGGGCCGCCAGACAATAGCGGACCTCGGAGCAAAAGTCGCAATCAAAACCCGGAAGAGTCGAAACTGACGGCCAATCGATACCATCGGCGGAACGCACCGAGACCTTGCACGGCGTCCGGGACACATTTTCGTAGAGTGTGTTGGTGGTTTCACTGATCACCGAAGGCGCCGCGACGGATTCGCACGGTCGGCCGTTCCTTCGGCGCCGCCCCCAGCCCTGGCTCGTCATGCTCGGCGTTCTCGCTTTGATCTGCGGGATCGTCTGGATCAAGGCACTCACGACGCACGAGACCGATCACACCGCGATGGCCTGCAACTCACCCAGCCCCGCCACCGACCCCGGTGCACCGCAACCCACTGCGCTCGGTCAACGGGTCGGCGCGGGGCGGCTGCAGGACGTGGAGCCGACCGCACTGGCGGCCAGCAAGGTGCGGGTACTCAACGCGAACAACCAGCGCGGTCAAGCCGCCCACGTCGCCGCGCAGCTCGGTGACCTCGGCTTCGCGAGCGCGCCCGGGACGCAATACGGCAACGATTCGGTCTACGTCAACGGTGATCTGGAGTGCACGGGACAGATCCGCTTCGGTGTGAGCGGGCGTCCGGCCGCCGCGGCGGTGCAGTTGGTCGCGCCGTGCGCCGAACTGATCGAGGATCAGCGCAGCGACGACACCGTCGATCTGGTGCTCGGTTCACTGTTCCGGGATATCCGGCCCAGCAATGACGCAGAGGAGGTGCTGCGTTCGCTGAAGAACCCCGCTCCAGGGAACTCCACGGCGATCGATGTCGACCTGCTCGGCGCCGCCCGGCAGGCCCGCTGCTGATCAGCGATCGGGAATCGGGTCGGTCGCGCCGACCCGGTTCAGCAGCACCCCGAGTTCTTCCGCGATGCCCGGCGCGGCGGCCACGACCAGGTCGCCGTCGGTGCCCGGGGACGTCGCGGGCGGAAGGGTCAGGCGCGCACCCGCCTCAGCGGCGATCAGCGCGCCCGCACCCCAGTCCCAGGCATTGAGCCCGTGCTCGAAATAGGCGTCCACGCGGCCCGCCGCGACGTGACACAGATCCAGCGCCGCCGCGCCGAAGCGGCGGATGTCGCGCACATGCGGCAGCACCTGCGCGATCAGCTCGGCCTGGCGCGTCCGGCGCTGACGGCCATAGGCGAATCCGGTGGCCACCAACGACATCGAAACCGTCTCGACGGACGTGCAACGCAGATGCTCCACCACACCGTCGGCGCCGACACGCAGCGCGCCGAGCCCGAGCCCGGCGCTGTAGGTAGCCGCTCGCGCGACATCGACCACGGCGCCCGCGACCGGTCGCCCACCACGCAGCGCAGCCACCGAGACGGCGTATCCCGGGATGCCGTAGAGGAAGTTGACCGTACCGTCGATCGGATCCACGACCCAGTGGACGACATCGGCACTCCCGTCGTCGATACTGCCGCCGCCCTCCTCGCCGAGGATCGGGTCACCGGGGCGCTGTTCGGCGAGCATTCTTCGGATCAGCTCTTCAGTCTCGGTATCCACGATGGTCACCGGGTCGGTGGCATGACTCTTGGCCTGCACGGCGCCTTCGGCGTGCGCGCCCGCGGGCCCGAACACCTCGGGCCGACGGGCGCGGACATGGGCGGCGGCGGTTTCCGCGAGATCGACCGCGACGCGACGCAGATCGGCCTCATCGCCGCGCGCGACGATCGAGAGGAACGAGTCGGGGGTGTAGTCGGACACTGGCGATGAGGTTTCCGGCACGCCTTCCATCGCATCACAGATCCTCGCCGAACGCCCAGCCCCGGTCCCGCATTATTCTTGTCGTGCACGACACAGCGTCGTCGTCGGGCATCCCATCGCATCGCCCTGTCATGGCGTCGTGGGTCCGGGTGCGGCGACGCTGTCACCACACCGGCCGGCACAGGGAATGAAGGGTCAGTCATGTCTGCTCGGGGGCACGCGTTCGGCATCGATATCGGCGGTAGCGGCGTCAAAGGCGCACTGGTGGATCTGACCACCGGCGGGTTGGTCCATGAGCGGCTCAAGATCGCGACGCCGTACCCCGCGACACCGCAGGCGGTGGCCGAGGCGGTGGCGGAGCTGGTCGCCAAGGCCGAGTGGGATGGCCCGGTCGGCGTCACCCTGCCCGCGGTGGTGATCGGCGGTGTGGCGCACACCGCGGCCAACATCGACAAGTCCTGGATCGGGACCGACGCGCGGGCGCTGTTCTCGACCGCGCTCGGCGGCCGCCCGGTCACCGTGCTCAACGACGCGGACGCGGCGGGGATGGCCGAGGACCGCTACGGCGCGGCGAAGGATTTCGCCGGGCTGGTCCTGCTGCTGACCTTCGGCACCGGCATCGGTTCCGCGCTGCTCTACAACGGCACGCTGGTACCCAACACCGAGTTCGGTCACCTGGAAGTCGGTGGCAGCGAAAGCGAGCACCGCGCGGCAGCCTCGGTGAAGGAGCGCGACGGCTTGACCTACGAGCAGTGGGCCGCGGAAGTCAGCATCGTGTTGACCACGCTGGAGAACCTCTTCTTCCCGGTCGTATTCGTGGCGGGCGGCGGCATCAGCCGGGATGCCGACCGGTGGATCCCGTTGCTCACCAACCGAACCCCGGTCATCCCCGCCCACCTGCGAAATACCGCGGGCATCGTCGGCGCGGCGATGGCGATCGACGAGGGAATCACTCCGTGAGGCGCGCGGGCGCGACGGGGATGCGGTTACCGGCATCGTGCCGTAGGTACCCTGGTGAGATCGTTACAATGGAACGTGCCCGGCTGAGCCGGAGAAACACCGACCGGCCCTCCGCCGGTGAAACCCGACAGATCGCTCCGCCGGAACACTACTCTGGCGTGACGCCGCACGAGACCGTCACGAAAGGGCGTACGTGGTAGCCACGAATACCCGTCAGACCGCCGAATCGGCCGATGCCGACTCCGCAGATGGAACCGCAGCACGGCCGGTCCGTAAGGCTGCCGCGAAGAAGGCCCCGGCGAAGAAGGCCGCCGCCAAGAAGGCGCCTGCCAAGAAGGCCGCCAAGGCGACCAAGGCTCCGGCGAAGAAGGCCACTACCAAGAAGGCCGGACCCGATGGCGAGCCCGGCGCCGAGGAAGCCCTCGATGACGAGTCGCTGGAACTCGACGATCTCGGCGACCTGGAGGTCTCCGAAGAAGACCTCGCCGACGGTGAGGATCTGGTCGACGTCGCCGAGGAAGCCGAGAGCGAGGAAGCCGAGCAGGCCGAAGAGCCCACCGCGGCGGAGAAAGCCTCCGGCGATTTCGTGTGGGACGAGGAGGAATCCGAGGCGCTGCGGCAAGCTCGCAAGGACGCGGAGCTCACCGCCTCGGCCGACTCGGTGCGCGCCTACCTCAAGCAGATCGGCAAGGTCGCGCTGCTCAACGCCGAGGAGGAGGTCGAGCTCGCCAAACGGATCGAGGCCGGACTCTACGCGGCGGAGAAGGTGCGCGAGTTCACCGAGCAGGGCGAGAAGCCGCCGGTCGCGACGCGCCGCGACTTCAACTGGATCGTCCGCGACGGCAACCGGGCCAAGAACCATCTGCTCGAGGCCAACCTGCGCTTGGTCGTGTCGCTCGCCAAGCGCTACACCGGCCGCGGTATGGCGTTCCTGGACCTGATCCAGGAGGGCAACCTGGGTCTGATCCGCGCGGTGGAGAAGTTCGACTACACCAAGGGCTACAAGTTCTCCACGTACGCCACCTGGTGGATCCGGCAGGCCATCACCCGCGCCATGGCCGACCAGGCCCGCACCATTCGCATCCCGGTGCACATGGTCGAGGTCATCAACAAGCTCGGCCGCATCCAGCGCGAGTTGCTCCAGGACCTCGGCCGCGAGCCGACACCGGAGGAGCTGGCCAAGGAAATGGACATCACGCCGGAGAAGGTGCTGGAGATCCAGCAGTACGCGCGTGAGCCCATCTCGCTGGACCAGACCATCGGCGACGAAGGCGACAGCCAGCTCGGCGACTTCATCGAGGACTCCGAAGCCGTCGTCGCGGTGGACGCGGTCAGCTTCACGCTGCTGCAGGACCAGCTGCAGTCCGTGCTGGAGACGCTCTCGGAACGCGAGGCGGGCGTTGTCCGGCTGCGCTTCGGTCTGACCGACGGCCAGCCGCGCACCCTCGACGAGATCGGGCAGGTGTACGGGGTCACCCGCGAGCGCATCCGCCAGATCGAGTCGAAGACCATGAGCAAGCTGCGCCACCCCAGCCGCTCGCAGGTGCTGCGCGACTACCTGGACTAGGTCGCTTCGTCTCGACGCCCGCATTCGTTGTGCCGCTTGATATTCCAGCGCTGCCGCGAATGCGGGCGTCGCGTTTTGCGGCTCGGGTGAACCGCCGCCGATCCTCGTTGTCCACGCGGCGCCGGCTCGGTGCGCAACGAGCGACCCGTCACCGACGTCAACGCTGGTCAGAGCAATTTTTGCGGCTCGGCAACCGGGCCCGATGTCGTTGCTGCCCGGCTTCGCGGGTCCGCACACCATGGCGATCGGCTCCATGGATGGCACCGGCCCGCCGCACTACGCAGGCTGATCAGGAGATCGCGGGCTCGGAACGGACACGGCGTTGCAGCAGCCCCATCATGGGCTCGACCACGCGCGCCGCGACCGGTCCCAGCACCGCCATCAGCAGGACGTAGGTCGAGGCGAGGGCGGTGAGCCGGCCGTCCATCGCGCCCGCGCTCACCGCCAATCCCGCGATGACTATCGAGAATTCGCCGCGCGCGACGAGCGCGGCGCCCGCCCGAGCCCGGCCCATCCGCCGGATGCCCTGCCTGGCGGCGGCCCACCATCCGGTGGCGACCTTTGTCGCGAGCGTGACGACCGCCAGCACCACCGCCCAGCCCAGCACCGGCGGAATCGACTGCAGGTCGGTGTTGAGTCCGAAGGCTACGAAGAAGATCGCCGCGAACAGGTCGCGCAGCGGCTCGAGCAGTTTCACGGCTGCGGCGGCGGTCGAACCGGAGATCGCGATGCCGAGCAGAAACGCCCCGACCGCCGCCGACACGCTCAGGGCGGAGGCGATGCCCGCCACCAGCAGCGCTCCGCCGAGCAGGGTCAGCAGGAAAACCTCCCGATCGGCGCTGTCCACGATCGCTGAGACGTGGCGGCCGTAGCGCAGCGCCACCATGAGCACCAGTGTGATCGTCATCAGCGCCAGGCCCAGCGCACGCATCCCGCTGATCCAGCTCAGTCCGGCCAGAACCGTGGTGAGAATCGGCAGGTACACCGCCATCGCCAGATCCTCGAACACCAGGATGGACAGGATCACCGGCGTCTCGCGGTTGCCGAGACGACCGAGATCGTCGAGGACCTTCGCCACGATCCCCGAGGACGAGATGTAGGTGACGCCTCCCATCGTGATCGCGCCGGGCAGGCCCCAGCCCAGCAGCAGAGCTACCACCACGCCCGGCGTCGCATTGACCACGATGTCGACGATTCCGGCGTCCCATGAGCGCCGCAGCCCGGTCACCAGCTCCGCGGCCGTGTACTCCAGGCCGAGCAGCAACAGCAGCAGCACTACGCCGATCTCCCCGGCGATATGGCCGAACTCGTAGGCCGACCGGAGTTCGATGAATCCGCCCTGACCGAAGGCCACGCCGCCGATCAGATACAGCGGGATCGGTGACATACCGACCCGGCCCGCGACGCGCCCCAGCATGCCGAGGGCGAACAGAACCGCTCCGAGCTCGATCAGTGCGAGCGCGGTGTCAGTCACGTGCTCAGCCGTGCGTCAAGATCTTCGCGGCGGCATCGAGACCCTCCGGGGTGCCGACGACCACGAGCAAGTCGCCCGCGGTGAAGGTGAAATCAGGGCCGGGCGAGGGATGCAGCTGCCCCGCCCGCATGACCGCGACGATGGAGACCTTCGTCCGGGTGCGCATCTGGGTCTCGCCGAGGGTGCGGCCGTCGTAGGGCGACTCATCGCCGATCGGCAGCTGACGGGTGGTGATCCCGGGCAGGTCGCGGTGATCGTCGTTGAGTCGCGCGACCAGCTGCGGCGCCCCCAGCAGATTGGCCAGCACCGCCGCCTCGTCCGTGGTCAGCGGGATCTGCGCGGCACAGGCATCCGGATCATCGAGCTTGGAGACGATCAGGTCGATATCACCGTCACGGTGGGCGACCACGCCGATTCGGCGGCCGGAGCGCACTTCGAAGTCCTTGCGGACACCAATGCCGGGTAGTGCGGTGACGTCGACGTTCACGCCCTCCAGATTAGCCGGATGTCCGGGTCGATAAACCGTGCGGTCAGCACTTCGGCCGTCGGCGTGTGGTCTGCGCCCTGAGCTGTGCTGGGGGCACGCGGCGATGGCGGGAAGGGCCCGAGCGAACGCGGGACGTGCCCGGGCACTGTGATCGTCTTCGCCGGTGGCTCGGCGCTATGTCTCACCGGCCTGTCCACGATGACCGAGCGTGGCACCCGACCCAGCGAATGCCGCAATCACGCGGTCCCTCCAGCTTGGTCATGATGCGCGAGCGTACGGCCGCGGTCGACGGGAGCTTCAGCGCCGGACCGGATTCCGGCTGCTGGGAAGTGCCGGCCCGGTCGCCACTGCGCTCCCCAGGCGCGACACGACGATTCGAGTAGTGATCGCCGACGACCAAATCCCACTGCGGCGCAATCGGTTCCGTCCGGCCTGGACGAGCTCACCGACCGGAATGTGAAGTGCTCGACTGCCGCGCCAACGGATTGTCGACCGCGCAGATCGCCGGCAAGCCGTCCATCGGCGAGACGGCCGTCACGACGCACGTCTCGCGGGTACTTGCTGAAACTCGGTGCGCGGCCCCGGGTTCAGCCCGCGCGATCGTCGCCCGCGAGGTCCGCGGCCGATGCTCACCCGGCGAGCGGAGCGAATGTCCCATCCACGCCGGGCCGGTACTCCTGCACCGCGGTGACCGCCGACACCGGCAATGGACCGTACAGATGAGGGAAGAGCATCGACTCCGGATCGGTCGGCACACCCGGCTCCCACTTGATCGGCGAGTTCAACCGCCCAGGGTCGATGCGCAGCAAAACCAGATCGCGCCGTCCCGCGAACAACCGGTTCGCGGGCAGGTGCACTTGCCGCGGAGCCGAGAGGTGGATGTACCCCGCCTCCTCGAGCGAGGGCGGGCAATGCTCGCCCGTTTGCCGGGCGGAAAGCCACTCGCTCACAGTGCATAGATGAACAAGCGTGTGAGTGTCGTAGATCACGGGTAATCTCCCGGTGGACAACTGAATCGGCCGATCGAGGATGTGATCGAGTGCACTTCGAGAACCGACCTGGGGCGTTCGCCCGTAGCGAAATCCCAGGTCGTGTTAGCGAAAACACACTGAATCATTCGCGGGAACAAAGTCCCCCGTCCCGAACGTCTGACAGAGTAGTCCTACCCCTGCTGGGAAGTAGCGGTAGCGAGCTCGTGGTGAGTGACCACGGGCCCCACACCAGGTGAACGGTCGTCGGGACCGGGAGCCAGGACGGAGGAGTCATGCCAGGAACCCTGACAAGCACCCCACTGACCGCGGTCGATCGTTGCGACCGCTGCGGGGCGGCGGCCCGAGTGCGCGCCGTACTGCCCGCGGGTGGAGAGTTGCTCTTCTGCCAGCACCACGCGAACGAACACATGGATCGGCTGCGTGAGCTGGACGCCGTGATCGACACGGAGTCCGCTCCCGAACTCTGATTCGCTCCTCGCGTCCTGACACAACAGCATCGGACAACAGAACACCGTCATCACCGACAGCGGGCGACCACAGGTCGCCCGCTGTCGGCGTTTTCGGCGGACGGGTCAGGACGCCGACACCGTGCCGAGGATGCCGTCCGCCAGCAGTCCGACCAGCCCATAATCGAAGGCGCCAGCCGAGTCGGCGGGCGCCTGGTGCAGCTCGCCGGCGACCTGCACTGCCCACGCACAGACCACCGGAGCCCGCTGCCGAGCGCCGCGCTGGCGCTGCTCGCCGCAGGAGCGCGCACATCGCGGCGTGCTGCCGGGCAATCGAAACAGCGGCCATGCGCCGGATCAGCGATCTCACCAGCGCACGCTACCTTCGGCGCAGCGCCGCGATGCGCTCACCGAGCTGATCCGCGGTGGCCAGCGCGGTCGGCGGTCCGCCGCACTCGCGCCGCAACTCGCCATGGATCACGCCATGTGGTTTACCGGTGCGGTGGTGATGCATCGCTACCAGGCTGTTGAGCTCGCGGCGCAGTTCGCCGAGCCGGTCGGCCGTGGCGACACGTTCCGCGGCGCCGGCCACCTGCGGGCCCGGCTCGGGTGCGGTCGCAGCCGTCCCGCGCTCGGCAACCTGCCTGGCCTGCCGCTCGCGCAGCAGCGCACGCATCTGCTCGGCATCGAGCAACCCCGGAATACCCAGGTAATCGGCCTCCTCGTCACTGCCGGCGAACGTAGCTGTACCGAACGAGGAGCCGTCGTAGATCACCTGGTCGAGTTCGGCGTCGGCGGCCAGCGCGACAAACGATTTGTCCTGCTCGCCGGGCTCGTCCTTCTGCTTGCTCGCCTCGAGCAGCAACTCGTCGTCGAGTCCGTCCTTCTCCCGGTGCGGCTTGCCGATGACATGGTCGCGCTGCAATTCCAGTTGCGCGGCCAGATCCAGCAGTACCGGCACCGACGGCAGGAACACGGTCGCGGTCTCGCCGGGCTTGCGGGCACGCACGAACCGACCGATCGCCTGGGCGAAGTACAGCGGGGTGGCGGCGCTGGTCGCGTACACACCAACGGCCAGGCGCGGCACGTCGACACCCTCGGACACCATGCGCACCGCGACCATCCACGGTTGGGTGCTGTTGCTGAACTCTGCGATCCGGTTCGAGGACGACGGGTCATCGGAGAGCACCAGCACCGGCTTTTCGCCCGAGATGTGTTCCAGCAGTTCGGCGTAGTCGCGGGCGCGGTCCTGGTCGGTGGCGATCACCAGCCCGCCCGCGTCGGGCATGCCGGAAGCGCGCTTCTGCCGCAGCCGGATGTCGGCGGCCCGCAGCACGGCCGACATCCAGTCACCCGCCGGGTCCAGCGCGGTGCGCCAGGCCCGGGCGGTCTGCTCGGCGTTCAGCGGCTCGCCGAGGCGCGCGGTGTACTCCTCGCCCGCGCTGTCGCGCCAGTGCGCCTCGCCGGAGTAGGCCAGGAAGACCACCGGCCGCACGACGCCGTCCGCGAGCGCCTCGGCATAACCGTAGGTGTGGTCGGCGCGGGACTTCGGGAAACCGGACTCGTCGGGTTCGTAGACGACGAAAGGGATCGGGCTGTCGTCGCTGCGGAACGGGGTACCGGTCAGCGCGAGGCGGCGGGTGGCGTCGCCGAACGCCTCGGCTGTCGCGTCACCCCAGGTCTTCGCGTCACCCGCGTGGTGGATCTCGTCGAGAACAACGAGCGTCCTGCGGTTCTCGGTGCGCACCCGATGCCGGAATGGATGCGCGGCGACCTGCGCGTAGGTGACCACAACGCCGTGGTAGTCCCCCGAGGTGGCGCCGGCGGCGTTGGAGAACCGCGAGTCCAGCGCGATCCCGGTGCGAGCCGCGGACTGCGCCCACTGATGTTTGAGGTGTTCGGTCGGCGCGACGACGGTGATCTGGTCCACTGTGCGGTCGGCCAGCAGTTCCGCCGCGACGCGCAGCGCGAACGTCGTCTTTCCCGCCCCAGGGGTAGCGACCGCGAGAAAATCTCGGGGTTTGGTGGCCAGATACTTCGTCAACGCACGCCGCTGCCAGGCACGCAGAGATCCACCGACGCTCGTGCTCGTTGCTTTCGGATCGCCCGGCGCTCCCGCTTCTCCCGCCACAGCGGTGCCACCCGACCCAGTCACGCAGACGACCCTAGCGGCCCGGTACGGCGTGTCGCCAAACCGACGCGACCGCCGCGACGGGCATCACAGGTCCACCAGCCAAGACGCTGGACGTTCACCCGATGCGCACCGACACGTCGCGCCGTACTCCGATGCCGATCGACGAAGTGCGCGATGCTGTAGGGACGATGACCGACCACCGCGCCCACCCGGGCACTCCGCCGCGGACCGATGCCGCCTCGGCCCGCACAGCGACGGCGCGCGCCCGGAGCCGGGCGGGCCAGGCGGGAACGAAGGCGGCACACGCGAGCAGGCAAACGGTCGCGCTGGTTGTCCGGGTAGCGGAGAAGGCCTGGGGAGACTCGATCTTCGCCAAGTCGGCCGCGGCCGCGTTCTGGCAGACACTCTCGCTGGCGCCGCTGCTGCTCGGGCTGCTCGGCAGTCTCGGTTACGTCGGCGGATGGTTCGGTCCGGACACGGTGGCGATCGTGGAAACCAAGATCATCGCGTTCAGCCGGGACTTGTTCAGCGCGAACGTGGTGTCCGACCTCATCGAGCCGACGGTGCAAGACGTCCTCGGGCGGGGACGCGGTGCGGTGGTCTCGGTGGGTTTCGTGCTATCGCTGTGGGCCGGATCCTCGGCGATGGCCACCTTCGTCGACGCGATCGTCGAGGCCCATGACCAGCAGGACGCGCGGCACCCGGTGTGGCAGCGCATCTTCGCGCTGCTGCTGTACGTCCTGTTCCTGGTGGCGGCGGTGTTCATCCTGCCGCTCGTGGCGCTGGGGCCGACGCTGATCGGGCGGGCGCTGCCCGCAACGTGGCGTGCTCCGGGACTTCAGCTGCTGGATTTCTTCTACTATCCGGGCGTCGGACTGCTGCTGATCATCGGGCTCACCACCTTGTACAAGCTGGCGCTGCACACCTCGCTGCCGTGGCACCGTCTCTTCGGTGGCGCGCTGGTAGCCGGAGTGTTCTTCATGGCGGCGAGTGAGCTGCTGCGCCGCTATTTGTCCTGGGTAACCCGGACCGGTGTCACCTACGGCGCGCTCGCGACGCCGATCGCGTTTCTGCTGTTCACGTTCTTCCTCGGCTTCGCGGTGATCCTCGGCGCGGAGTTCAACGCGGCGGTGCAGGAGCTCTGGCCCGCCCGCGCGACCCGCATGGAGCAAGTCAAGGAGTGGATCGCCAACCAGGTACGCGGCGACAGCGATGCGAGTTCGCCGGGAGCGACCGGGGACGACGACGCGGCAGGCCCGGACGACGCCGGACCCAGCCGCTCCCCGGCGGTGCTCGACCTTCGGCGGACGTCGGCCTCGTCGCTGGAGTAGGGACCGCGCTCAGTCGCCCTTGCGCAGGCCGTCGAAGACCTTCTTGCACTCCGGGCACACCGGAGAGCCCGGCTTGGGCGAGCGGGTCACCGGGAAGACCTCTCCGCACAACGCGACCACGTGGGTGCCCAGCACAGCACTCTCAGCGATCCTGTCCTTCTTCACGTAGTGAAAGAACTTCGGGGTGTCGTCGCCCGTCGTCTCATCGGTCGTTGTATCAGGGCGAACCATGGTGTCGGTGCTCACGCATTCCATGATGCCGCATCACCACATCTGCGGCCGACAGCGGTGGCGCGCCATCGTCGCCGAGACCGAGAGCGGTCGTCGGGAACCCGGGCGGTGCGCGGGCGGAGCGCAAGTGGAAGACTCGGGGTATGCAGCAGAACGGCGAATCCCCCTCCGCCGACGGCCGCGACCGCGAAGAGCACCCCGACGTGACGATGCCGACGCAGCCACGCCGTTCCTCCGGTTTTTTCCCAGGCAGTGACGACAAGCACCCGGCACTGATCACCGAGGCGGCGCCGTCGCTGGAGGATCAGCACCGCGCCCGCGTGCGGCGGTACACGATCATCATGGCGTTCCGCATCCCCTGCCTGGTCCTCGCGGCGATCGCCTACAGCGCCTTCGGCAATCCGCTGCTGTCCATCCTGATCATCGTGGCCTCCATTCCCCTGCCCTGGATCGCGGTATTGATCGCGAACGACCGCCCGCCGCGCCGCAAGGACGAGCCCAGCCGCTGGGACCGACCGCGCACCGCCATCGAGTCGCGCCCGCACAACGCCATCGACAGCTGAGCCCGGGCCGCATCCGCAGCGTCCGGCGAGCTGGTCACCGGCAGTCTTCACCTCGGGACCCACCGCCGGCGCGGCACGTCAGCCGTGGATACCGAGGCACGGAGACCGTCAAGACGGTTGCGGGGCGCGGCGCAGCACCGCCGACATCACCGCGGCTGCGCCGCACAGCGTGCCTGCCAGATACCAGGCCAGATCGTAGCTGCCCTGGAGGTCACGGATGACGCCCGCGCCGCTGGCCGCCAACGCCGCACCGATCTGGTGCGCGGCGAAGACCCATCCGAACGCCACTGGGCCGTCCGCGCCGAACAGTTCGCGGCACAGCGCGACCGTCGGCGGTACCGTAGCGACCCAGTCCAAGCCGTAGAAGACGATGAAGACCCACAGACTCGGCTGCGTGTGCGGCCCCAGCAGCGCGGGCAGGATCAACAGCGAGAAGCCGCGCAGCGAGTAGTAACCGATCAGCAGGTAGCGCGGGTCCAGCCGGTCGGTCAGCCAGCCCGACGCGATGGTGCCCGCCACATCGAAAATGCCCACGACCGCCAGCAAGCTCGCCGCGGTGGTCGGTGGCATGCCGTGATCGTGCGCCGCACTGACGAAATGGGTGCCGACCAGCCCGTTGGTCGACGCCCCGCAGACCGCGAAGCCGCCTGCCAGCAACCAGAATCCGGGGTTACGCGCAATCGTGGCGAGCACGGTCAGCGCACGCGAGGCACCACCGGCCGCGGGCACCCGCATCCCCACGGGACTGTCCGGCGCGGCCCCGTACGCCCGTGCTCCGACGTCGCTCGGAAAGTCGCGGATGAACAGCACCACCAGTGGCGTCACCGCCAGCGCCGTGCCGGCGACGATCAGCGATGGCAGCCGCCAGCCGTGCGTGTGTGCGAGCGCCGATATCAATGGCAGGAAGATCAGCTGGCCGGTCGCGCCGGCGGCGGTGAGCACGCCGGTGACCAGGCCGCGCTGGCGCACGAACCAGCGGCCGGTGATGGTCGCGACGAACGGCATCGACATCGAGCCCACCCCTACGCCGACCAGCAGACCCCAGGTCAGCATCAGATGCCACGGCTGGGACATGAACACCGTCAGCCCGCTACCCGCCGCGACCAGTGCCAGCGCGCAGGCCACCACTTTGCGGATGCCGAAGCGATCCATCAGCGCTGCGGCGAAAGGGGAGATCAGGCCGTACAGCAAGAGATTCAGCGAGACGGCCGCGCCGATGGTGCCGTGTGACCAACCGAACTCCTCGTGCAGCGGGTCGAGCAGCACGCCCGGCACCGACCGGAACGCGGCGGCGCCCAGCAGCGCGACGAAACCGACACCCGCGACCAACCAGGCCGGATGCAGGCGGTGGCGCGGGGCGGAGTCGACGGAAAGCGTGGTCGGCGTCTGCAGTTGGGTCACCCGTCGAGCTTGCCGGATCGTTGCTTCCGCAACTAGTGGCCGGAACGCCACATATCGTCGAATTCGCGCCATTCTGCGGGTCGCTGTGTGTTCGGACAACCTGGGTAGGCGCCCCTGATGTCGCAGCGAAGCCGTCCGCACGACGGTCACCACTTCGGTAAGTTCTCGGGAACCAGCTCGGGGAACTGGCTCGGGGCACTAGGACAGGAGTGAACATGATTCGGTGGATCTGGGTTTTCCTGGACCGCCCGGCACAGCGTTTCGACGACTGTGCGAAGTTCTGGTCCACGGTCACCGGTACCCAGCTCTCGCCGCGACGCGGTCCGGACGACGAGTTCCTCACCCTGCTGCCCGACCCGGCGCTGTTCGCCGCCGCGAGCGTGAAAATGCAGGCGGTGACGGGTCTCGGCGGCGTCCATCTCGATTTCGACGTCGACGACATACCGGCTGCCGTCCGTACAGCGCTCGACCTGGGCGCCGAACTGGTCGCCAATCACCCCGATTACGCCGTGTTGCGCTCCCCCAGCGGCCAAACGTTCTGCCTCACCCCGAGCGGCCGCGCCATGAGCACGCCCGCTCCGGCCGTGCCCGCACCAGACGGCACGCTGTCGCGGCTGGACCAGGTGTGCCTCGATATCGGCGCCGCTGATTACGAGGTCGAAACCCGCTTCTGGTCATTGTTGACCGGCTGGACGTCCCAGCCCGGCGGACGACCGGAATTCGCCCGTCTGCGCCCAGCGCAACCACTGCCCGCACAGTTGCTGTTGCAGCGCCTCGGCGAGAACCGTTCGACCAGCGCGCACGTCGACCTGGCCGCCCAGGACATCGAAGCCACCGCGGCCTGGCACGAATCGCTCGGCGCGACTGTGCTGCGGCGCCATGAGCACTGGATCGTGCTGAGCGATCCCAGTGACGCGCACTACTGTGTCACCGCGCGCGACCCGAACGGCGTCTGACGCCGCCCGGCCGCTCATCGACAGCGGCCTTCTCTACGCCGCCGCCAGGCACGACGTGCACACATCGCCAGCCATATGAGTTGCCTTGCGGCCCAAGCCATATTCGGACTGTTGGGCCGGGTCGCGCTGATGGTAGGTTTCGGTGCGCCAGCGTCCACGTCATCGCTCGAGGGCTCGGATGTACAGCGCAAGGGACCGCGGATCAGCCAATCTCGAGCCTTGTGGCGGCACGGATCGGCGCAACGTTGCGGGGGGCTGTCGACCGAACGGCTCCGCGCGACGCACCCTCAGACGCCAAGGCTGTGATACGCGAATACGCGGATACTGCGACCGCGGATTCGCCGGGCCGCGCGAGCCTTGTGGCGGCGCGGGTCGGCCCAACGTTACGGGGCTGTCGGCCGAACAGCTCGGCGCGACACACCCTCAGGCGCCCGGGCTGTGATACACGGACACCGCGTCCATGCCGAGTGGTGGCGGTGGCAGAGTACCGATGTGCCTACGAACCGAGCGACTACCACCGAACCGCTGCTCACCGCGCTGTGCCCGGACCTGCGGACCGCCCTGACCCGCGTCGGCTACGACGCCGACACCTTGCTCGAGGTGCTGGGCGATGCGCATGCCGCGCTGGGCCGCTCGGAGCCGGTTCCGGTGCGCAGGGCGGCGCAGGGAGCAGGCGAGCTGGGCACGCTCATCCGGCTGTTGCTGCTCGGCGACGCGCTGCCCGAGCGGGAAGTCGCCGCCGCGCTCGCGCCGGTGGACCTGGATCGCGCGGTCGCCGCGGGACTGCTCGTCCGTGACGGCGACGCCGTACGGGCGGCGCTGGACCTGCGCCCACTGGACACCGGGGCGGGCACGCGATGGATTCTGTCCGACCTCGACGACTCGATGCGCCCGCGGACCCTGACCGAGGACCACGTGCTCGGCGTCGGCCACGCCTCTCTCTCGCTGTTGCGCGCGACCCCGACCCGTCCGGTCGGCACGGTGCTCGACCTCGGCACCGGGTGCGGAGTACAGGCGATACATGCCGCCGCCTACGCCCGGCAAGTCACGGCCACCGATGTCAACCCCCGCGCGCTCTGGCTGGCCGAAGCCACCGCCGCGCTGAACGACCTCGACATCGAATTGGTCGAAGGTGCCTGGTTCGACCCGGTCCGGGGTAGGCGCTTCGACCAGATCGTGGCCAATCCACCGTTCGTCGTGGGTCCCGCCCGCGTCGAGCACACCTACCGTGACTCCGGCCTCGCGCTCGACGGCGCAAGCGAACTGGTGTGCTCCCAGGCGGCCGACCTGCTCGCACCGGGCGGCACCGCCGCGATGCTGGCCGCGTGGGTCCATGTGGACGGAGAGGATTGGCGCGAGCGAGTCTCGTCCTGGTTGCCCGCATACGGTGTCGACGCCTGGGTGGTGCAGCGCGACGTCGCCGATCCCGCCCTCTACGTCGGCACCTGGTTGCGCGATGCAGGTCTGGACCCGCGCGATCCCGCGACGCAAGCCCGTGCGGAGAGCTGGCTGGACGCCTTCGCTTCGGCTGCGGTGGATGGCATCGGTTTCGGCTTCGTCTACCTGCGTGCCATCGACGGTCCGACCGAACTGCTCGCCGAAGACCTCGTGCACGGCTTCGACGACCCGCTCGGCGAGGAGGCCGCCCGCTATTTCGAGCGTTCGGCCTGGTTGCGCGCCGTGCATGACGACACGAATCTCGCCTGGTCCACCCGTTTCGCGGTAGACCCCGCGACCGCGTTGGAGCGCGTGTACCTGTCCGGCGCCGACGGCTGGGCACCCGAGGTGGCGCGGCTGCATCGGGGCGACGGCCCGCGCTGGCAGCACGAAGTGGACGAGACCACCATCGCGCTGCTGGCGGGAATGCGAGCCGACGGCCTGCCGTTGTACCAGCTGGTCGAACTACTGGCGCTTGCCTACGGCTGCGAGGAGGTGACCGCCGAGTTCGCGGCCGACGCGTTGTCCGTGGTAACCGGGCTGGTACGTCACGGATTGGTACGGCCCGTGTAACCGTACGGCAACCGGCGCCGGTCCCGGCCGGGCGATCGCCCCGCAACGCGCTGCTTCTCAGGAACTTCTCAGAAGAGAGAGAAGGAAACCGCAGCTCAGAGCGGTTTACGTCAGCCGTAACGGGGAACTTTCTCCCTGTCGGGTCCGTTGATCGGAGTGAGACACCACCGACAGGAGGCAAGTCATGACAAGCCCCGCCACCACTCGTGTGCGCACCAGCGATTCGGACCTCGACGCCCAGAGCCCTGCCGCCGACCTGGTACGCGTGTACCTGAACGGGATCGGCCGCACCGCGCTGCTCACGGCTGCCGACGAGGTCGAGCTGGCCAAGCGCATCGAGGCGGGCCTCTACGCGCAGCATCTGCTGGAAACCGGTAAGCGGCTGCCGGCCGGCCGGAAGCGGGATCTAGCCCTCATCGTGCGCGAAGGTCAGGCCGCCCGGTCACATCTGCTCGAAGCCAACCTGCGCCTTGTTGTCTCGCTCGCCAAGCGCTACACCGGCCGCGGAATGCCGCTGCTCGACCTCATCCAGGAGGGCAACCTCGGGCTGATCCGGGCCATGGAGAAATTCGACTACGCCAAGGGCTTCAAGTTCTCCACCTACGCCACCTGGTGGATCCGCCAGGCCATCACCCGCGGCATGGCCGATCAGAGCCGCACCATCCGGCTGCCCGTCCATCTGGTCGAGCAGGTGAACAAACTGGCCAGGATCAAACGCGAACTGCACCAGCAGCTCGGCCGGGAGGCTACCGACGAAGAACTGGCCAACGAGTCGGGCATCCCGGTCGACAAGATCTCCGATCTGCTCGACCACAGCCGTGATCCGGTGAGCCTGGACATGCCGGTCGGCAACGACGAAGAGGCCCCGCTCGGTGATTTCATCGAGGATTCCGAGGCCACCTCCGCCGAGTCCGCGGTCATCGCCGGTCTCCTGCACCACGATGTTCGCAGCGTCCTCGCCACCCTGGACGAGCGCGAACAGCAGGTCATCCGGTTGCGTTTCGGCCTGGACGACGGCCAGCCGCGCACCCTGGACCAGATCGGCAAGCTCTTCGGCCTCTCCCGCGAGCGGGTGCGCCAGATCGAGCGTGAAGTCATGGCGAAGCTGCGCAAAGGCGAGCGGGCCGACCGGTTGCGCGCGTACGCCAGCTGATCATCCCCAGCACCGGTAGCTCGCAGGTAGCTCCGGTGCCCGACTCGGTGGCCCTCCAGGGGTCACCTTCCCACGCCGACCGGTGACCACGCGCGCCCGCCCCCTCCGGGCGTCGCGGGTAACCGGTCGGCGGTGTCCCCTCCCCTCCCCTCCCCTCCCTCGGGCGTGCTCAGCTCTGGTCGAAGGCGATGTCGTATTTGACCGTGTCGCCCTCGACCGAGGTCACGGTCAAGGTCACGCCCAGGACGTCGGCGCCCGCGGTCAGCGTGCAGCGCATCGTCGTTCCCTCCTTGCCGGTTAGGTCGCCCGGACAATCGACCGCGTCGGGTTCCTGCCCGACTTTTTGCGTGAGCGAGTCTCGGACCGACTTCTCCAAGTCTGCCTCTGCCACCTTCGGCGTGCCGATGCTGACCGAGCACGCGGTGAGGGCCGCCGCGAACAGTGACAACAGAGCAGGGATTCGGATCTTCATGGCGGGCAGGCCTTTCTATCGGGCGAATCTGGCCTCCACAGATCGTGGCAAAAGCGATCGTCCGTTATCGAGCAACCTGCGACATGGCCTGTGCGAGCCAACGGCTCAGGCGCGCCACCCTGTCGTCGGGGTGCCTACTTCGCCGCGCCGGCTGCAGTGACCTCAACCCAGCCGGCGCGGACCGGTATCGAAGCGGCTCGGTTCCGGGCCGATCCTGGCACGTGCGTACAGGATCTCGGCCGAGCTACGCGAGGCCAGCACCGGGTCGAAGGACAGTTCTCGCATCTCCGGCAGGTCGTCGAACAAAGCCGAAATGCGCTGGGCGAGTTCGGCGAGGGCGGCTTTGTCGACGCGCGGACTGACGGCAGTACCCGACAGCAGCGGGGCGGCGCGCGGCGCGTCGATCAAAGCGGTGGCTTCGTCAGCGGTCAACGGCAGTGCCCGGTAGGCGCGGTCACCGAGGAGTTCGATAATCATGCCGGATAGTCCGAACTCGATCACCGACCCGAAGGACGGATCGTCCTGCACGCGCAGGATGCAGCCGACACCCTTGGTGGCCATCTTCTGGATGTGCAGCACCGGATCGCCGCACAGCTCGGCCAGATCGGTGTACGCCTGCCGCACCGCCGTCGGCCGCCACAGATCCAGTCGGACGCCAGTGAGATCCGGCCTGCGCCGCCACAACTCGCCGGTCGCCTTGGCCGCCACCGGGTAACCGAGCTCCTCCGCGGCCGAGACCGCCTCGTCGGCGGTGCGCACCTCGCGAAACTCCACGACCGAAATGCCGTAACAGGCAAGCAGTTCCACGGTCTGCAGATCAGTCAGCCGGCGACCGCCCGATCCGGCCATCCAGTCGGCCACCAGCCGGCGGGCGCGGTCGGTGTCGATGCCGTGCGGCCGTACCACCGCGGACCCCGGCCGAGTCCGCCAATCGGCATAACGCCAGACCCGGGCCAGTGCCCGCGCGGCGCGTTCCGGGTCGGGATACGAAGGAATCGATCCGCGCACCGCGGTGTCGTCCTCGCCGCGCACCGTGAGCAGGTGCGGCAGCCCTTGCACTGCGAAGAATGTGGTGACTATCGGCTTCCCCGCATCGGGCACGGCGGCCGCCGCCGCGCGGATCGCATCGGCGAACCCGGCAGTCGGCAGTGGCACGGGGGGCGCGAAAAGGACGATCACAGCGTCGATCTCGTCCGAGCTCAGGGCCGCGACCAGGGCATCCGAATACGCGCTCGGTGACGCCTCCGGGCCGAGATTCACCGGGTCGCCGACCCGAAGCCCCTCGCCCCTGGCAGCATCGATGGCCAGCCAGTTGAGGGCCGCGCTGTTGCCGACCACCGCCGTCCGCGGGCCGCGCGGCAGCGGTTGATAGGCGAGCAGCGCAGCGCAGTCGAAGAGCTCGGAAATCGAGTCCACCTGCACGATGCCCGCCTGCGCGAACAGATCCCGCACGATCGAGCGGTCCATACCACCGTCCGGCTGGGCGACGGACCGGCCACTGCTCACCGCGACGATCGGCTTGGTCCTGGCCACCCGTCGCGCGATCCGGGAGAACTTGCGCGGATTGCCGAAGCTCTCGAGGTAGAGCAGCACCACGTCGGTGTCCGGATCGCTGTCCCAATATTGCAGCAGGTCGTTGCCGGACACGTCGGCACGGTTACCCGCCGATACGAACGTCGACAGGCCGAGATTGCGCGCGGCGGCCTCGCCGAGAATCGCCGCGCCCAATGGCCCGGATTGACAGAAGAATCCGATGCGTCCACGGCCGGGCAGTACCGTGGCCAGTGTCGCGTTCATGGCCACCCGCGGGTCGGTATTCGCGATACCGAGCGCGCTCGGTCCGACCACGCGCATCCCGTGGCCGCGCGCCGCTGCGACGAGCTCACGTTCGGCCGCCACACCGTCCGGACCGGTTTCGCTGAACCCGGCGGTCAGCACCACGAGACCCTTGACGCCCTTGGCCAGGCAGTCGTCCAATACCGACCCGATCGCCGTAGGCGGCACCGCGACCACAGCGAGATCGACTTCGTCGGGGATCTCCCGCACGGTCGCGTACGCACGTACCCCACGCACCGAGTTGCGGTGGGGATTGACCGGGAACACCGGTCCCTGAAACACACCGGACAGCAGGTTCGTCAGGACCACTCCACCGACCCGCCCCTCCGCCGGGGTGGCGCCGATGACCGCGACCGATCGCGGTGCGAGCAAATTGCCCACGCTGCGCGCCTCCGAGGCGCGTTCGCGCGAATCACGGACCGACAGCAGCGCTTCGGTGGGGTCGATGGCGAACTCCAGGTGCAGCACCGAGCCGTCCCTGCTGCGCTCGACGTGATAGCCCGCCTCACGGAACACCGTCACCATGACGGTGTTCTCCGCCAGCACCTCGGCGACGAAGGTGTCGATCCTGTTCTCGGCGGCGGCGCCGGCCAGGTGTTCCAGCAGAATCGATCCGAGCCCACGCCCCTGATGCCCATCCGCCACCACGAACGCGACCTCGGCCGCCCGCGGGCCTACCCGGTCCAACAGCTCGTAGCGTCCTACCGCCACGATCGCCTCGCCCAGTTCCAGCACCAACCCGACCCGGTCGCGGTAATCGACATGCGTGGTCCGGTGCAGGTCATTGGGCGAGATCCGCGGATATGGACCGAAATACCGTAGATACCTGGTGCGCTCGGACAGTGCGCGATGGAACTCCTGCAACCGATCAGCGTCGTCGGGCGTGATCGGACGAAGCCGCACGACGCCGCCATCGGAGGCCAGCACGTCGGCGAACCAGTGCTGCGGCGGCCGAGGCGAGGTGACCGGGGCGTTGGCAGCGGGGGCTGCGGCAGCCGCAGCGTCGGTAACAGGTGCGTCGGTATCAGGGAAATCAGTCACGAGGGTCCTCCGGATCGAGGCCCAGCAACCCGAAAGTCGCTCGGCGGGTAGCCAGCACGGCCATGTCGACGGCGTGTTGGGCGCGGTCGAGCCGCACGTCCCCCGTCTCCCCGGTTCCACCGGGACCGTCCCACGGGCGGTAGGCACCGTCACCACCGTCGCCCATCGTGCGTGGCGGATCCGACTGCGGCGCCACGGCTCGGATTCCGTCGATCCAGCTCTGCGGGATCGGCGTCCCGGGGTCGATGGTTCGATCCAACGCGGTGGCCAGCAGATGCGTCCAGGCTCGCGGCACCACCCGGACCAGACCATATCCGCCACCGCCGAGGGCGAGCCAGCGTCCGTCGGCATACCGGTCGGCGAGGTCGCGCATAGCTCGGAAGGCCGCCCGCTGACCATCGACGGTCAGTTCCAAGTCGGCTAGCGGGTCCTCCCGATGCGTGTCCACCCCGCACTGGCTGACCACGATCTGCGGACGGAACGCTGCCACCGCGCCGGGGACCACCGCATGGAAACCACGCAGCCACTGTGCATCCCGCGTGCCTGGTAACAGCGCCAAGTTGATCGATGTACCCTCCGCCGCGCCCGCGCCGGTCTCCCCCGGCCAACCGGTGTTGGGCCACAAGGTTGCCGGGTGCTGGTGCAGCGAAATGGTGAGCACCCGAGGATCGCTGTAGAAGGCCCGCTGCACACCGTCACCATGGTGTACGTCCACGTCTATGTAGGCGATGCGGTCGAATCCATGGTCCAAAAGCCAGGATATGGCCACCGCGGGATCGTTGTAGACGCAGAACCCGGCGGCCGAATCGGGCATCGCGTGATGCATGCCACCGCCGATGCTCACCGCGCGTTTGGTGCGTCCCTCCGCGATCTCACGGGCCGCGGTCAGGGTGCCACCGACGATCGTGGACGCGGCCTGGTGCATGCGCGGAAACACGGGATTGTCCGGCGACCCCAAGCCATAGGGTGGTGCGGCGGGCGAACCGATCGGCGGCACGGCGTGTTCGACTGCGTCGAGGTAGTCGGGCGTGTGAATGCGCAGCAGGTCCGGGCGTTGCGCGCCGGCGGGTTCGAGCAGTTCGACACCCTCGAGCAATCCGAGACTTTCCGCCAGTGCCATGGTGAACTTCAGGCGCGCCGGTTTCATCGGATGCTCCGGGGTCCAGGCGTAATCCAGAAACCGGTCGGTCCAGACGACGGTTCCCGGCCGGGTCGTGCTGGGCGGCGCCGGCGCCGGCGGTTCTCCATGCGGTGCAGTGGCCATACTCGCAACGCTAGCGGGAAGCAAGCGACCTCGCGGAACGTTCCTATGCAGTACAAGTACGAGCAAATGCGGTCACGGCGGCCTGCCGTGCGCCGACCGGTTTGCCGGGGCGCCGCCGGATACGTCGGACGCAGCGCGAAGCGACACGATCCGGCAGACGGCGGTGTCGGCGTGCGTGGGTAGAATTCGTGCCGACGAAGGGGTAACAGGTGAAGGATCTGGTCGACACCACGGAGATGTATCTCCGTACCATCTACGACCTCGAGGAGGAGGGCGTGGTGCCCCTGCGCGCCCGGATCGCCGAGCGCCTCGAGCAGAGTGGCCCGACAGTGAGCCAGACCGTTTCACGGATGGAGCGGGACGGTTTGCTGCTGGTTGCCGGAGACCGTCATCTGGAACTGACCGAGAAGGGTCGCGGCATGGCTGTGGCGGTGATGCGCAAGCACCGGCTGGCCGAACGGCTGCTCGTCGACATCATCGGACTCGACTGGCAGAACGTGCACGCGGAGGCCTGCCGCTGGGAGCACGTGATGAGCGAGGACGTCGAGCGACGCTTGGTCGAGGTCCTCAACCACCCGACCACCTCCCCGTATGGCAACCCCATCCCGGGTCTGGACGAACTGGGCGTCATGCCGCCGACGGCCGCCGACGAGAGGCTGGTGCGGCTGTCGGATCTGCCGTACGGGCGAATGCACGCGGTGGTCGTGCGCAGGCTCGCGGAGCACATCCAGACCGACCCGGAGGTCATCGGCCGCCTGCGCGAAGCGGGCGTCGTGCCGGACGCGCGCGTCACGGTCGAGAACAAGCCGGGCACGGTCGTCATCACCGTGTCCGGGCATCATGGTTTCGAGTTGTCGGACGAGATGGCGCACGCCGTCCAAGTGAAGCTGGTCTGACGCGTGAAACTTCTGGTCACGGGTGGCGCGGGCTACGTCGGTGGCGTCTGCGCCCAGGTTCTGCTCGAAGCTGGACACGAGGTGGTCGTGGTCGACGACCTGTCCACGGGCAACGCCGACGGCGTTCCCTCCGGCGCCCGGTTCGTCGAAGGCGATGTGGCGGTGGCGGCACCTGCGCTGCTGGCGACCGAAGCTTTCGACGGCGTCCTGCATTTCGCGGCGCAGTCGCTGGTCGGGGAATCGGTGCAGCAGCCGGAGAAATACTGGCACGGCAACGTGGTGAAGACGTTCGAACTGCTGGAGGCGATGCGGCGCGCGGGCACCTCGCGGCTGGTCTTCTCCTCGACCGCGGCCGTCTACGGGGATCCGGAGCAGATGCCGATCACGGAGACCGCCCCGACCCGGCCGACCAATCCGTACGGCGCGTCGAAGCTGGCCATCGACCACGCCATCACCTCCTATGCGATCGCGCACGGGCTTGCGGCTACCAGCCTCCGGTATTTCAACGTCGCGGGCGCCTACGGTGGTCTGGGCGAGAACCGGGTGGTGGAAACGCATCTGATCCCGCTGGTGTTGCAGGTCGCGGCCGGTCACCGCAAGGCGATCTCGGTCTTCGGTACCGACTGGCCCACCCCGGACGGCACGGCGGTCCGCGACTACATCCACATCCGCGACCTCGCCCAAGCTCATCTGCTTGCCCTGGCGACCGCGGAAGCGGGCACCCACCGGATCTACAACCTCGGCAGCGGTACCGGATTCTCCGTGCGAGAAGTGATCTCGGCCTGCGAGCGCGTCACCGGGCTGCCGATCGCCGCGCTGGACGCGCCGCGCCGCGCCGGCGACCCGGCGACGCTGATCGCCTCCAGTGAGCGCGCCACCACCGAACTCGGCTGGCAGCCCGAACACAACGACCTCGACGAGATCGTCATGGACGCCTGGAGCTTCCTCCAGTCGCTCGGTTCCCGAGCGCACAGCGCTCGATAGTCGGCTCCGCACTGCCCGAGTCGGCCATGCCCCGGCTCGGGCACGCGCACCCTCGCGAGCCCGACCGAGCGACTCCGCGACGACGCGAATCCCGGCACGGCAAGCCCGAAGCCCGGTGGCGAAAATACCCCCACCGACTCGGACATCCGACCTACACCGCCTGCTCACGGTGCCTGCATGCCGAGATCGACCCCCAGACCGGCGGCGGTCTGGTAACCACTGCGGGCAAGCCGCCGCAACTGCTCGGGACGCATACCCAGGCGCAGCGAGGTGTCGAGTAGCACTGCCATCGAATGACCAGGATCCGCCTCCAGCGCGGCCTCCAGCGCGATCCCCGCGAGTGGACCGTCACCGCGAACATACGCGCTGTAGCCGAGCAGTGCTGCGGCCTCGGCGCGATCCGGACCGGACAGTGCGCGGGTCAGCGCTGCCCACAGCGCTTCAGCGGCGGCGGCATGGTCGCCGACGGCAAGGGCGAACATCGTGTCCCGGACGGCTCGATCCCGCAGGGCGGCGGCGAGTTTCGCGAGTTCGGGCGCCGTCAGCGCTGCGCCGGACGAGATGTTGGCGATCTGCCACAGGACGTAGTCGAGGGCCTGCCTGCTGTATTCACTCGTATCACCGCGACGCGCAGCCCGCGCATACCGCTCCCTCGCGAGGACAAGCGCGTTCTCCAAATGCGCCGCCACTTCCGCACCCGTCGGCGCGTCCACCGCGACCAGGTCGGTGAGTTCGGAGCGGGAGCCGCGGATCTGCCTGCCATCCAGCACATGGGTCAGCGCAACCATCGAGGCAGCCGGATCCCGCAGCACTCCACGCCGGTCCGGTCCTGCCAGGTTCCACCAGCGCTGCCCGGCGGCGATCCGGCGTACAGCCCACACCCCGCCGAGCGCGATACCGGAGAACGCCAAGCGCCTACCCAGCGCTGCGACCAGTACGTCGAATCGCGCCGCGGCGCAGCGATGCCGTTGCGCGTGGACTTGCGGTTCTTCGGCGCGATCGTCGACGAGGACCGCCAGTACCGAAGCTGCCTCATCGCCGCAGATCCGCGTGACGGCAGCGGCCAGCGTCCCGGATAGCACCCGCCCTCCACCGGGTGAGTCCAGATCGAAACGCACCACCGCGTCGACCACTGCCGCTTCCACGGCCCCGTGCCGCAAGACGAGCACCACCACCGACCGCTCCGGGGTGAAGCCCAGCATCGCGGGAATGGCCGCAATTAGTTCGCCCGGATCATCCACGCGCACAGCGTGTTCCGGAACATCACGAACGAATGGTGGAGGCTCGTCGCAACAATGGGTCATTCGGTCCCGAGCGACGCCGATACGCCGCGAGGTTTTCCCGGCTGTCTGCACCCGGGGTGCCGAAAATGCCACCCGCGCAACGATATCGACGTGATCGGCGCTTCCGGCGCCGAAGGAGGCAGGGCAGCTCGGTGCACTACGGCTGCGCGGACCCGAACATGTGGCACGGTCCTTGCCGGCGGACGCGGACGCGGACTCGGCATCGACCGGCTCAGGAGCGGGATAAGGTGTCGCGGAAGTGCTCATGCGGCGAGTCTTCCCGTCCGCGCTCTTCATTATCGGCTGCCGACCAGGCCTTTCAGCTGGGCTGGGGAATTCGCTTCGCGCTGTGCATGATCCCGCCCACCGGACGGCGCCGACCGCGATCACTGTCGGTGGCAGGTGCTATCGTGCCGCCGGGCGCGGCCCAGGGCCAGTTGCGATCACCCCTCTCGCACCTTTCGCACGGCCGTCGAGAACAGTGTGTCCAGGGCTGCCATATCCGGTTCACCGTCATCGAAAGACATGTAGGTCACCGAGATTCGCACATCGTCGAGCTGAGCGACGAGTGTCCGCATGGACTGGATGAGCCCGGCACCGCCCGCCTCCGGCCGCACGGTCCGGCGCAGCGCCACAGCGTCATCGGCATCGACCGGTGGTGGCGCGTCCAACTCGGTCCACACAGTGGTCGCGGCGCCCGCGCGGGTCACCCGCACCGATCCGCACTGCGCCAGCCTGGCCCGCAACGACGCCAACGGCTCGTCGGTGCGCGCCAATTCGACGGTCAAACTGGCGCGCGTGGCGTCGTCCGTGCCCACCGCCATCGCCGTCCGATCGGGGCCGAAGTCCTGGCGGGGTGGCACACACCGGCTGGGTTGCACGGCGGCACCACGTCCCATGCCGTCCAGATCGCCCGCGGCCTGGGCTACGGCCTGCTGCGGCAGTACCACCGCCGGATACCGCGCTGGAAACTGCGCCGGATCCGGCAACAGCGTCGGCAGTTCCGCACTCACCTGCCGGGTCACCGTGGGGAGCGCCGACGAAACCGGGCGTCCCGGCACCGTCGAACCGCATCCGGCCAGCACTGCGACGCAGACGACCGGCACCGTCCAGCCGAGCCTGCTGCGCGTCGAATCCACCACGGTCACACCCTCACTGTGCCAACTTCGGGTCCGCCGCCGCAGCTGCCACGCCGCCGGACCGGAATGCACGGGCCACCGATGATGTTGCGTTGGGGTATGGGTCCATGCCCGGCCGAGTGCGATGGCCGTCATCGGCATGGGGGACAATGGACGGTGGTCGGCGTCCCGGACGACTGCTGATCGCGCCACAACACCAACCGTGGTCACGATCGGGCAGGCAACCACACTCGCGCGTGAGGTACGCGTCCGGGCCGCAGGAACCGCGCAGGAAGGAGTACGCGATGGACTACGAGTCGCGAATGTACGAACTGGAGTTTCCCGCTCCGCAGCTGTCGTCGGCCGACGGCTCGGGCCCGGTTCTGGTGCACGGGCTGGAAGGATTCACCGACGCCGGGCACGCGGTGCGGCTGGCCACCACGCACCTGCGCGAGAGCCTCGAAAGCGAACTGGTCGCCTCGTTCGACGTGGACGAGCTGCTGGACTACCGATCGCGGCGCCCGCTGATGACGTTCAAGACCGATCACTTCGCCGAGTACGCCGAGCCGGAGCTCAACCTGTGGGCGCTGCGCGACACCGCGGGCACCCCGTTCCTGCTGCTCGCGGGCTTGGAGCCGGACCTACGCTGGGAAAAGTTCACCACTGCGGTACGCCTGCTCGCCGAACAGCTCGGCGTGCGCCGCAGCATCGGGCTCAGCGCGATTCCGATGGCCATTCCGCACACCCGGCCACTCGGGGTGACCGCTCATTCCTCCGATCGCGATCTGATCTCCGAGCATCAGCGGTTTCCGGGCGAACTCCAGGTGCCCGGCAGCGCCTCATCGCTTTTGGAGTTCCGCATGGCCCAGCACGGTCACGAGTCGGTCGGTTTCTCGGTACACGTTCCGCACTACTTGGCGCAGACCGCCTACCCGGAGGCCGCGCAAACCCTGCTGGAGAACGTCGCCGGTAACGCGGGCCTGGAATTTCCGCTGGCCGCGCTCGGTGAGGCCGCCGCGCGGGTGCGTGAACAGGTCAACGAGCACATCGCGGGCAACGCCGAAGTGGAGACCGTGGTGCACGCACTGGAGCGGCAGTACGACAACTTTGTCACCGCCCAGGAGCGTCAGTCGAGCCTGCTGGTCGGTGACGGCGAGCTGCCCAGCGGCGACGAACTGGGCGCCGAGTTCGAACGATTCCTCGCCGAGCAGGGCGGTTACAACGGCGACGACAACCGCGAGTGGGACTGACTTCCGGGCGGATCCGGTGCCGATCGCCCCTGCACGCGTCGCCGACAGCGAGGCCGTAGGGTGGTCGGAGTGGATCTGACCGAACTGCTCGACATCCCGGGAACCGACACCGACGCGCTCTACGAATCGTTCGGGATCTGGGCCGCCGAGCAGGGCACCGCGCTGTATCCGGCGCAGGACGAGGCACTGCTCGAGCTGGCCTCTGGATCCAACGTCATCCTCGCCACCCCGACCGGCTCCGGAAAGTCGCTGGTCGCGGTCGGCGCACATCTGTTCGCGCTCACCCAGGGCCTGCGCACCTACTACACCGCGCCGATCAAGGCGCTGGTGAGCGAGAAATTCTTCGCCCTCTGCGACGTGTTCGGCGCCGAGCGTGTCGGCATGGTCACCGGCGACGCCGCGGTGAACCCGGACGCGCCGATCATCTGCGCCACCGCGGAAATCCTGGCCAATCTGGCGCTGCGTGCGGGCGCGGACGCCGACGTCGGCCAGATCGTGATGGACGAATTCCACTTCTACGCTGATCCCGACCGAGGCTGGGCCTGGCAGGTCCCGCTGCTGGAACTGCCCCGCGCCCAATTCCTGCTCATGTCGGCGACGCTCGGCGACGTCGATTTCTTCGCCCGTGACCTGAAGCGCCGGACCGGCCGTTCCACCGCGGTCGTCGCGGGCACCGAGCGCCCGGTACCGCTGAGCTTCTCCTACGCCCGCACCCCGATCACCGAGACCCTCGAAGAACTGGTCACCACCCATCAGGCCCCGGTCTACGTGGTGCACTTCACCCAGGCCGCCGCGCTGGAACGTGCGCAGGCCCTGACCAGTGTGAACTTCGCGACCCGCGCGGAGAAGGACGCGATCGCCGCAGCGCTCGGCGAGTTCCGGTTCGCGGCGGGCTTCGGCAAGACCCTGTCGCGGCTGATCCGGCACGGCATCGGCGTCCATCACGCGGGCATGCTGCCGAAATACCGCCGCTTGGTCGAGCGGCTCGCTCAGGACGGTCTGCTGAAGGTGGTGTGCGGCACCGACACCCTCGGCGTCGGTATCAACGTGCCCATCCGCACGGTGCTGCTCACCGGCCTGACGAAGTTCGACGGTGTGCGTACCCGCCGGTTGAAAGCCCGCGAGTTCCATCAGATCGCCGGTCGCGCGGGCCGGGCGGGCTACGACACCATGGGTACCGTCGTCGTTCAGGCCCCCGAACACGAGGTGGAGAACACCCGGTTGCTGGCCAAGGCGGGCGACGACCCCAAGAAACAGCGCAAGGTGCAGCGGCGCAAGCCGCCGGAGGGCTTCGTCTCCTGGAGCGAAGAGACTTTCGATCGCTTGGTCGCCGCCCAGCCGGAGCCGATGGTGTCGCGGTTCACCGTCACCAACGCCATGTTGCTGAACGTGATCGCCCGACCGGGCAACTGTTTCGAAGCCATGCGTCACCTGCTCGAAGACAATCACGAGCCACGACCCGCCCAGCGCAGGCACATTCTGCGCGCTATCCGGCTCTATCGCGCCCTGCGTGACGCCGGTGTGGTCCAGCAACTGCCGGAACCGGACGCGCAGGGCCGACGCGCGCGCTTGACCGTCGACCTGCAACGTGACTTCGCGCTCGACCAGCCGCTGTCACCGTTCGCGCTGGCCGCGCTGGATCTGCTGAACAAGGACGCGCCGAGCTATACCCTCGACGTCGTATCGCTGATCGAATCCACATTGGAGGATCCCCGCCAGCTGCTGATGGCCCAGCAGCACAAGGCGCGCGGAGAAGCTATCGCGGAGATGAAGGCCGATGGCATCGACTACGACGAGCGGATGGAACTGCTCGAAGAGGTGACCTGGCCCAAGCCTCTGGCCGAGCTGATCGAACCGGCCTACGAGACCTACCGGGGCGGGCATCCGTGGGTGTCGGAGTTCGCGCCCGCGCCGAAGTCAGTGGTGCGCGACATGATCGAGCGCGCGATGACCTTCGCCGAGCTGATCTCCTTTTACGAGCTGGCCCGCTCCGAGGGCGTGGTGCTGCGCTACCTTGCCGACGCCTACCGCGCGCTGCGGCGCACGGTGCCCGAGTCGGCGCGCACCGAGGAACTCGACGACGTCACCGAGTGGCTCGGTGAGCTGGTCCGCCAAGTGGATTCGAGTCTGCTGGACGAATGGGAGCAGCTGACCAACCCCGGCGCGGAGACCGACGCCGATCAGGTCGCCTTCGGTGCGGAGACGGTGCGCCCGATCTCCGCGAACGAGCGCGCCTTCCGGGTCATGGTCCGCAACGCGATGTTCCGCCGCGTCGAACTGGCCGCGCTACGGCGTTGGGACGACCTGGCCGAGTTGAGCCCCGGCCCGGACTGGGCGGAGGAACTCGCCGGCTATTTCGGGGAGTACGAGCGGATCGGCACCGGCCCCGACGCCAGAGGCCCGCAACTGTTCCAGATCGAACGAAGACCGGGGTTCTGGCAGGTGCGGCAAGTGCTCGACGACCCGGCGGGCGACCACGGCTGGTCGATCGACGCGGTGGTCGATCTCGCCGAATCCGATGCCGCGGGCGAGGTCGTCTTCGACGACGTCACCGTGTCCGCCGGCTGAGCCCGCACCGCGAACCGGTCCGCATCCACACAGGTCAGCGCCTTCATCCGGCCAGCAGGACAGGGTTCGGCAACCCTGCGGCGAATCCAAGGTTCGATGAAGGTTTGCTGGATTCGTTTCTGGGTAGCGGCCGCTGATACTCTCTCCCCCGCTGCCCAAGCGAAAGACCAACTATGCCCGAATCGCCGTATCTTGTCATCCATACCGAGCGTGTCCGTGAGAATTACCGCGCGCTCGATGCCGCCCTGTCCGCGGACCGCGGCACCGCGACGCGGATCCGCTTCGCCGTCAAGGCGAGCCCGGTGCCGCAGATCGTGCGCCTGCTCGACGAGGAGGGCGCCGAGTTCGACGTCGCCAGCATCGGCGAGATCGACCTGTGCCTCGGGCTCGGCGTGGCACCGGAACGCTTGTGCTACGGCAACCCGATCAAGAAGGCCGCCCACATCGCCCGGGCCTACGCGCTGGGCGTGCGCCGCTTCGCCTTCGACACCGAAGACGACCTGCTGCGCATCGCCGAGCACGCGCCCGGCTCCGAGGTGGAGTGCCGCTTCCTGGCTTCCGCGCCGGCGTCGCAAACCCCATTCGGCACCAAGTTCGGCTGCACTCCGGGCGAGGCGTTGCGGCTGCTGGTCCGGGCCAGAGATCTCGGGCTGGTCGTCGCCGGGCCGTACTTCCATGTCGGCTCCCAGCAACTGGACCCCGCCGCGTGGCGGATCGGCATCGAGCAGGCGGGCCGGATCGTGGAAGCGTTGGCGGACAAGGACATTCCGGTCGGATGGGTGAACATCGGCGGCGGGCTGCCGATCTCCTACGCCGACTCCGCACCCGCACTGGGTGAGATCGCGGCGGTGGTGCAGCACGCCGCAGCCGAATTCCTTTCCGGGAGTACCGGATTGGTCGTCGAACCGGGCCGGGCGCTGGTCGGTTCGGCGGGCACCATGCACGCCGAAGTCGTCGGCGTCCGCACCGCGCCGGACGGACGACGCTGGGTGTATCTCGACATCGGCCGTTACAACGGGATGGCCGAGACCGAGAACGAGTACATCGCCTACCGGTTCGTCACCGACCGGGACGGTGATCCCGTCGACGAGGCGGTGGTAGCCGGTCCGACCTGCGACGGCGACGATGTACTGTATCAACGCACGCGAGTCCTCCTACCGACCACGTTGCAAGCCGGTGATCGCATTCGAATCCCCGATACCGGCGCCTATACCGCGAGCTATTCGTCGGTGTCCTTCAATGGTTTTCCGCCCTTGACCGTTCATGTCTCGGGCGCTGAGCGAGAGTGAGTTTGCCCATGACGGCGGAATTCACCGGCTGGCATGTGCTGGCCGAGTTCGGTGGTGTCGATGCAGACCTCTGCGACGATCTCGAACGACTCGAATCGGCGTTGCGTGCGTCTTTGATCGCGGCGGGCGTCACCATCTGCGATGTCGTACACAAGAAGTTCGACCCGCAGGGGGTGACCGTCCTCGCGCTGTTGTCGGAGTCCCACGCCTCGATTCACACCTATCCGGAGTCCGGCGACATCTTCGTCGACGTCTTCACCTGCGGCAGCATCGGCGCGGGGGCGTCGAAGGCGGTCGAATTGCTCCGGGACTACTTGTCCCCCAAGGATGTTCGCATGCAAGTCATCCGCCGGGGACACGGCGGCCAGCGGATCGAGGAGCCGGTCGGCCCGGGGCTGACCCGCATCTGGGACCTGCACGACGTGATCGTCGACACACACACGCCGTTCCAGCATATGGTGATCGCGCGGACCGAGCAGGGCATCAGCCTGTTCTCCGACGACGACCGCCAGTCCACCGAGTTCTCCCAGCTGACCTACCACGAGGCGATGATGGTCCCCGCTTTCGTGCTGGCCGAGAAGCTGGACAACGTGCTCATCATCGGTTCCGGCGAGGGTGTGGCCAGCCAGATGTCGGTCGCCGCCGGCGCCACTCACGTCGATCACGTCGATATCGACCAGCTCGAGGTCGAACTCTGCGCCCAACACCTGCCCTATGGCTACACCACCGATGACCTCACCGCGGCGGTCAAGGGTACGGGGCCGATCACGGTGCATTACGCCGACGGCTGGGACTTCCTCGCCACGGCAGCGCAGGCCGGGACCCGCTACGACGTCATCGTGATCGACCTGCCCGACGAGCGCGTCGAAGACGCGCAGCACAATCGGCTCTACGAGGCGGAGTTCCTCACCCGATGTCGTGCCCTGCTCGCACCCGGCGGCGTCCTGAGCGCGCAGGCCGGATGCGCGACCATGTGGCGCAACGAGACCCTGCAACGATCCTGGCAACGGTTCCACGACCAGTTCGGCACCGTCGTGCATTACGGCAGCGACGAGCACGAATGGTCGTTCCTGTTCGGCCTGGTCGACACGATCGACGACCCGGTCCGCGGGATGACCGATCGCCTGGCGCTGCTGCCCTACAAGCCCGAGACCATCGACGCGAGGGCACTGGTGCGCGGCGCGATCGAACCACACGCCCTGCGGGTCTAGGCGACGGCACCCGGATGCGCCGGTTCCGAATCCGGGACCGGCGCATCCGGCATTCGTCACCCGATCAGAGCCGCGCCGGGTCCGCAGGTGGCTGTCCCGGTGCGGCCGCCTGCGCCGGCTCCTCGCCACTGGCCCCGAACACCATGCCGTTCTTCCATGCGCTGCGCTCGAACATCCGCTGCAGCGGTGTCGCGACGCACGTGGTGACCGTGGTCATGATCGCCAGCACCGTGTACAACTGCGGGGTGATCAGTCCGGCCGAGAGCCCGACGTTGAGCAGCACCAACTCCATCAGCCCGCGCGCGTTGGCCAGCGCGCCCATCGCACCCGCCTCGCGCCAGCCCATGCCCTGCGAACGGGCGACCAGCCCGACGGCGCCGAATTTGCCCGCGAATGACACCACCAGTACGACCACGGTTACCAGCAGCACCTTCGGTTCGAAGATCAGGCTCAGTTTCGTGTTCAGACCGGTGTAGATGAAGAAGACCGGCAACAACAGATAGGCGACCAGTGGCTCGAAACGAGAGCGAATCCGGTCCAGGAACTCACCGCGCGGCATCACGATGCCCGCGACGAACGCGCCCAGCACGGAATGGATCCCGACGAAGTCGGTGAAAGCGGCGGCCAGCAGCACCACCAGCAGGACCACGGTGAGCGGACCCACCGGCAACCCGCCCGCGGTCTCCGCGTCACCCCGCCGCGGCGCCCAGGTCTCCAGCCGGGCCAGCCAGCGGCGCGCGACGAAGAACATGAACAGCAAGTACGCCGCACCGCCGCCCACCGCGAGGTAGATGCCGCCCGGGCTGTCCTTCGCGGTAGCGACGACCACCGCCAGCAGCACCCACGCACACAGGTCGTCCACCGCGGCGACGGCCATCGCCATCGTGCCGAGACGGGTGTTCATCAGCCCGGAGTCGTAGACGATCCACGCCAGGATGGGGAACGCGGTAACGGCGACGGCGGCGGCCAGGAACAGCGCGCCCTGCCAGCTCGACACTCCACCGGTGAAGAACCCGCCCTGATCGGCCAGCCACCAGCCGACCACGCCGCCGAGCACCATCGGCACGGCGACGCCGGTCAGCGACGTGGCCCCGGCCTGGCGCACATGCTTGCCGAAGATGTCGCGCTGGAACGAGCTGCCGACCAGGAACATGTACAGCACCAGGCCGAGCTGACCGACCACGTAGATCGCGGTGAGGTTCGGATGCACGATGCTCGTGCCGCCCACCGCGAGCGTGGTCGGGAACAACCACTCCTGGGCCTGCGGCCAGGCCCAGCCGAGCACCGACGGCCCGAGCAGGAAGCCGGCGATCATGATGACCACCACCTGCACTTGCCCCAGGCGCCGGAAGACCGGCCAGAGCAAACGGTAGGTCACGAGGATGACCACGATCTGTAGGAACAAGTGGGTAGAGATTTCGAGCAGCGTCGGCACCGCAGCTCCCCTCCGTCGAGCTGGACATGTCCTATCAGGATCTCGGCTGGGCGTGGAAACGTAACGGCTTTCGCGTGACTTTCGCGTGACGAATTCGGGTGGCGTCGCCCGTGACCGGCGCGACCGGCACCCGAATCGCCTGTCCGGCGCGCTATTTCGCGGTCAGGGCCGCTGCTGCTCGCGCCACCGCTCGACGTCGACCCCGCCGACACCCCAGTTCGAGAGCGGGACTTCGTCGATCACGACGTAGGTGCTCGCGGGCGATTTGCCGAGCACGTCGTGCAGCAGATCGGTGACGCCCTTGATCAGCCGCGCCTTCTGCTCGGGGGTCACGCCGTCGTCGGTGACTTTGATATTCACGTAAGGCATTTCAGGCCGTCCTTCCAGAGATGAACCCGCCGTCGACGGGGAGGATGTGTCCGGTGGTGAAGGCCGCGTCGGCGAGATACAACACCGCGGCCGTGGTGGCAACAGCCGCCGATACAGCCTCACGCCATGGGATCCGACCACCCGGGTGCAGCCACGTCCGGGAAATTCGCGCGATCCTGCCGCCACCGTGCGGACCGGGCGGCGAACTGGCCGAGATGCTCGGCGGCGAACCGGTCCCGCGCCCAGTCCGTCGGATCCGCCGCCACTGTCCAGACGTAGGTCCACACCGGAGTATTCCGGCCGTCGACGAGCACCTGGCGCAGGTCGTACTCGTCGTCCTCGAACGCGTCGAGAATCGTCCACTCCGTCGGGGTGAGATCGCTCAGCACAGCGCCGCGGGCGCGCCCATCGGCCGCGGCGACCAGCCCCGGATACAGCCGCCGCGGCAGCGCGGCGGCGCGCCACCCGGTCAGTTCGGCCGGTTGCCGCGACGGCACCCGACCGAGCAGTGTCGTCAGCACCTCGGGAAACTGCAGCGTGCCGTAGACGAACAGCGCATGGTCCGACCCGAACAAGCGGCCGAGCCGCCCGTCTCCCAGCGCCGCCGATGCCAACTCACATCTCCTCTCACCGGTCTCCACTGTGCCCGCTCCGCGCGTTCGACGCGGCTACATCGGCCGTTGCGCACGGACGATGGCGGCCAGATATTCATAGTCGTCGGCGCGGGCACTGGACGTGCGGAAGACCAGACCGATGGTGCGGCCGGGGGCGGGCGCGCAGAAGTGCGCCACGTCCAGCGTGGCCCGGGCGGTCTCCGTCGCGACAGCCATCTGCGGAATCAGCGTCACACCGAGCCCGCCCGCTACGCACTGAACCACGGTGGACAGCGACGCCGCCCTGGTGTCGCCGACAGCCGCCGGATGCACATCGGCCGAGCGGCACGCCGCCAAAGTCTGATCGCGCAGACAGTGCCCCTCGTCGAGCAGCAGCAGCGGCTGGGCGTCCAGCACCGATGCCACGAGGTCGCCGCGCCCGGCCAGTTCGTGGCCACGCGGCGTGATCAGCACGAATTCCTCGGAGTACAGCGGGATCTCGACCAGGCCCGGCATATCGGTGGGCACCGCGAGCAGCGCGATGTCCAGCACGCCGGTGCGCAGCCCGTCCAGCAGCCGAGTGGTCTGGTCCTCGATGATCTGCGGGCGCAAGTCGGGCAGCCGCTTGCGCAATTCCGGCAGCAAACCGGGTAGCACGTAGGGGGCGACCGTCGGGATGATGCCCATCCGCAGCGTGCCGCCGAGCCCGTCGCCGGTCGCCGACGCGACGAAGCGGTCCGCGGCCTCCAGCGTCGCCATCGCCTTGGGCAGCAGCCGCATCCCCGCGGCGGTCACCAGCACGCGCCGGGTGCTGCGTTCGATCAGCTGGAGCCCGAGCCCATGTTCGAGGGCGGCGAGCGCCTGCGATAGCGTGGGCTGACTCACACCGAGGCGGGCAGCCGCGGTGCCGAAATGGCGGTATTCCGCGATCGCGACAAACGCACGCAGCTGCGACAGGGTGGGCTGATAATTCTGATCGGTCACACCTATCAATGTAGTGCGACTGATCACCTTTAACTTTTACCCGCCCTTCGGCAAGATCGGCGGGAGCCTTTCGCACGCGCTAGCAAACCCAACAACGACGAGGAGACGAGCATGGCCCTGCTGACCATCGGCGACCAATTCCCGGCATACAACCTCACCGCGGTCATCGGCGGTGACCTGTCGAAGGTCGACGCTCAGCAGCCTGACGACTACTTCACCCGGATCACCAGTGACGACCACGCGGGCAAGTGGCGGATCGTCTTCTTCTGGCCGAAGGACTTCACCTTCGTCTGCCCGACGGAGATCGCCGCGTTCGGCAAGCTCAACGACGAGTTCGAGGACCGGGACGCACAGGTGCTCGGCGCGTCGGTCGACAACGAGTTCGTGCACTTCCAGTGGCGCGCACAGCACGAGGACCTCAAGACCCTCCCGTTCCCGATCCTCTCGGACCTGAAGCGTGAATTGGCCACCGCCACCGGCGTGCTCAACGCCGATGGCGTCGCCGACCGCGCCACCTTCATCGTCGACCCGAACAACGAGATCCAGTTCGTGTCGGTCACCGCCGGATCGGTGGGCCGCAACGTCGACGAGGTGCTGCGGGTGCTGGACGCACTGCAGTCCGACGAGCTGTGCGCCTGCAACTGGAAGAAGGGCGACCCGACCATCAACGCCGGTGAGCTCCTCGCAGCCAGCGTCTGAAACTCCCGCGCACCGGCTGATCGCCGGTGCGCTACCACCAATCATCGAGACACGACCGGTCCCCGGATGGGGCTGACCCGAGTAGAGGAATCGCCGCATGAGCATTGAGAACCTGAAGAACTCTCTTCCCGAGTACGCCAAGGACCTCAAGCTCAATCTGTCATCAATAGCACGCACCACCGTGCTGAACGAGCAGCAACTGTGGGGCACCCTGCTGGCGTCGGCCGCCGCGACCCGCTCGACGACCACGCTGCGCGAGATCGCCGAGGACGCCGCCGACGTGCTGACGGCGCAGGCGTACAACGCCGCACTCGGCGCCGCCTCGATCATGGGCATGAACAACGTGTTCTATCGCGGCAAAGCCTTCCTCGGCGGGCGCTACGACGATCTGCGGGCCGGGCTGCGGATGCAGATCATCGGCACACCCGGTGTGGACAAAGCCGATTTCGAGCTCTGGTCATTCGCGGTCTCCTCGATCAACGGCTGCGCGCACTGCCTGGAGGCACATGAGCACACGCTCCGCGAAGCGGGCGTGTCCCGCGAGGTGATCTTCGAATCGCTGCGCGCCGCGGCCATCGTGGCCGGTGTCGGCCAAGCAGTGCAGTCGACCGAGGCACTCGCCGCGGCCACGATCTGAAACCCCCCGCAAACCCCTTCTGAAATCCCGCGGAGAGGCCCCGAACAGGGCCACTCCGCGTTTTTCGGTCCGCTCCGGACGGCAGTGGGATGTCGGGGCACCCGAGTAGGCTCGGCGAGCATGGGCACACAGGTTGATGTCGTGCGAGTGTTCACCGACTCCGCAGGACGATTCGGCAACGAACTGGGCATCGCGCGGGCCACGGACGTGGCCGCGGCCGAGCGGCAGGCACTGGCGGCCCGGGCCGGATACGCCGAGACCGTCGTGGTCGAGGAACCGATCGACGAGATCGTCACCGTCCGGATCTACACCCCCACCGTGGAGCTTCCGTTCGCCGGGCACCCGTCGGTGGGGACCGCATGGTGGTTCGCTGCCCAGGGCAGCCCGGTGCGTACGCTGGCCGTCCCGGCGGGCCCCGTGGCGGTGGAACTCACCGATGGGCTGACCTGGATCACCGCACGCGGTGAATGGGCACCGAACTTCACCTTCCACCAGCTCGCCGATGCCGACGAACTCGTCCCCCTCCGAGCGGACGAGTTTCCCGGCGGCCCGCACTACGTGTGGAGCTGGACCGACGAACATCGCGGGTCGCTACGCGCACGCATGTTCGCGCCGACCCTGGGGATCGTCGAGGACGAAGCAACCGGCGCCGCGGCCGTCGCCTTGACCGCTTTGCTGCGCAAGAGCCTGGTCATCACCCAGGGCAAGGGCTCACAATTGTTCACCCAGTGGGACTCCGACGGCTGGGTACGCCTCGGCGGGCGGGTCGTCGCCGACCAGCCGGTCGAGATCTAGCACCCGTTCACGGGAGCGGCACGCCGACGATCGGCTCGGTGCTCGGCGCGTCCGAACCCCCGGCCGGTTCGACACTCACCGCGAGCAGCTCGCCGGACTGGATGCCCGTGACGAACGGCCGATCGGCTGACGGCAGCTCTTTCAGCACCCCGGCCGACCGTGGCTGCCCGTCGGAACCGACCAGCCACATTTGATACACCTGGCCCAGCGGCGGCGGCGCGACCTGGTCGAAGACGACGACCGCACGCCCGAGCCCGGGCGAAACATCCACGACCAGTAGGCCGCCACCGGCAACCGGTCCCTGGACTGTCCGCGCGTCCGGCCGGAGTTCCACCTGGTTCGCGGCGGTCGGGGATGCCGGCGAGCCGACGAATCGCATGGTCACCACGGTTGCGCCGAGCACAAGGCACACGGCGGCGGCGATCGCCACAGCCCGCCGCGGCGGGCGCCGCCACGACGAGATCTGTGCGGTCGATCGTCTGGCGCCACGATCGGGCAGCGCCGCCAGAATACGGCGTTCCAGTTCCGGCGGCGGCGCGTGCTCATCGAGCACGGCCAGCCGTCCCATGATCTCGCGCACCTGCCAGATCGTGTCGGAGAATGCTCGCCGCACGGCCGGGTCGGCGGCTGCCAACCGAGCATCGATATGCCTGCGTTCGATGTCGGCGACCGCGTCCAACGCGCACGGATAGGCGAGGTCGATGAGGTCCGCGTCCAGTCGCGGCGAGGTGTCAACCATCGCTGTCATCCCCGGACAAACACTTCTCCAGCCGTTTCAGCCCGTCGCGGATACGAGTCTTGATCGTGGGCAAGGGGACCGACAGGTGGTCGGCGACCTCACGGTAGGTTTGCCCGCTGTAATACGCCAGCACGATCGCCTCGCGCTGGGTGGGGGTCAGCCGGTCCAAGCACTCTGCCACCTGCTGTTCTTCGATGCGCTGCGCTACCGATTCGGCGACGACGTCGTGGGCGCGGCCCAACTGCTCGTGCGCGTAGATCAGCTCGCGGTTGCTGGCCGAACTCTCCGCACGGACGCGGTCCACCGCCCGCCGGTGCGCGAGCATCATGAGCCAACCGACCGGGCTGGCCAATGTGGGATCGTAGCGGTCGGCCATCGACCACACCTGGAGATAGACCTCCTGGGTCACCTCCTCCGCGGCGGCGTGACTGCGCAAGATCCGCGCCGTCAGCCCGTACACCCGAGGACTGGTCAGCTGGTAGAACTCGGTGAACGCGCCCCGGTCGCCCGCGCCCGCCGCCGCGAGCAGCGCGGCCAGTTCACGGGTCGCCAGACCGGCGCGCGCCTGTTCACCCGCGGCAGGCGCGGGGCCCACGGACCTCGGGTCGTCGGGTTCGTCCCGCTCGCGTGCCGGACAGCCAGACCGTCGAGGTGAAGCAGAACCGTGTTCGTTGCTCATCGCCGAATCCCCTGCCTGCATAAACAGGGTTCGGTATGCAGGGGGAACCGGATTGGTCCGGCAGGTCAACCCGAGATCGCGGCGACCATCATGTAGGCGGTGCCAGCGTCCATCACTACGTGCGGCACCACCGCCCACGGCCGCGCCGGTCCGGTGAGACCGGCGACGCAGCCACCGGAACGAATGAGCACCCCGAGCGGTCCCCGCTGGTGCGCGAGCGTCCATCCGCTGCAAGCGGCGGAGGCTACGAGCAGCGCGTCGAGCAGGAACAGCACGGCGATACCGAGCGCCGGGCCTGCGGCCGGCCCGCCCCCGTGCCCGGCGGTGGTGTGGCCGGACATCGCGTACAGCATCACGGCGGTGGCCACCATGTGGTACGCGATCGGAACCAACCGGTCGATCGGCAAGGGCCGGCCCGGCCCGGCATATTCCGCGGCGCGGGTGACCAGCAGCGCGGCGAACACCACCGCCATCGCCGTCAGCACGCCGCGCAGCGCGTGCGGGCTCGCACCCGACGGAAACAGCAACATTGCGAGCATCACCAGGCACATCATCACGTGGGCGCCATCGGATTCGGCATGGGTTGAAACATCCTCGGGCACAGCAGCGACCTGGTGACCGGGAAGCGCGACCGCCGTCGCCCGCGCTAGCACGATCACCGCCGCGATCAGGAACGCCGCCACCACCAGCCACCGCAATACGGCATACTCCTGCACAAACTGCGCCACACCCACCACCTCTCGGCACGGCGACCGCCGTTCGCCGCCCTTTCATGCTCGCATCCCGAAACGGGCAGGGTGCCCATTTCGGTTGCGCCGCATCAACCTCGAACGCCCGCCATCAATCAGTGCTCGATACGGCTGGGCGCCGTGCCGGCAGTTCACGACGGCTCGCCGACGAACAACACGTCGCGGACGATCCGGACGCCTCCGAGGTAGGGCCGATGTTCTTGGACGACAAAGATTTCCAGCCTGGTAAATGCGTCCTCTGGACAACCGCCGGGACCACCCGGCTCGTCGAGCACTTCCGCGCATACGGGAGCCGGTCCAGGATCACCGGTCCGGTCTGCGGATCGACCGTTGCCAGCGCCGCGCCCGCCGTGGCGTGAAGCCCCTCGAGCTGGGTACGCATGGCCGACTTGCCCTTCGGCGGCGGCAGCTGCACCGACCGTGGGCGACTCTGCCGGCCAGATCCGGCATCGACAGCGTCGAGCGGCTACGGCTGGGCGCCCACCAGTGCGGTGCGCCATGATGGACGAGTGTCCCGCGAGATCGAGCAGTGCACCGCCGCTACGGAGCACTGCGAGCTGCGCCTCACGGGCGACCTGACCGGCCCCGCCGTCACCGCCCTGCTCACCGAGCACCTCGCCGAGATGGCGGAGCACTCGCGCGCGGAGAGCATGCACGCGTTGGACCTCGCGGCGCTACGCCACCCCGGCATCACGGTCTGGACCGGGTGGGACGGACGGACTCTCGCGGGCTGCGCCGCGCTGAAGCGCCTCGACGCCGCGCATGCCGAGGTCAAATCCATGCGCACCGCGAAAACGCACCAGCGCCGCGGCGTGGCCGCCACTCTGCTGCGCCATCTCATCGCCGAAGCCACCGACCGCGGCTACCGGCGTCTCAGCCTGGAAACCGGCGCCTCGGACTTCTTCCGGCCCGCTCGTCGGCTCTATGCGACCCACGGCTTCGACTACTGCGCACCATTCGGCGACTACCGCCCCGACCCCAGCAGCGTGTTCATGACCCGCATGATCTGACCCGCGAATGAGTGGCGCAGGGTCGAGCGAACGATTGCCGAATCGTGCCGAAAGTCCCGGCATCCCGACCGGCGCAACCGCACGGTGCGCTAGCCAGGACCGAGCGCGCGGGTGAATCCCTCGACGAGTTCGCAGATCTGGTCGTCGGTCATGACGAACGCCGGGGAGATCTGCATGGCGCCTTGACCGGCCGCGCGACCGGAGATACCGTGCGCGCGAAGGGTTTTCACCATCGGCAGCGCTTCCGCGGGGTCCGCCAGCTGGATCGCGGCGACAGCGCCGAGGCCGCTGCGGACCTCGGCCACCCGGGGATGCTCGGCGAGCACCGAAAGCCGATCGTGGAGACTGGATTCCAGGCGCAGGGCGGCATCGAGGAGGTTTTCGCGCTCGATGATGTCGAGGTTCGCCAGCGCGGCCGCCGCGGCGCCGGCGTGTCCGCCGTAGGTGTAACCGTGCCGCCACCAGACGCCGCCCGCGAAGAACGGCTCCGCCACGTGCGGTGCGACGAAGACCGCGCCCATGGGCAGGTAGCCGGAGGTCAGGCCTTTCGCGGTGGTCATCAGATCCGGCTCGAGCGCGAAACGGGACGAGGCGAACCACGCTCCGCCGATGCGGCCGAAACCGGTGACCACTTCGTCGGCGACGAACAGGATGTCGTGCTCGCGGCAGATGCGGCGCACCTCGGTGAGGTAGCCCTCCGGCGGGAGGTAGACGCCGCCCGCGCCGATCACGGGTTCGCAGAAGAACGCGGCGATCCGCTCGGCGCCGACCTCCTCGATCAGCGCGAGCAGGGCTTTCGCATCGTCCCATGCCACGGTCCGCGCCGCGGGCATCAGTTCGCCATAACCCGCGCGATTCCCCGGTATGCCCGCCAGGGCCGTCCCCGCGACGTGCATGCCGTGGTAGGCCCGCTGCCGCCCGACGACGATCGTCTTGCCGGAGCGTCCGAGTTCGTGCCAATAGCGCCGGGCGAGTTTGGCGGCGGTGTCCACCGAGTCGGAGCCGCCGGAGGTGAAGAAGATCTTGCTGTTCGGCACCGGAGCCAGGTTTGCGAGCCGCTCGGCCAGTTCCTGCGTGGCAGGTTCGGCGATGTCGCCGAAATTGGAGTAGTGCGCGATCGTGCGCAACTGCGCGGCGACAGCGTCGGCGATCTCGCCGCGGCCGTGTCCGACGTTGGTGAACCACAGGCCGGCGGTCGCGTCCAGGTAGCGGTTGCCCGCCTGATCGAAGATGTAAGCGCCGTCGCCGCGGGCGACAACGAACGCACCGTCTCGTTCGATGGCACCCATGTCGGCAAAGCCGTGCCATAGCGCGCTCATGTCCTCCACCTTTGCTGCGTCGCGACGAGCCGTACCCGCATCCGTGTTCCTCGGCCGATCTTCGCATATCGTCTCTTCGCAAATCATCGACGATCAACCGGGGTCGAGCGAACCGCTGGCACCCGCTCGGCAACCGCGTCCGATGCCTGCGAAAAATATCCGGTGGCGGGTTTCGCTAGGCTGGTCGGGCAATGACCAGGACAGCCGCCACCGACTCCCGCGACCTTCGCACCCGCCTGGCCAATCTCTCCCTTCGTGACGAGCACCGGCTGCGGCGCAGGCTCGATCGGGTGCGCGGTGGCGACCTGAGCGCGGTCGAAGCCGAGATCGCGGCGGCCGAACTGCGGGTGCAGGCGCGCCGCGCCGCGGTGCCGCAGATCCGCTATCCGGAGCAGTTGCCGGTCACCGCCCGCCGCGAAGACATCGCAGCGGCCATCGCGGCGCATCAGGTGGTGATCGTCGCCGGCGAGACCGGTTCGGGCAAGACCACCCAGATCCCCAAGATCTGTCTCGAGCTCGGGCGCGGCATCCGCGGCACCATCGGACACACCCAGCCGCGCAGGCTGGCCGCACGCACCGTCGCCGAGCGCATCGCGGAGGAACTCGGCACCGAACTCGGCGACGTGGTCGGCTACACGGTCCGGTTCACCGACCAGGCCTCCGAGCACACCCTGATCAAGCTGATGACCGACGGCATCCTGCTCGCCGAGATCCAGCGCGACCGGCTGCTGCGCCGCTACGACACGATCATCATCGACGAGGCGCATGAACGCAGCCTCAATATCGACTTCTTGCTGGGCTATCTCGCGCAGTTGCTGCCCCGCCGGCCCGACCTCAAGGTGATCATCACCTCGGCGACGATTGATCCGGAGCTGTTCGCCAGACATTTCGCGGACGAAAAGGGCACTCCCGCACCGATCGTCGAAGTCTCCGGTCGCTCGTACCCGGTGGAGATTCGCTATCGACCGCTCGCGCTGGAGATTCCGGTCGTCGCCGACGACGACGAGGACACCCGCTTCGTCGACCGGGACCCGGTGGACGCGATCGGCGAGGCCGTCACCGAACTGTTCGCCGCGGGGGACGGTGACGTGCTGGTATTCCTGTCCGGCGAACGGGAGATCCGCGACACCGCCGACGCGCTGCGCGATCTGCGACTGCCGCGCACCGAGATTCTCCCGCTGTACGCCCGGCTGTCCGCCGCCGAGCAGCACCGGGTGTTCGCCCCGCACCCCGGGCGGCGGGTGGTACTGGCGACCAACGTCGCCGAGACCTCGCTGACGGTGCCGGGCATCCGGTATGTCATCGACCCGGGCACCGCACGGATCTCGCGGTATTCGATGCGGACCAAAGTGCAGCGGTTGCCGATCGAACCGGTGTCGCAGGCGTCGGCACGGCAACGGTCCGGACGGTGCGGACGCGTCGCCGACGGTATCTGCATCCGGCTGTACTCCGAAGACGATTTCCAGTCCCGGCCGGCCTTCACCGAACCCGAGATCCTCCGCACCAACTTGGCCGCCGTCATCCTGCAGATGACCGCCCTCGGACTCGGCGACATCGAGAACTTCCCGTTCGTGGAGGCGCCGGATCGTCGCGCGATTCGCGACGGCATCGCCCTGCTCGAAGAGCTCGGGGCGCTGGCGCGCGACGACGGGCTGGGCGCATCCCGGACGGATACCGCTGCGGCACAACAACAAGCGGACGGCGACCGCCATGCGAAAGCGAGTGGCCGCGACGGCGATGCGGCTTTGTCGCTGACACCGATCGGGCGCGAGATGGCCCAGCTGCCCGTCGATCCCAGGATGGCACGGATGCTGGTGCAGGCGCACCGCAACGGCTGCCTGGCCGACGTGCTGGTCATCGTCGCGGCGCTGTCGATCCAAGACGTACGGGAGCGCCCCGCCGAACATCAGCAGGCCGCGGATACCAAACACGCACGGTTCACCGTCGAAGGGTCGGACTTCCTGGCCTACCTGCGCCTGTGGGAGTATCTCGGCGGGCAGCGCAAGACGTTGTCGTCCAACCAGTTCCGGCGCATGTGCCGGGAGGAGTTCCTGCACTACCTGCGGATCCGCGAGTGGCAGGACCTGCATGGGCAACTGCGCACCATCACCAAGGGCCTCGGATGGTCGGTGCACGCGGACCCATCGGCCGATCCGGCGCAGCCCCGTGCCGGCGCAGCGGCGCCGGAGCGCACGTCCGCCAGCCGAGCACGCCGGGGCGAGTCGGCACGTTCGGGCGGCGACGGTAGATCCGGCACCGACCGTGGCCGTTCCGCCGCCGCGGTAGCGGTCGACCATGACGGTGTCCGGTGGGATGCCACCGCCATCCATCAGGCGCTGTTGGCGGGCATGCTGTCCCACATCGGGGTGCGGGAGGCGGAGTCCAGGGAGTTCCTCGGCGCGCGCAACGCCAAGTTCATGATCTTCCCCGGCTCGTCGCTGGCGAAGAAGCCGCCGCGCTGGGTCATGGCCGCCGAACTGGTCGAAACATCGCGGCTATGGGGCCGGATGACCGCGAAGATCGAGCCCGAATGGGCCGAACGGCTTGCGGGCGATCTGGTCAAACGCACCTACTCCGAGCCGCACTGGTCGGCCAAGCGTGGGGCGGCCCGCGCCTACGAACGCGTCACGCTGTATGGCATCCCGCTGGTCACCGGCAGAGCCGTCGATTACGGCCGGATCGATCCCGAGTTGTCGCGTGAGCTGTTCATCCGGCACGCGCTGGTCCAAGGCGAGTGGCAGACCCGGCACGAGTTCTTCCACCGTAATCGCGCTCTGCTCGACGACGTCGCCGACCTCGAGCACCGTGCTCGCCGCCGCGACATCCTCGTCGACGACGAGGTGCTGTACGAGTTCTACGACCAACGCCTGCCCGGCGATGTCATCTCGGTGCGTCACTTCGACAGTTGGTGGCGCACCGCACGGCGCACGGACGCCGCGCTGCTGGACTTCTCGACCGCCACGGTGACCAACGCGGGCGCCGGCGCGCTCGACCCGGCGGACTTCCCCGACTCCTGGCGTCAAGGCGAGCTCAGCTTCCCACTCACCTACCAGTTCGAGCCGGGCAACGACGACGACGGCGTCACGGTGCGTATTCCAGTGGAACAGCTCGCCCACGTCCGTGCCGTAGGTTTCGACTGGCTGGTGCCGGGGATGCGCGACGAGCTGGCCGCGGCGCTGATCAAGACGCTGCCGAAGACGTTACGCCGCAGCGTTGTTCCCGCGCCGGATTTCGCCGCCGCCGCCCTGGCCGCGCTGACTCCGCGCGCGGAACCACTGCGCACCGGCCTGGCGCGTGAACTGTCCCGCTTGGGTTCGGTCTCGATCGCTGCCTCGGATCTCGATCCCGCCGCACTGCCCGACCACCTGCGGATGACCTTCGCCGCCGTCGGCGGCGAAGGCCGGACGATTGCGCGCAGCAAGAGCCTGTCCGCACTGAAAATCGAACTGGCCGAACAGGTTTCCGCCTCCGTCGCCCGGGCAACGGCAGGCGCGGAACGCCCGCCCGCCACGGTGTGGACCGCCGAGTCGCTCGGCACCGTCGCCCCGACGGTCCGCCGGGAGGTGGCCGGCCAGACCGTGACGGGATATCCCGCGCTGGTCGCCGAAGGCGACGGCGTAGCGGTCCGGGTGCTGAGTTCCCCCGCCGAGCAGGCCGCCGCGATGCGACTGGGCACCAGGGCGCTGCTGCTGCATGCGCTGCCCGCATCGGTCCGCACCGCCACCGCGGGCCTGTCACCCACGGATCGGCTCGCACTGAGCCAGAACCCGTACGGCTCGCTGGAAGCGCTGATCGAGGACTGCCGCGCGGCCGCCGCCGACGAACTGCTGGCCGCTGCGGGCGGTCCGGTCCGTGGCCCGGCGGAGTTCGATGCGCTCGTCGCCCGGGTTCGTTCGGGCTTCGCCTCCGCCGTGGCGCGCTACGTTCGCCTGGTCGTGCCGATTCTCGCCGGCGCCCATGAGGTTTCGGTGGCGCTCGCGCGGACCAGCGAGCGCGACATCGCCGACGATGTGCGCGACCAACTCGACAACCTGGTATTCCGTGGGTTCGTCGCCGAGTGGGGCAGCGCCAGGCTGCGCGAACTGCCCCGCTACCTGACGGCGGCGGTGCTGCGCCTGGAAGCGTTGCCCGGCTCGGCGGTTCGCGATCGTCAGGGCATGGCCGACATCGATCGGGTGCTGGCCGCCTACGACCGTCTGGTCGGGTCGCTGCCGGAGCACCGCAGACATGCGCCCGCGGTCACCGATATCTGGTGGATGATCGAGGAATTGCGCGTCAGCCTGTTCGCGCAAAAGCTCGGCACCCCGTTCCCGGTGTCCGCCAAGCGAATCGACAAGGCCATCGCCGCGATACGGGGCTGAGTCAGTCTGCGGCCGAGAGCGCCTCGGCGCGCGCCTGGCGCATCTCGTGGATCTCGCGTTCGAAGTCCGCGGCCGAGGTGAACGACCGGTAGACCGACGCGAACCGGAGGTAGGCCACCTCGTCCAAGTCACGGAGCGGACCCAGAATGGCCAAGCCCACCTCGTGGCTGGGCACCTCTGGAGAACCCTTGGCGCGCACCGTGTCTTCCACCTGCTGCGCGAGCAGGTTCAGCGCGTCGTCGTCGACTTCGCGGCCCTGGCACGCACGGCGCACCCCACGGATGACCTTCTCGCGACTGAACGGCTCGGTGACCCCGCTGCGCTTGACCACCGACAGGATTGCGGTTTCCACCGTGGTGAACCGCCGCCCGCACTGCGGGCAGGCACGGCGGCGGCGAATAGCCGCGCCTTCGTCGGCCTCGCGCGAGTCCACGACCCGGGAGTCCGGGTGTCGGCAGTACGGGCAATGCATCCGAAAAATCCTTCGTCGATGCGCGTGCTCGCGTCCGGACCGCCACCGATCGCGGTGATCGTTCCGGCGAGCACGTGTACAGAGGTCTATACCTCGGCACCAGGTATTCCCCGTTCGACACGCGGAATACCTGCATAACACTTCGAGAATACCCGCCCGGGTGCCCGGATCATTTCACTCACCCCGACCGACGCCGGGTCTTCTCCTTTCATGCCGGCCTACCGCCGACGCTCGACGCCGGCACTGGCGAGTGCCCGGCTGTGCGTACTCTGCGTACTGTCCCCCTGCACTCGCTCATCCGGGCGATCTGCCGGAGCCCGTCATCGAGGAGGCCGCGACCGCTCCCGCCACGCGGCCGCGGACGAGTTGCTCCAGAACGGCTCGCGGAGGACCACTCCCGCCGACAGGGGTATTCCCATGTCGATACAGCGCGACGCCACATCACCGACGATGGCGTCCGAATGGTTCTCTTGCTCCGGTCAGCGGGGGTACCCGCCACCGTCCCCATCGGCGCCGTCCACCGCCGCCGGGACCGCTCCACCGGACACGTCCCCCGCTTCGCCCGCCCGCGCGTGCGCCAACACGATCAGACCCGCCACCACCAAGGCGGTCAGCAGCGCCGCGACGGCGAGCGCGGCGAACCCGATCTGTGCCTGCTCGACGCGCCGCATCGGATGCGCTCCAGCGGCCCGTCGCGGCACGGAAGCCCTTGTGCCGTCGCCATATCCGGCCACACCGCCGCCGGGCCGCGAATCGCGCGGGCGACGGTCGATCGACGACCGATGCGTGGACACCTGCGCCCGGGAGCGCGCACCGCCACGCAGCACTCGCCGCGCCGTGTGATAACCGAGATCGTCCTGCGCAGGATCGAGGGGGACGCCGCGATGATCGAGCGCCGTGGCCGTCCCGCGGACAAATGGGGTGATCTCGCTGATCGCAGTGCTCATCGGACAAACCTCCGTAGTAGGTACTCCGCCGTCGTTCGAGCCGATACTCGCTGTTCGAATACACGCTGTTCGAATACTCGCTGTTCGAATATTCACTGCTCGAATACCGCTGTTCGCGCACACCTCGAGCAGGTATTCGATCAAATGTTCGAAGAACCGATGTTCGATTTCTACCATGCTCCACCGACGAAGTCAGCAGAAACGCCGACATGCGTCGAACAGATGTTTGATCCATCGGGGTTGCCGGACTAGATTCGAAGGACCGAGGACTTGACAGGCCAGGAACACCCGCGCCGGGCGGACCGGCCGGGCACAGCAGGAAGGGCGGTTGCGGTGAGGCAGACAGACGACACGGGAGACGAGACCGAAATCGGCGCCGATTCGACGGGGGCCGGGACGGATCTCACCGTGCGTCAGCGCAAGGTGCTCGAGGTGATCCGGACTTCGGTGAGCGAGCGCGGCTACCCTCCGAGTATCCGGGAGATCGGCGACGCCGTGGGGCTCACGTCCACTTCGTCGGTGGCGCACCAGCTGCGGGCCTTGGAGCGCAAAGGCTACCTGCGCCGTGATCCGAATCGGCCACGCGCGGTGGACGTCCGGGGCCTGGACGAAGTGGTGCGGTCGGTGACCAGTCTGCCGGTCACCGCGGGGCAGGACGCGGAGGTCGCCGCCGACGCCGATCGTCCGGTGCCCACGTTCGTCCCGGTGCTCGGCCGCATCGCCGCCGGTGGCCCGATTCTGGCCGAGCAGGCCGTCGAGGACGTCTTCCCGCTGCCGCGCGAACTCGTCGGCGACGGTTCGCTGTTCCTGCTGAAGGTGGTCGGCCAGTCCATGATCGACGCCGCGATCTGCGATGGCGACTGGGTCGTCGTGCGGCAGCAGAACGTCGCCGACAACGGCGATATCGTCGCGGCGATGATCGATGGCGAGGCCACGGTGAAAACCTTCAAGCGCACCGGCAAGGACGTCTGGCTGATGCCGCACAACCCGGTCTTCGAGCCGATCCCGGGCCATGACGCTCAGATCCTCGGCAAGGTCGTCACGGTCATCCGCAAGGTCTGACCACCGTCGCGGTGCAAGACCGGTGGCCGCGCAGTGATCCGCGCGGCCATCGACCGACCGGACCGCGCCGCAGTCGGGTCGCTGCGCGCTCACCGCGGCACAGGCCGCGCCGTCGAGCGGGCCAGCCGCCGATTGGTGGCCTCGAGCTGACGCACCGTCACCGCCGCCAGGTCGCGTACCTGGATTTCGTCGAGGCGTCCGCATAATCGCCCCCAGTGCACCGCGACCCGCTCCCCCACCGAAACATCCGGCACCGCCGCGTAGCCGTCCACTCGAATCGGCATGGGCTGCACCGTTTCCGGCGCCAACGCCAAGCGCTGCCCGTCCCAGTCCAGTCTGCGGTAACTCAGCACGACCTCGCCATCGGTGCGGTCGAGCACCGTTGCCCAGGTGATCCGACAGCTGTCGAGCACGTGCAGGGGATGCCGACTGTCGTGACCGAGCAGGCGGGACCACGGGTACACGCCGAAAACGTGGAAGCAGTGGTTGGCCGCGGCTTCGTCGGCCAGCTGCGCGGTGAGATGCGTCCAGTATCCACCCGCGACCGGCCCGAGCAGGGCCAGGAGCTCGGCGGTGAACTCGGCGGGGTCCAGCGTCGCCCCGACCCCACCGCCCAGCCAATAGGACTCGACGAGGCGGCGATCCAGCGGATCGGCGATGCCGGTCATCGTCGCCATCACCTGGAGATAGGGCCACGCGCCGCTGAACCGCCGCGCCACCGCACGCACTTGCTCGTCCGACCCGTCCCGCAGTGCGACCGCGTCGGGTGGCCCGCAGTAGCCGAGCCGATTGGGCGCATAGGCGTACCGGGCGAACATCTCCGCTCCGCTATTGGGCATCAGCAGACCCTTTCAGCGCAACCGTGCGGCTGCTGATCGAGGCGGGCGCATCGGCGCGCCGCGACCGCCGGTCCGTCCGACGACACCGCGGGACCCGAACGATGACCCACCTCACCTTCTCGCTCCGCGTCCACCGGGTTCAGCAGATGCGCGGAAGCTGTTCGCCCGCAGGCAGGTCCACCACGCGCGTGCCGCCGAGCGCCGTGCGGGCCACCACCATCCCGGGATGTTCGGCGACGCACCGGCCGATGGCCGCGGCGTGCGCACCCAGCGGGTGTTCCCGCATTGCCGCGAGCACCCGGTCGGCGTCCTCCGGCGCGACGAACGCCAGCAGCTTGCCTTCGTTGGCCACATACATCGGGTCCAGCCCGAGCAAGCCACAGGCGTCACGCACCGCGTCGGGCACCGGAAGACACCGTTCATCCAGCGCCACACCGATATTCGCGGCGCGCGCGATCTCGTTCAGCGATGCCGCGACGCCGCCGCGGGTGGGATCGCGCAGCACGTGCACGTCGGCACCCGTGGCCAGCATCGCGGCGACCAACCCGTGCAGCGGCGCAGTGTCGCTGAGGACGGTGGTGCCGAACTCCAGTCCTTCTCGGCAGCTGAGCACCGCCACGCCGTGCACGCCGATATCCCCGCTGACCAGCACCACGTCACCCGCAGTCGCGCGCTGCGGCCGGATGTCGACACCCGGGTCGACCAGACCGATTCCGGTGGTGTTGAGATAGATCCCGTCGCCGTGCCCGGCGTCGACCACCTTGGTGTCGCCGGTGACCAGCCGCACCTGCGCGGCCAGCGCCGCGGTGCCCACGTCCTGTGCGATGCGGGCGATGTCGGCCAGCGCGGTGCCCTCTTCCAAGATGAACGCGGTCGACAGCACCATCGGGCGCGCGCCCGCCATGGCCAGGTCGTTCACCGTGCCGTTGACCGCGAGTTCGCCGATCGAGCCGCCGGGGAACACCATCGGCTTGACCACGAACGAATCGGTGGAGAAAGCCAGCCGAGCGCCGCCGAGCGTGACCACCGCCGAGTCACCCAGTTCCGCGTGCGCGGCCGCGCCGAACGCCGGCAGGAACAGATGCTCGATCAGTTCGCCGGACATGGCACCGCCGCCGCCGTGGCCCATCACGATGTTCGGCGAGTCCCGCAGCGGCATCGGGCAGACCCAGCCCGCCATGTCGATCGTGGCGGGGGCCGTGGTCTCCTCACGCATGGGCCACCTCCGCGGGCAGATCCAGCCGCCGGTACAGATAGTAGGCGGCGCACGCGCCTTCGGAGGAAACCATGGTGGCGCCCAAGGGGTTTCGCGGTGTGCACTGCTTACCGAAGGCCGCGCATTCATTCGGTTTGATCAACCCCTGCAACACTTCACCGGAGCGGCAGACCGTCGACTCGGCGGTGTGCAGGTCCCCGACGGCGAACCGCTGTTCGGCGTCGAATTCCCGGTAGCGTTGCGACAGCCGCCAGCCGCTGCGCGGGATCATGCCGATTCCGCGCCAGGCCCGGTCGGTGACCTCGAAGACGTCCTGCAGCATCGCCTTCGCCGCAGGATTGCCCGCCGCGGCCACCGCGCGCGGGTAAGCGTTCTCGAGTTCGTGCCTGCCCGACTCCAGCTGCAGCACGGTGCGCCGGATCCCCTCCAGGATGTCCAGTGGCTCGAAGCCGGTAACCACCATCGGGACCCGGTACCGCTCGGCCAGTGGCGGGTATTCGTCGGTGCCCATCACGGTGCAGACGTGCCCGGCCGCGAGGAAACCCTGCACCCGGCAGGTCGGCGACTCCATGATCGCGGCGATGGCCGGCGGGACCAGCACGTGCGACACCAGCAGCGAGAAGTTCCGGATGCCGAGCCGCTTCGCCTGATACACCGTCATGGCGTTGGCCGGGGCGGTGGTCTCGAAACCGATGCCGAAGAACACGACTTCGCGGTCGGGATTGTCCTTGGCGAGGTTGAGCGCGTCCAGCGGGGAGTAGACCACCCGGACGTCGCCGCCTTCGCTCTTGACTCGGAACAGGTCCTTGGCACTGCCGGGCACCCGCAGCATGTCCCCGAAGGAACAGAAGATGACTCCCGGCCGCGCGGCGATCTCCAGTGCCTTGTCGATCACCTCGAGCGGGGTGACACAGACCGGGCAGCCGGGGCCGTGGATCATCTCGATCTGGTCGGGCAGCAGCTGGTCGATACCGTGCCGGATGATCGAATGGGTCTGTCCGCCACAGACTTCCATGATCGCCCAGCGACGGCTGGTCGCGGCGCGGATTCGATCGAGCAGGCGCGCGGCCAGCTCGGGGTTGCTGAATTCGTCCAGGTACTTCATGACGTCGCCTCCGGTCGCTCGCGTGGTGGCTCGGCAACGGGATTGTCCATCCCCGCCTGTTCGGCGGCGCGGGCGAATCCGTCGCCGAATTCCTCGTTCAGTACGCCGAGGTGCTCGAACTCGGCCAGGGTCCGCAGCGCGGACTCCTCATCCAGCCGCTGGATCGCGAAGCCGACGTGGACTACGACGTAGTCACCGACCGCCGCATCCGGGATGTACTGCAGGCATACGTCCTTGTGCACACCCCCGAAATCGACGACAGACATCAACGCGCCATCCCGCTCGTGCAGGCTGAGCACTTTGCCTGGTACCGCAAGACACATCGTTGTTCTCCTTCGCTCATCCCTCGCTGCAGGCGAGGAGTTGCCCGAACGCGAGACCGCCGTCGTTGGGCGGCAGCCTGCGATGGGTGATCGCGGTGAAACCGTTGTCCCGCAGCAACGCACACGATCGCGCGAGCAGCAGGGAGTTCTGGAAGACGCCGCCGGACAGCGCGACAGCTGTCGTGGAAGTGGCGAAGCGGAGCACGAGTTCGAGCACCAGCCGGGCGAGGGCCGCGTGGAACCGCGCGCCCACTACCGCAGCCGCCTCGCCCGCGCGCACGTCGGCCACCAGCTCCGCCAGTACCGGTGTGGGATCGATGACGGCGGGATCGCCCTCCTCGATCGGGAACCGGTATTCGGTGGCGCCGGTCGCGCCGCGGCGCGACAACCCTTCCAACTCGATCGCCGCTTGGGCTTCGTAGTCGACGACATGCCGCACCCCGCACAGCGAGGACACGGCATCGAACAGCCGGCCCATGCTCGAGGTGGGCGCGCAGCCGAGCCCGGTCCGGAACTGATGGGCCAGCACCGATCGCTCGTCGGCCGGGCAGGCGGCGACGGCGGGAATGTCTTCCCGCCAGTCGATCCCGGCGGCCCACAAGTGCGCCAGCGCCATCCGGTAGGGTCGGCGCACCGCGAGGTCGCCGCCCGCCAGCGGCACGTACCGCAGATGTGCGAGGCGGCGGTAGCCCTTGTAGCCGGCGAGCAGCACCTCGCCGCCCCACACCGCGCCGTCGGGACCGAACCCGGTGCCGTCGAAGGCGATGCCGACCACCTGCTCGGTGGGGCCGAGTCCGTGCTCACCCATCACGGCGGCGATGTGCGCATGGTGGTGCTGCACGGTGTACACGGCTCGCTCGCCCGCGTGTCTGTGCGCCCAGGCGGTGGAGCGATAACCGGGATGCGCGTCGGCGACCAGCTGCACCGGGCGTACCCCGGTCAGCGATCCGAGGTGGCGTTGCGCCGCGTCGAACGACCGCAGCGTGGCCAGATCGTCCATGTCGCCGATGTGCTGGCTCAGCCAGGCGTAGCGGCCGTCGGCCACGGCGCAGGTGTTCTTCAGGTCGGCGCCGACCGCGAGCGTCGGCGGCAGCGGCACCGGCAGCATCAGCGGCAGCGGCGCATAGCCGCGGGAGCGCCGGATGGGCAGCTCATGTCCGTCCAGTGGGCGCACGACCGAGTCGTCGCAGGGCACCAGAATGCGCCGGTCGTGCGTGAGCCAGCCGTCGGCCAGCCCGGCCAGGCGGGTGCGGGCGTCGTCGTCCTCGTAGCAGATCGGCTCGCCACCGAGGTTGCCCGAGGTCATCACCAGCACCCGTGGGCCGGGCCGATCGCCGGGCAGACCGAACAGCAGCAGATGCAGCGGAGTGTAGGCGAGCATGACCCCCAAATCGGGGTTGTGCGGCGCGACCGATGCGGCCGGGAGGGGGAAGTGGTTCGCTTCGTCCGCGGCATCGCCGGTGGCGACACATCCCGTTGCCGTCGAGCGACCGACGGCGGCGCCCGAGCCGGAAGCGGATGTCCCCGAATCACCCACGGTACCGGCCGGTTGCCCGGGCGGGGTCTGTCGAGCGAGCAGGACGATCGGCCGGGCCGGGCTGGTCAGCAGCGCCGCGCCCGCGTCGTCGACGGCGACGATGGCGCGAGCGGTGGCGAGGTCGGGCACCATCACGGCGAAGGGCTTGTCGCCGCGGCGTTTCCGGCGGCGCAGCTCGGCGACGGTCGCCTCGTTCGTCGCGTCGCAAGCGAGGTGGTATCCGCCGATCCCCTTGACCGCCAGAACGCCGCCCGCACGCAGCAGTTCCCGCGCCGCCGCCAGCGGCGCACCAGTGCCGGGCCCCGAGTAGGCCAGCGTCGGGCCGCAGTCGGGGCAGGCGATCGGCTGAGCGTGGAAGCGCCGGTCGGTGGGATCGGCGTATTCCCGCGCGCATCGGTCGCACATGGTGAAATTCGCCATCGACGTCCGCTCACGGTCGTAGGGCAGGCTCGCGATAATGGTGAACCGCGGACCGCAGTTGGTGCAGTTGACGAACGGATGGCGGTAGCGCCGGTTGCCCGGGTCGCGCAGCTCACGTTCGCAGTCGGCGCAGATCGCGACATCGGGTGAGGCCAGTGTGCGACCGCTGTGGTCGCTGGTGGTCCCGGCGATGTGGAAGCCGGTGCCGCCGCGCACGGCGATATCGGCCTGCTCGACCGACTCGATCATCGCCAGCGGCGGCGGCCGCAGGCGCAGCCGCTCGGTGAACGCGTCCAGATCCGCCGGTGCGCCCTCGATTTCGATGACGACGCCGTCGCTGTCGTTGCCCACGCTGCCGGTCAGGGCGAACTCGGCGGCGGTCGTGTAGACGAACGGACGGAACCCGACGCCTTGGACCACGCCGCGCACGAGCAGTCGCCGCCGCACCCGCGCGGTGGTCATGGCCGGTCTCCACGTTGCAGCAGACGCAGCCCGTCCAGTGCCAGCGCGGCCCCCGCCTCGTCGGTTTTCTCCACCGCGAAACCCATGTGGATGATCACCCAGTCACCCGGTCGTGCCGGATCGTCGTCGAGCAGGCCGATATTGACCTTCCGCTGCTCGCCGGACACCTCGACCAGCGCGATCTGGTCGTGGTAGCCGTCGGGGATTGCCACCACCCGACCGGGAATGCCCAGACACATCGGTTCAGTCCTCCTCTCGCACTGCGTTCGGGGGCAGCGAACCGACCCCGCCGGGGCGTACAGGCACCCCTGCAGCACCGGGACGTGCGGCGGGTAGCGCGAGCAGTTCGGCGAGCACACCGTCGATGGCGGCGACCGCGTCGTCGACGGCCGCGGCGACCGGTGCGGACAAGCCGATGCCCTCGTCCACACAAGCGATCTGACAGCCGACCACCACGGTCGGCGGCAGTGCACCGCCCAGTGCACGCACTCCGGCGAACACGGCGGACGGGGTCATCGCGTGCGCGTCGAGCTGCGCGGTGTCGTCGTTCTCGGTCGCGGCGTGGAAGACCTCGATCCGGCCGGGCGCTCCGCGATCCGGCACCGCGTCGACCAGCACCAGCGCGTCCCAGGTATCGAGCAGGTCGTAGGCGAGGTGCATGCCGCGGATGCCGTAGTCCACCACGCGCACGCCAGGATGGCGCGGCAGCCGCCGCACCACTTCAGGTCCGAATCCGTCGTCGCCGAGAAAGACGTTGCCGATCCCGGCGACCAGCACCGTGGCCGTCGGATCACCCCTTCCGCTCGGTCGGCGCCGCCGCGCCGCCGACGTCCGCGTCGTCGACCTCGCCTGTTGCCGTTTCGTCCGGCGCGTCGGCGGTCTGCTTCCGTCCTTCGTAGGGCGGGGTCGCCGGCTCGGCGCCGGCGGGGGCCGCTGTCGTGAATTCGCCCCCCGCTTCGGCGTCGGTGCCGTGCGCGGAAGTCGTCTCCTCATGACCGATGTCACCCGGTTCCCGTTCGGTCGCTCCTGCGGCGGCGGTGCTTGCGCCGGTGTCGCGCGAACCCGGCGCGCCGCGAGCCGACTGCGGCTCTTCGCGTTGCTCACCCATGATTGTTCCTTTCCGGTCGTCCACTACATGTGCCGGATCTTCAGATATCGCCGCAGGTCCGGTATCGCCCGCAGACCTACATACACCCCCACCGCCGCCAGCGCGGCGACGATGCCCGTCGAGATCACTCCCACCGTTTCCATAGCGGACTTCCTTTCACTTCTCGGGGCCTTCGAGTGGCTCCACTTCGTCGGGCGCGAAATACAGGTAGCGGCCGTACCATTCGTGCAGATCTGCCGCCGGGTCGTCGTCCAGGACCACCCCGACGTGCGCCTGCCCGTCCACGTCCTCGTGCACCGAGACGACCCGCGCGCACTTGCCGGCGAAGAACAGGTCCTGCGCGTCGGCCCGCCGGGACGGATGCAACCGAACCCGGCTGCCCTGACGCACCAGCACGCCCGCGACCGACACCGCGTCGACCTCCGGACGAACGATGCTGTCGGCCAGCGGATCCCACCAATCGAAGCCCTCCGGGACCGCGGGGATCAACCGCGCAGGCTCGGGGTGCGGGTCGCGGAGGACGCCGTGCAGCTGCCGCATGGCCTCGGGGGTCATCGCCTCGCAGCGGTCGATGATGTCCGCTGCGCGCGGGTCGGTGGCCCGTGCCTGCGCTTTCTCCGCGTCGGTCATCGTCAGCACCCGCAGGGTCAGGATCTCGTCGATCTCGGTGGAGTCGAACAGCGCGCCTGCGCTCTGCTCGGCGATCTCCGGATGGTCGTAGAGGATGATCGGCGAGATCAGCAGCGTGCTGTAATCGCCGGGCGCTGCGGCGAGCACGGGAAAACAGCGGCGGCGCTCGCAGCGTCCAGCCGCGGCCGCGGCGGCGGGCGGCGGGTCCAACAGGGAGACGAACTGTCCGCCGGTGATCTCAGCGATCACATGCGCGCCGATCAGCGAGCGGGCGATGGCGTCGCGCTGGTCGGTCGCGGGCGCGCCTTCGTTGCGCAGCACGACGGTCAGCCGCAGGTAGCCGTCGTCCTGGTCAGTCGCGAGCGCGAGTTCGCCCGCAAGTGGAAGACGGGTCCGCACCAGCGCCCCGCCCGTCGAACCGGATCGCCCGGCGATCGGCTCGGTGTCGGTTCCGCCCGGGATACGGAGTGGCCGAACGATATTCGCGGGCGCGACCGGTCCGATGACGATTTCCTGCTCGACCGCCTCGTCCCAGGACAGCCACGATCGCTGCCCATCGGCCAGCTCGGCGACCGGCGTACCGTCGGCATCCACCACTTGTCTGCGCTGCAGCTGCAGGAAACGGACCGCCAAAGTGAGCTGGGGATTTTCGCCCGGATCGATCAGGCACTGCGCCGAGAGCGCCGGCTCCTCGCCGAGTCCGGTCGCGGCGGCCCCTTCAGGTCCCAGTACGCCGAACTGCCACCGCGACTGGTTCTTGCGCGCGTCGGCGCGGTAGGGGTACAGCAGGTACCCCTCGTAGAGCACCGCGTCGGCCACGGCGCGGGCCCGGGCACGGGATTCGGCGGTGGTCACGGCAGCTCCCCGGAGTGCGCCAGCAGCTTGGTCACCGCGTCGTCGAAACCGAGCAGTCCGTGGCCGGATTTGTAGGCGGACAATGCCTCCAGGGTGTCGCGGTGCAGCCGTAACCAGCCCGAGTTGGGGTAATGCGCCGCCATCAGGTCGTGCCAGGTCGAAACCGGCATGTCGAACTTGTCCTCGCGATCCCAGGGAATCTGCTGGATGGCGAAGCCTCCGCTGCCCCTGATGAAGACCGTCCCGCTGAACAGGAACAGCAGCGGAACCACGCCCTCGCGCAGCGCGTGCAGATACTTCGATCCGGTCACCTCGAAGTCGTAGGTACACGGCATCGGCAAATCGATCTCGGCGCCGCCGGTGAACCCGGGGACCATGGTGGTGCAGTGCATCCACAGGAACGAGCGCTGCGTCTGGTGCCACCGCTCGCGCGGACCGAACATGTCGACCAGTCCTGCGGCTTCCGCATCGGAGTAACCGCGGCGGAACGGCTCGACGCGCACCTGCGCGCGCAGGGCGATGGCGTGCACCGGTTCTTCCGCAAGCGCGGCGATGCCGACGCGCGCGGACAGAATCGGCGCCACCGAATACGGCTCCGGCTTGATCCCCAGCACGGCGAACGTCGTGGAATACACCGGGCTCATGCCGCACCGCCGGGTTTCGCGCGCGACGACGCGGCGGCGAAGAACTCCTCCAGGTAGCGCCGCACGTCCTGGCCGCCGTCGAACCCGCGCCACAGCAACCGCATCCGGCCGACGAACTCGTAGCAGGCGTCGATCGGCAGCAGCAGGCACCCGGTCTGCCCGGTTCCGCGTTCAGGCATCCGGATCAGCAGCGCCTCCACGTCGGGTGCCAGAACGTCCAGTGCGGGATGGCGCTGGACAACCGCGTCCCACGCCTCGAGCGGCAATTCCGATTCGGTGGCGCCCGCCGGGCCGGGATAGAACGCGACCGTCCGTCCCAGCGGGGTGTTGCGGAAGAAGAACGCGAGACCCACCGGGATCTCCAGCGCGTCCCACTCCGCCTGGCTGATCGTGACATCGGGAAACGCGAGGTAGCGATCCGGAACCGCCCGATAGCGCAGCTGCGCGTTCTGGTCGACGAACAGCAGATAACAGCTGCGGCACACGCACATCAGCTGCCTGCCTTCGACGTTCACCACATGCTGGTGCTCGCCGGCGATCGGCTCCGCGCACATCTCGCACCGCTCACCCGCCCGAGGCGGCGGCGTGGAATCGGCGGCGATCCGCCGCAACGCGCGCAACGGCATGCTCACCCGTGCACCCCCACCGGCACCGCCACGGACAGCTCGCCGGAGCGCAGGAGCACCGGCAGCGGCTCCAGGTGTCCGTCACCGTCGACGCGCGCCCCCGCGTGCACGACGTCGTAGCGCGCCCGACAGGTCGGACACCGCAACACCGCGTCGCCGACCGGGAATCCGACGCGACGCTGCAGCGCGGCGCCCGCGAGCGAGTTGTCGCATCCCGGGCAGTGGTCCAGGTAGACGTAGACGTCTGCACCCACCCGACAGGCCAGAACGGCCAGTCCGGCAACAGTGAAACCGCCGACTTCGCCGGCGCGCAGCTCGGCCAGCTCGGGAACCGCGACCCAGCTGCCGGACCGGTGGCCGCCGGAACGCACTCGGGACAACAGCGAGTCGGCGGGGATCACCCCGGCCGACTCCGGCGCAGCGGCGACGACTTCGATCGACTCGATTTCCGGTGCCGCCGCGCGCACCGCGTCCTCGACGGCCAGTTCCAGCGTCACCGCCGACGACGGGCAACTGCGGCAGCTGCCCGCCAGATCCAGCCGGACGACACCGTCGGTGATGCCGACAAGGTGGACATCGCCGCCGTGCGAACCCAGATAGGGGCGCACACTGTCCAGCGCCGTCCGTACTCGGGTGTGCACGTCGTGTGGGTGCAGCCCGTGCACGAGCAGCAGACTCGCGACCAGGTCGTCGCGCGCCAGTCGCTCGATCGCCTCGGCGTCCAGCAGCCGCAGCATACGGGTCAGCCCCGCACCGTACAGTTCGACGATCTCGCGCACGAGTTGCTCGGCGCGCTCGCGCGCGAGCGCGCCGCCCGCCGAACTCGCCTCCAGCAAAGTCTCGATGCGCTCGCCGGCTTCCCGCCAACGGGTTTCACCGAGCGTTGCGTCGTCCAGGTCGTCCACCGTCACCTCCGCTTCGCCCGACGCGGGCTCACTCCGGGGTGACCGTCTGCGTCGGTGAGTGCAGCTTCTCCAAGGTCTGTCCCTTGCCGAGATACATGTGCACGCCGCACGGCAAGCAGGGGTCGAAACTGCGCACCGTGCGCATGATGTCGATGCCCTTGAAGTTCTCGCGGTCGTTCTCCTCGAAGATCGGCTGGCCCTGCACCGCGTCCTCGTAGGGGCCCGGGGTGCCGAAGCTGTCGCGTGGGCTGGCGTTCCACGGTGTCGGCGGATACGGGTGGTAATTGGCGATCTTCCCGTCCCGGATCACCATGTGGTGCGACAACACGCCTCGCACCGCCTCGGTGAAGCCGCAGCCGATGCTCTCGTCGGGGACCTCGAACTCCTCCCAGGTCTTGGTGTGACCCGCGCGGATCTCGGCCATCGCCTTCTCCGCGAAATGCAGCGCACACGCCGCCGCGTATGCCTGGAAGTAGGTGCGCGCGCGGTTGCGCTCGATGGTGTTGCTGCCGTGGGCGGGGATCTTCCATTCCAGCGTCACCGGGCCTTTGAGCGCGGTCTTGGGCAGGTTGATCTGCACGCTGTTCCCGGTCGCCCGCACGTAACCGATATCGACCAGGCCGGCCAGCGCTGTCGACCACAGTCGTGCCAGCGGGCCGCCGCCGGTGTCCAACGCGAGATGTTCACTGCCGTCGAACCAGCGTGGCGACATCACCCAGCTGTACTTGTCCTCCAGGTCGCGTTTCTGCGGCTTGGGGTTGGTGTGCTGGTTCCAGGGGTGGCGCCGGTCCACCGGATTGCCGAGCGGATCGGTCCGGACGAACATGTCCTGATCGGTCCAGTCCTCGTAATACGAGCTGCCCAACAGGATCCGCAGGCCCAGATTGATGTCGAGCAAAGACGTCGTGACAAGCTTGCCGTCGACCACAACGCCCGGGGTCACGAACATCTTTCGGCCCCAGTCCACCATGTCCTTGTACTCGAAGTTGCAGACCTCCGGGTCTTGGAACGAGCCCCAGCAACCCAGCAGCGTGCGCCGCAGGCCGACCTGCTCGTAACCCGGCAGCGCCTCGTAGAAGAAGTCGAACAGGTCGTCGTGCATCGGCACGACCTTCTTCATGAACTCCACGTAGCGCATCAGCCGGGACATGTAGTCGGTCATCAGCTGGATCGTCGCCACCGTGCCGACGCCGCCGGGGTACAGCGTCGACGGGTGCACGTGGCGGCCTTCCATCAGGCAGAACATCTCGCGGGTGATGCGGCTGACCTGCAGTGCTTCCCGATAGAAATCACCGGTGAACGGGTTGAGCGCCCGCATGATGTCGGCAATCGTGCGATAGCCGTGCTCCCCCGCGTGCGGCGCCGCGGTGTTCTCCGCCCGGGCCAGCACGCCGGGATTGGTCTCGGAGACCATCTTCTCGCAGTAGTCCACACCGACCAGGTTCTCCTGGAAGATGTTGTGGTCGAACATGTATTCGGCGGCCTCGCCCAAGTTGACAATCCACTCCCCCAGATGCGGCGGACGCACGCCGTAGGCCATGTTCTGGCAGTAGCACGAACAGGTCGCGTGGTTGTCGCCGCAGATGCCGCAGATGCGGCTGGTGATGAAATGCGCGTCGCGCGGGTCCTTGCCGCGCATGAAGATCGAATAGCCACGGAAGATGGACGAGGTGCTGTGGCACTCGACTACTTCCCGATTCTCGAAGTCGATCTTGGTGTAGATACCGAGACTGCCGACGATGCGAGTGATCGGGTCCCAGGCCATCTCGACGAGACGGTCCGGTTCGATCGTTCGGTGCGACGGCTCCGGGATGATCTGCGTCATCAGAGCTCCTCCTACCAGGTGCGGATCGCGCCGGTCTCCAGCTTCCGGCCCCTGTGCCGCCAGTGCGGCTCCTCGTCGACCGTGTGTTCAGTGATGTGCCGGAGGCTGCGGATCACCGATCCGTACAACCCCGAAATGGTCGACGAGAACTTGCCGCCGGGCGGTTCGTCCATGAACGGCATGAATTTGTCCGGGAAGCCCGGCATCGTGCAGCCGATGCAGATGCCGCCCACGTTCGGGCAACCACCCAGCCCGTTCATCCAGCCCCGCTTGGGGACGTTGCACTTGACCACCGGCCCCCAGCAGCCCAGTTTCACCAGGCAGGTCGGCGAGCCGTACTCGGTGGCGAATTCACCCTGCTCGTAGTAGCCGGCGCGGTCGCAACCCTCGTGCACGGTCGCGCCGAACAGCCACTTCGGTCGCAGCGCTTCGTCGAGCGGGATCATCGGCGCCTGCCCGGTCGCCATGTAGAGCAGATAGGTGAGCGTCTCCGACAGGTTGTCCGGCTGGATAGGGCAGCCCGGCACACAGATGATGGGGATGCCCGCCTTGCTCTTCCACTGCCAGCCGAGATAGTCGGGGACGCCCATCGCGCCGGTCGGATTGCCCGCCATCGCGTGGATACCGCCGTAGGTCGCGCAGGTGCCGGCCGCGACGATCGCGGTGGCCTTCGGCGCGAGACGGTCCAGCCATTCGCTGGTCGTCATGGGCTGACCGGTCGCCGGGTTGTTCCCGAACCCGCACCAGTAGCCTTCCTCCTTGAGCTGTTCGTTCGGGATCGAGCCCTCCACCACCAGGACGAACGGCTCGAGTTCGCCGCGGTCGGCCTTGAAGAACCACTCCAGGAAATCGTCGGCGCCGCCATTGGGGCCGCATTCGTAGTCGATCAGCGGCCAGTGCACGGCGATCTTCGGCAGACCGGGCAGAGCGCCGAGGGCGATTTCTTCGATGCTCGGCTGGGTGGCCGCTGTCAAGGCGACCGAGTCGCCGTCACAGCTGAGTCCTGCGTTGATCCACAGGACGTGGATCAATGTGTCTTCGGCTTGTACTGCTTCCTGAGTGGGCATACCTCGCCACCTTCCGCAGCGGACCACCGGGGGCCGAATCTCACCTTTCTCGAAGAAGGGGTCACCCGGAAATGTGATCCTGTTCGCTATATATTAGCTCTCTCCGCGGCTCGATCGAGAGCCGCCGGACCTGCCACGCGGCGTTGCGTGGCCAGCCAGTCGTACCAGTGCGATAGGCCTGCACCGCTGGTCACCGACAGCGGTAGGACCTCGACGCCGGGGTGTATCGAGGCGATGTACTCCCGGCATCGGTCCAGGTCGAAGTCGACGTAGGGCAGCAGGTCGATCTTGTTCACCAGCACCAGTCCCGCTGCCTGGAACATGTGCGGGTATTTGAGGGGTTTGTCCGTCCCCTCGGTGACCGAGACGATCACCACTTTCGCGCGCTCCCCCAGATCGAACAGCGCCGGGCAGACCAGGTTTCCGACGTTCTCCACCAGCAGCAGCGTGCCCGGCGCGGGATCCAGCGTCGTCAGCGCGCGGTAGGCCATCTCGGCATCCAGGTGGCATCCCGCGCCGGTGTTGACCTGCACGACCCGGCAACCGGTCGCGGTGATCCGTTCGGCGTCCAGCAAGGTCGCTTGATCGCCCTCGATCACCGCGATCGGGGACTGACCGGACTCGCGAATGGTGCGCTCCAGCAACGCGGTCTTGCCCGCGCCCGGAGAACTGGTCAGGTTCAGCGCGACGATGTCGCGCTCGGCCAGCCACGCGCGGTTGCGCTGCGCCAGTTCGTCGTTCTTGGCCAGGACCCTCAGCTCCAGGCTGACCGTCTCAGTGGCAGGCGGGTGCACGTGGTCGGCGGCAGGGCCGTGGTGGTGGTCATGCGTGTTCTGGTGGGTCTCGTCGTGCCCGTGGTCGTGGTGATGGTCGTGCGGGACGTGAATTACCGCAGTGGCGTCGTCGCCGCACCCGCAGGTTGCGCACATGCCTCACTCACCTCCATCGATCGGATTCGCAGTTCGCGCCCGGACCGGATCTCGACATCGGCGCTGCCGCAGGAACAGAGCAGGATCGGATCGGCGAGCCGGAATTCGGCTCCGCAAGCCCGACAGGCGGCGACACCCGGAACCTCCACCAGGATCAGGTCCGCCTCCTCGGCCACCGTGTCCTCGGCCGCGACTTCGAAGCAGAACCGCATGGCCTCGGGCACGATGGCGCACAGCGCGCCCACCTCGACGGTGACGGAGTACACCCGTCGCCCCGCCGCGTGCTCGCAGACGGCGTCGATGACACTCCGGGTAATCGCCATTTCGTGCATCGCGACCTCGATTCCTCGAGCTGACCCTTTTGAGGCTACTCCCGGGCAAACCGGACGCGGGCGGAATCGTCGATGCTCCCGATATCCCGGCCGCCGACGTGGTTATCGCCACCGGACAGGGTCGCGAACCGTCGCTGTCAGGACAGTTTCAAACTGCGGCCGATGATCTCTTTCATGATCTCGGTGGTGCCGCCGTAAACGGTTTGGACGCGGGCATCCAGGTAAGCCTTGGCGATCGGGTATTCCTTCATGTAGCCGTATCCGCCGTGCAATTGCAGGCAGCGGTTGATCAGGTCGAGTTGTTCCTCGGTGCTCCACCACTTGGCCATGGCCGCGTCCTCGGCGGTGAGCTTGCCCTCGTTGAGCAGTTCGATGAACTTATCCACCATCAGCCGGACCGCGGTGGTCTTGGTGGCCAGTTCGGCGAGCACGAAGCGGGTGTTCTGCTGAGCGCCGATGGGTTTGCCGAACGCCTTGCGGTCGCGGACGTACTGGATGGTCATCTGCAGGCAGGATTCCATCGCCGCGGCCGCCATGACGGCGATCGACAGCCGTTCCTGCGGCAGGTTGTGCATCAGATGCAGGAAACCCATCCCCTCGGTACCGAGCAGGTTCCTACCGGGGACGCGCACGTCGCTGAAGCTCAACTCGGCGGTGTCCTGGGCTTTGAGGCCGATCTTGTCCAGATTGCGGCCGCGCTCGAAGCCGGGCATGCCCCGCTCGACCACGAACAGGCTGAAACCCATCGGACCTTTGTCCGGCGCGGTCTGCGCGACCACGATCACGAGGTCGGAGTTGATCCCGTTGGTGATGAAGGTCTTGGCGCCGTTGAGAATCCAATCGTCACCATCGCGCACCGCGCGGGTCTTGATGCCCTGGAGGTCCGAACCGGTGCCCGGCTCGGTCATCGCGATGGCGGTGATGATCTCGCCGGAACAGAAGCCGGGCAACCAGCGCTGCTTCTGCTCGTCGGTGGTCAGGTCCAGCAGATAGGGGGCGATGACATCGTTGTGCAGCGAGAAGCCCAGACCGGAGTACTGGCCGCGTACCGACTCCTCGGCGAGGATGGCGTTGTAGCGGAAATCCGGCACACCACCGCCGCCGTACTGCTCCGGCATGGCCATGCCGAGGAAGCCTTGCTTACCCGCCTCGAGCCAGACCGCCCGGTCGACGATGCCCTGCTGTTCCCATTGCGCGTGGTTCGGCGCGACGTGCTGATCCAGAAACCCGCGGAACGACTCCCGGAACAGTTCGTGTTCCGGTTCGAACAGTGTGCGCTCCACGCCGACCTCCTAGTGACCGCACCGGCCGGTCCACACCGACCAGCCGCTGCCTCATACCGTACCCGGATTGAGAATCCTTGTTCACTTCTGTACCGAACATATGGTCTCACCTGGACCGGCGACGTGACCTGGAAACAACTGGCGGGATTCCCGGCAAACGGGCGGGTTCATTCGCGGCCGACTGTCGCGTGTGCCGAGGATCGTTTCCGCACTGCGTGCGCGCTCACGGCGTGTCGGGCGAACCGGTAGTGGCACGAGACGGCCGATGCGAGGAAGTCACGATCGGACCGTCCACATCACGAGTTGGTGTGCATTGCGAACTCGAGGGCGACTCCAACGCGATTGACGAGACCTACCCTGCGCGGACGATCACGCACGGGTGACCGCTCGCACTGCGGGAGAGATAGCCGCACGCCAACTCCCGAAAAGCACAGCAGTCATTAGCCTTTCAGCCAACTGCGCAGACGCCCCACCAGAGTGCGGCCTTCGTCTCGCTCCCGTTCGGCGAAGAGGAAATTCATCTCCTCTTCCAACGCCTTGCGCACCACGTCGCGGAATTCCGTTGCGGCCGCGTGCTTATCGCCGGCTCCGCGCCAGGGGGCCGGGTCGATCGGCGCGCCGGCGGAGAAGTAGAAACGCTCTGGCCGCGGGATGACGGTGGGACCGACGCCGCGGATCAACGGAGGGGTGAGATCGCGGCTGAGCCCGAGCGCCCCCACGGTCCAGCGCAGCGGGCGCAGGAGCGGGTGGTCGCCGTCGACCACGATGTCGTAGGCGTCGTCGACGCCGATCATCGCGACCGGAACGATCGGGGCACCCGCTTCGATCGCCATGTGCGCGAAGCCGCTGCGCCCCTCCCACTTCAGCAGATATTTCTCGTTCTTACGGCGCACCGCCTCGCGAGCGCCGCCGGGGAACACCAAGACCGCCTCGCCACGCTGGAGCAGAGCCAGGCAATTGGATCTGGTCCCGCGCACCGTGCCGAAATAGTGCAGGAGGTGACGCACCCCGGGGACATTCATCAGCACGTTCTCGGCAAGCCCGCGGATGAGGCGGCCGCGGCGGCGCAGCACCTCGGGCAGCAGCAGTGGGGCGTCGATGCCGCCCAGCAGATTGTGGTTGCCGACCAGCAACACCGGCCCGTCGGCAGGGATGTTCTCCAAGCCGTAGAAGCGCGGGCTGGTCCACACACGCAGTGGCGCGAGCAGAGTGTCGATCAGCCTGAGATCGGTGTCGGTCAGCGAAACCGACAGCGGCGCACCGTCGCTGAGCACCGGATCAGCGCTGTCCGCGGTGCCGCAATGGCGAGTACCCGAAGCGGAGCGGGCGTCGGACATGAACCCTCCTGATGTCAGTTCGGCGCCGACAGTGTAACGAAATCGACTGCGTCGCACCGGATATGCGCATCACGACGAAATATGCCCGAGCAAGGCAATCGACCGGCGCACCGCTCGTGCGCGTAAGCCCACCGTGAACTCGCACGTCATCGCCGGTGCGGCAGCAACACTGCCGCCGCACCGGCGATGGGATGTGAATACGCTCACACCACAGCGGAATCAGCGATCGGCGGCACCGCGCGACATCAGCGAACCAGCACGCCTACGCGGAGGCGTGCTGACCATTCTCCCGCGTCCCGGTCCCACCGGCGTGCGCGTATTCGGACAACGCCGCGGCCAGGGCGTGCGGGACGCGCGCACGAACCCGGGTGCCGCCCTCCTCATGCTGGGAACTCTGGATGCGACCGTCGGCGTGGATGCGGGCCAGCAGGTCGCCGCGTGTGTAGGGCAGCAGGACACTGATCTCCACGTCCAGCCCGCCGAGCAGCTCGGCCAGCCGCTGCCCCAACGCATCGATGCCGAGCCGGCTGTGCGCCGAGACGAACGACGCGTCCGGCAACAGCCCGCGCAGATGGGTGAGGTCCGTCGGACCAATCGCGTCGATCTTGTTGACCACCAACAGTTCCGGCGGGGGTGGCGTGCCGGATTCCTTGATCACGTCCGTGATCACCTCGCGCACCGCCTTGATCTGCTCGGCGGGCAGCGCGTCGGAGCCGTCCACCACGTGCAGCAGCAGGTCGGCGCCGGTCACCTCTTCCAGGGTGGAGCGGAACGCCTCGACCAGTTGGGTCGGCAGGTGGCGAACGAAACCCACGGTGTCGGTGAAGACGACCTCCCGGCCGTCGTCGAGCTCGGCCCGGCGGGTGGTCGGGTCGAGGGTGGCGAACAGCGCGTCCTGCACCAGCAGCCCGGCGCCGGTGAGAGCGTTCATCAGGCTCGACTTGCCCGCGTTGGTGTACCCGACGATCGCCACCGACGGGATGCCACTGGCCGTGCGCCGCGCCCGCATGGTGTCGCGCGCGGTTTTCATCTCCCGGATCTCGCGGCGCAGTTTCGCCATCCGCTCGCGGATGCGCCGGCGATCGGTTTCGATCTTGGTCTCACCGGGACCACGCAGACCCACACCGCCGTTGCTGCCCGCGCGACCACCGGCCTGCCGGGACATGGACTCACCCCAGCCGCGCAGCCGCGGCAGCATGTACTCCATCTGAGCCAGCGAGACCTGCGCCTTGCCCTCCCGGGAGGTGGCGTGCTGGGCGAAGATGTCCAGGATCAGCGCGGTCCGGTCGACCACCTTCACTTTGACGACCTTCTCCAGCGCGTTCAGCTGAGCCGGGGTCAGCTCACCGTCGCAGATCACGGTGTCGGCGCCGGTTTCCAGCACCACCCCGCGCAGCTCGTCGGCCTTGCCGGAGCCGATGTAGGTGGCCGGGTCCGGCCGATCGCGGCGCTGGATCAGCGCCTCCAGCACCTGTGAGCCGGCGGTCTCGGCCAGCGCGGCGAGTTCCGTCATGCTCGCGTCCGCCTGCGCGGCGGTTCCCGCGGTCCAGACGCCGACCAGCACGACGCGCTCCAGGCGCAGCTGCCGGTACTCGACCTCGGTGATGTCGGTGAGCTCGGTGGACAGGCCCGCCACGCGGCGCAGCGAGCTGCGGTCCTCGAGCTGGAGCTCACCCACGGTCGGATCGGCCGACCAGCCCGAGCGCCGCATCCGGGCGGCGTGCTCGGCGACGACGTCGCCGTTCGCCGCGTCCGAACGGGTCACAGCGTCGTCGGAAGTGTCGGCGGAGCGCTCATCCGGGGCCGCCGGGGTGAATTCATACGTCTCTGATTTCCTCATACACCATCCATGCTGCCACGACATCACCGTGGCACGCACCCGGTTATCCGCAGGGCGGGCAGCTCGAGCTCACAAAGCATCCCACCAGGACCGGGCGAGGCGGCCGGTGGCCACGAGGACCGATGGCCCGCGCAGCCAGGCCGAGCCACGCTCCAATCCGACGGTCAGCTCGCCCCCGGGCACCCGGACGTTCACCTGGCCGGTGTCCTCGGCGATCCGGAAACCGTCCGCCGCCAGCGCCGCGGCGGCCGCGGCGACGGTGCCGGTGCCGCAGGAGCGCGTTTCGCCGACCCCGCGCTCGTAGACCCGCATGTCGACCGAGCTCTCGGCGTCCAGCGCGGTGACGATTTCGACGTTCACCCCCTGGGGGAACAGATCGGGATCGAAGCCGGGCGGCACGGTCAGGTCCAGCTTGCGCAGCGCGTCCGCGGATATCCCGGGGTCGACGCAGGCCAGGTGCGGGTTGCCGACGTCGATGCCGATCCCGGACAGCGCCCAGCCCGCGATGGTCGCGGTGGACTCGCCGAGTTCACGCACCGGCCCCATACCGACCGTGACGTCGCCGGTGACCGCGTCCCCAGCATGCACGGTGACCGGACGCGCCCCGGCTCGGCTGCCGACAACATAGCTGTCCCGGGTCTCCAGGCCCGAGGCCGCCAAGTAGTGAGCGAAGACGCGCACGCCATTGCCGCACATCTCGGCGACCGACCCGTCGGCGTTGCGATAGTCCATGAACCAGTCGTCCGGGCCCACGCCCTCCGGGATCCGCGCGAGTACGCCCGCGGCTTCCAGCGCACCAGCGCGCGCCACCCGCAGCACGCCGTCCGCGCCGAGCCCACGCTGACGATCACACAGCGCGCCGACCTGCGCCGCAGTCAGTGCCAGCTCGGCATGCGGGTCCGGCAGGACCACGAAGTCGTTCTGGGTCCCGTGCCCCTTGGTGAACTCGATATCCGGCACGTGCGCGGTCTCCCTCTCTCGTCGTCATTTGGCAAACGTGCGCCGCTGCCGGGAAATTTCGTAGAGCGCCACCGCCGCCGCCGACGGCGCACCCAGCGAACTGGCCGTGCCACCCATCGGAATGTGCACCATATCGTCGCAGGCCACCTGCCAGGCCGCACTCATCCCACTGGTCTCATTGCCCACGACCAGGATTGTCGCTTCGGTGAAGTCGTAGTCGTAGGCGGCGCGGTGACTCTGCTCGTCGGTGCCGACGATCCGGGTCGGAATGCCACGACGCACCTGCCGGTTGCGGAACTCGAGCACCTGCCCGGGCCCGGCGGCGCGGATCACCGGCATGGCGAACAGCGAACCCGTCGAGGCGCGCACGGCCTGCGGATCGTACTGATCGGCCCCGTGCCCGGTGACGATGACGCCACTGGCGCCGAAGGCGTCGGCCGAGCGGATCAACGTCCCCAGATTGCCGGGCGAGTTGGGCCGGTCGAACACCACCACCACCGGCGCGTCCTCCCCCGGCTCGCCCGGCTCGAAAGTCTCCAGCTCCAGTTGCCGCGACATCGCGACGGCCACCAGTTCCGGTGTGCCGCCGGCCTTTTCGCCGAGCTCGGCCATCAGCTCCGGCACCAGGCCGACCTGCGGCACCCCGCTGGTGTCCAGCAACTCGCGCGCCCAGTTCGACAGCTCCGGGCCGCCGAGCCGGTACAGCAGGGTCTCCAGTGGCCAGTCGTTGGCCACGGCCTGGGTGATCGGGCGAACTCCCTGCACCAGGAACCGGCCGTCCCGATGACGTTTGGTCCGATTGTTCAGATAGGCCTGCCACACTTGGACGGAGGCGTTGCGCGTGCTCACATGTCGGGTCACTGCGGAGTCCGTTCTTTCGCTTCGAGCAAGGCCAGCACCGTGGCCGGCAGATCGGGAGCGGCGCCGTCCACCCACCGCACCCGGGGATCGCGCCGGAACCAGGAGCGTTGCCTGCGCACGTAGCGCCGGGTGCCGATCAGCGTGCGCTCCCGCGCGTGGCTCAGGTCGTATTCGTTGTCCAGATAGGCCAGGACTTGTGCGTAGCCGATCGCGCGCCGGGCTGTGACGCCCTCGCGCAGACCGTGCTCGATCAAGCCGCGCACCTCCTCGACCAGCCCGCCGGTGAACATCGCGGCAGTACGCTGCTCGATGCGTGCGTCCAGTGCCGCGGTCTCCCGGTCCACCCCGACGATGACCGTGCCCCAGCGCGGCTGCCCGATCGTCGGCGCCGAGGCGGCGAACGGCAGCCCGGTGAGCTCTACTACCTCGAGCGCTCGCACCATGCGCCGCCCGTCAGTGGGCAGGATGGTCGCCGCGGCCGCCGGATCGGCCTTGTGCAGTGCCGCGTGCACCGCCGCGACTCCCTGCTCGGCGAGCACCGCCTCCCAGCGCGCCCGCACGACCGGATCGGTGGCCGGGAAGTCCCACTGGTCCAGCAGCGACTGGACGTACATCATCGAACCGCCCACGATCACCGGCACCTGCCCGCGCGCCATGATCGCGGCGACGTCCGCGCTCGCCGCCGCCTGGTAGGCGGCCACCGAGGCGGTATCGGTCACCTCGAGGACGTCGAGCTGGTGATGCGGGATGCCGCGCCGCTGCGCGAGGGGCAGTTTGGCGGTACCGACGTCCATCCCGCGGTAGAGCTGCATCGCGTCGATGTTCACGATCTCGCCGCCGAGTCGTTCGGCCAGGTCCAGGGCGAGGTCGGATTTGCCGGTGGCGGTGGGGCCGACGACGGCGATGGGCGTGATGCCGGAATCCGTCATGCGGCATCGTCTCCTACCGGATGCCAGATACTCACGTGGTAGCCAACGCCGAACGGAGCGGCGCGGTAGCGCGTCTCGACCACCGGATCGGCGCGAAACAGCCCGGCCAGTACCTGGTAGGCGGGGCGTCCCGCGAGAGCCAGTTCGGCGCACAACTGCGGATCGAGCGCCCGCAGCGCGGCGCGGTCACCCGCGGTCAGAGCACGATCGAGTTCGTCCTGCACCGGGCGGGCACGGTCGTCGAGGTAACCGGGCGCCTTGGCGGACAGGGTGGCCGCTCCGTCCGCGACCACCAGCACGCCGTGCCGGGCGGCGGCGCCGTCGAGGTCGGCGCGCAGCTTCGCACCGAGTTCGGCGCAGTCCTGCGGCGGCGCGTCCGCCGCGACTATGCTCGCCTCGGCGACGGCGCACGGCGCGACCTGCCCGCGCAACCACCCGGCGATCAGCGCGGCCAGCGGTAGCTGCGGATCGGCGCGCTGTGCTCCGGCGACCGCCGCGGCGGAAAAGCCGACTCGGACGTCGGCGCCGAACCCGCGGAACGTGCCGACGGTTTCCGGACCGAACGCGCCCTCGACGCCGCTGGCACCGACCACCATCCACTGGTCGGTCACCGACGCGAAAGCACGCACAGCGTCGAGCACGGTGGCGCGCAGCACGACGCGCGGGTCCGGTTCGCCTGTGCCCGTCGCCTCCACCACGCCGCCGCACAGCTCGGGCACCAGGACGGGTGGCGAGGGAACCAGCGCAGCGACGGAGAACACGTCGTAACCGTAGTCGTTGTCCCGACCACCGGCCCCGCCCGCCTTCGAGTGTCTCTCCCGCAAACGCGCCCGGGATTGATAGTGTTCGAGGAGCTACAACCCAGGTCATCAGCGTGTGGAATCCCCGGGATTTCCTCCATGGGAAGACGAGGATCGATGGTCACAGCGGCTCGGACCGGGTTGAATGGGATGAGCTAGGGCGTAACCAGGCAGCCGTGACGCGCGGCAGGGACGAGGAAAAATGACCGACAGCAACGGAACCGCGAAAGCTGGCCCCGGCAAGATGCCGCGCACTTCCGGTGCCCCGAAACCCGGTAGCTCGACTCAACCGCCCAAGCCGCACGCGGTCAAACCCGCCCCGGGCCCGGCCCAGCAACACCCACATCCCGTCGTAGTGCCCACCGTCTCCGACCCCAGCCGGTGGGGCCGGGTCGACGAGGATGGCACCGCGTGGGTGAAGACCGCCGAGGGCGAGCACCAGATCGGTTCCTGGCAGGCCGGTGACGCCGCCGAGGGCCTGGCCCACTTCGGCCGCCGGTTCGACGATCTGGCCACCGAGGTCGCCCTGCTGGAGGCCAGGCTGGCCGCGGGCGCGGACGCCCGCAAGACCAAGGCCGCCGCCGAGGCGCTGGCCGAATCGCTGCCGACCGCCGCCGTCATCGGCGATGTCGACGGCCTGGCCCGACGCCTGCAGGCTATCGCCGAGCACTCCGAGGAAGCGGCCGCGCACGCCAAGGAAGAGAAGGAGCGCGCCCGCCACGAGCACACCGAGCGCAAGGAGGCGCTGGCCGCCGAGGCGGAGCAGATCGCCGCCGAGTCCACCCAGTGGAAGGCCGCGGGCGATCGGCTGCGCGAGATCCTCGAGGAATGGAAGTCCATCCGTGGGGTGGACCGCAAGGTCGACGACGCGCTGTGGAAGCGGTACTCCAAGGCCCGCGAAGCCTTCAACCGCCGCCGCGGCGCGCACTTCGCCGAACTGGATCGTGAACGCGCCGCCGCGAAGACACACAAAGAGGAACTGTGCGTGCGAGCCGAGGAGCTGTCCAGCTCCACCGACTGGGTGAACACCGCGGGCGTCTTCCGTGACCTGCTCGCCGAGTGGAAGGCCGCCGGCCGCGCGCCCCGCGAGGCCGACGAGGCGCTGTGGCGGCGCTTCAAGAGCGCGCAGGACGTCTTCTTCGCCGCGCGCAACGCCGCGGTCTCCGAGCGCGACGCCGAGTTCGAGCAGAACGCGACGGCCAAGGAGGAACTGCTGAGCGCCTACGCCCACATCGACCCGGCCGCCGACCTCGAGACCGCCCGCAGCGAACTGCGGGAACTCCAGGACAAGTGGGATGCCATCGGCAAGGTACCGCGCGATCGCATGCAGGAACTGGAGGGGAGGCTGCGCGGTATCGAGAAGCGCGTCCGCGACGCCGCGGACGCACAGTGGCGGCGCACCGACCCGGAGGCGATGGCACGTGCGGCCCAGTTCCGTGAGCGTGTGGCGCAATTCGAGGAACAGGCCGCCAAGGCGCAGGCCGCGGGGAACGCCCGCGACGCCGAAAAAGCGCTGGAGCAAGCCAAACAGTGGCGCGAATGGGCCGACGCCGCCGAAGGCGCCGTCAGCAACCGCTAGGCGGGATCTCGGCATGACCGACAGCTGTGGCCCCCACTGATCAGTGGGGGCCACAGCTGTCGGTGCGAATTCTGGTCAGGAGTCGCCGGTACGGCGCCGGCGGTCGCGTTCCTCCGCGGCAGCGGCGGCATTGCGGCGCTGCTCTTCGGCGGCCAGGTGCAGGGCGGTGCGGCTCCACACCACGCGCACCCAATGGAAGGTGAGCACGATCGCGACGATCGCGCCGAGAATCAGGCCGATACCGGGGCCCGCGGCGACGTAGTTGCCCAGCCCGGGAGTCTGGCGGTGCCAGATCGAGAGGACGCCGAACACGCTGGCGACAGCGCTGCCGGCGACGGCGACCCAGGCCAGTGCCCAGCGGCGGGTCATCAACGCCAGCGTCGAGGCTCCGATGCCGAAGATCACGACGAACCAGACGAAGACCCGCGAGGGCAGCCCGATGTGCTCGACGCGCGCCACCTCGGTGTTCAACAGCACGTCGAAACCACGTGCCGTGCCCGCATGCGGCAGGACCAGCGACAGCAGCAGCAGGAACACCGCTCCCGCCACGACCATGGCCCGCACACCCGGATCGATCTCCCCCGCGATCCTGCGTTCCACGGCGTCGAGATCGTCCCGGAATTCCTCGAAATCGCTGGTGCTCTCGACCGAGCTCACTGAGTCCTCGTTTCGTTCGTCGTCTCGGGCGGCTGCTGATTCCCCCGCCTGCTGCGGGGCCTGCGCGGACGCGGCACGCTCGTTGTCGCCGGACGCGGGTTCAGCTCGATCGGCGCCGCGGGCGGCGTCGTCGCCATCGTCCGGCCTGGTGGTCATGCGCCGCAGCCGGTCGAGCAGCCCACAACCGCCGGCTCCGGGGCGGGGGCACCGACCCGAGGCAGCCCCAGACCCACGCCGATGGGCTCGGTCTTCGGCATGACACCGCGCTCGTGTGCGTCACCGGCGCGGGTGCGCCGGTGGGTCCTGATCGCGGCGTCGGCGATCAAATGATGCGGGGCCGCACCGGTGATATCGACGGTGACCAGGTCGCCGGGGCGGATCGGCTCAGCGGTGCCGCCGGGGCGGAAGTGCACCAGTCTGCCGTCACGAGCGCGTCCGCTCATTCTCGCTGTCGCGGCGTTCTTCTTGCCCGCCCCCGCGGCGACGAGCAACTCCACCTCGGTACCGACCAGCTCACGGTTGGCGGCCAGGGAGATCTCCTCCTGCACCGCGATCAGCCGGTCGTAGCGCTCCTGCACGACGGCTTTGGGCAGCTGATCGGGCATGTCGGCGGCGGGCGTGCCGGGCCGCTTGGAGTACTGGAAGGTGTATGCGCTGGTGAAGCGCGCCCGCCGGACCACGTCCAGGGTTTCCTGGAAGTCCTCCTCGGTCTCGCCGGGGAAGCCGACGATGATGTCGGTGGTGATCGCCGCGTGCGGCATCGCGGCCCGCACCTTGTCGATGATCCCGAGATAGCGGGCTTTGCGGTAGGAGCGCCGCATGGCCTTGAGCACCCGATCCGAACCCGATTGCAGGGGCATGTGCAGCTGCGGGCAGATGTTCGGGGTCGCGGCCATCGCCTCGATCACGTCATCGGTGAACTCGGCCGGGTGCGGCGACGTGAAGCGCACCCGCTCCAAGCCGTCGATGGTGCCGCACGCGCGCAGCAGCTTGGCGAACGCGCCGCGGTCGCGCGGCTCGGCCGGGTCGGAGAACGACGCGCCATAGGAATTCACGTTCTGGCCGAGCAGGGTCACCTCGAGCACGCCCTGGCCGACCAACGCCTGTACCTCGGCGAGCACATCGCCGGGGCGGCGGTCGACCTCTTTGCCGCGCAGCGCGGGCACGATGCAGAAGGTGCACGTGTTGTTGCAGCCGACCGAAATGGAAACCCAGCCCGCGTAGGCTGATTCGCGCTTGGCGGGCAGCGTGGACGGGAACGCTTCCAGCGACTCCAGGATCTCCACCTGGGCTTCCTGGTTGTGCCGCGCGCGCTCCAGCAGCACCGGCAACGAGCCGATGTTGTGCGTGCCGAACACCACGTCCACCCACGGCGCCTTACGCACCACGACGTCGCGGTCCTTCTGCGCCAGACAGCCGCCGACGGCGATCTGCATACCGGGACGGCTCGCCTTGATCGGCGCCAGGTGGCCGAGCGTGCCGTAGAGCTTGTTGTCGGCGTTCTCACGCACCGCGCAGGTGTTGAACACGACAAGATCAGCCGTCGCCCCGGGCGCGGCCTGCACGTATCCCGCGTCCTCCAGCAGACCCGACAAGCGTTCGGAATCGTGCACGTTCATCTGGCAACCGAAGGTGCGGACCTCGTAACTGCGTGCTGAGCCCTCGACGGGCGCGGGAGTCGACGTCGTGGGAGTCAACGTCGTGGGAGTCAACGTCGTGGGAGTCACCACTGCCTGTCCGATCGAATCCACCCATCCAGGGTACGGGTCGGCCGCCGGCGGGTTTCGCGGGCATCGGCGCAGGCTCCGGGCGCATCCGCGGGCCACCCGGGCGGGGGACGGACAGATCGCGCCGATGTGTCGAATCGGCGTGGCGAGACGGCGTGTCGCCGAAACCCGGGCAAATCCCCGATTTTTGCTTAAGGTCGTCTGCATGACCGATGACGCCGCTATCCCCGACACGACCGGGGACGCTCCCGCCGGGGCGGTCAGCGCCGCCACCAGCGCGCCGCCGATGATCTCGATGCGCAGTGTGGACAAGTACTTCGGCGACCTGCACGTACTCGAGGACATCAACCTCGAGGTCCCCAAAGGGCAGGTCGTCATCGTGCTGGGCCCGTCGGGTTCCGGCAAATCGACGCTGTGCCGCACCATCAACCGGCTGGAACCGATCGACTCCGGCGACATCGCCATCGACGGTATTCCGCTGCCCGCCGAAGGCCGCGCGCTGGCCGCGCTGCGCGCCGATGTCGGCATGGTGTTCCAGTCGTTCAACTTGTTCGCGCACAAGACGATCGTGGAGAACGTCATGCTCGCGCCGATCAAGGTCCGCAAGATCAAGAAGGACACCGCCCGCACCCGCGCCATGGAGCTGCTCGACCGGGTGGGCATCGCCGATCAGGCCGACAAGTACCCGGCTCAGCTCTCCGGCGGGCAGCAGCAGCGTGTCGCGATCGCCCGCGCCCTGGCGATGAACCCGAAGGTGATGCTCTTCGACGAGCCGACCTCGGCGCTGGACCCGGAGATGGTCAACGAGGTGCTCGAGGTGATGGTGTCACTGGCCAAGGACGGGATGACCATGCTGGTCGTCACCCACGAGATGGGGTTCGCACGCCGCGCCGGAAACCGGGTCCTGTTCATGGCCGACGGCCAGGTGGTGGAGGACACGCCGCCGGACGTCTTCTTCACCGCCCCGAAATCCGAGCGCGCCAAGGACTTCCTGGGCAAGATCTTGAGCCACTGACCTGCTGGACACAGCGGCGAGCAACACCCACGAGAGGGAGAAGGAACTCGATGAGGATCAACCGTGCCCTGCGATTCGGTGTCGGGGCGATCGCCTTGGCACTCGCCGCCGCGACCGCCACCGGCTGTGGCGGCGGCAACGACAAATCCGCCCTTGACCACGCCAAGGACGGCAAGCTCACGATCGGCATCAAGTTCGACCAGCCAGGTCTGGGCCTGCGGAACAAGGATGGCTCCTACAGCGGTTTCGACGTCGAGGTGGCCAAGTACGTCGCGGGCAAGCTCGGCGTGCAGCCCGAGGGCATCACCTTCAAGGAATCGCCCTCCGGCCAGCGGGAGACGCTGATCGAGAACGGCCAGGTCGATTACATCGTCGCCACCTACTCGATCAATGACCAGCGCAAGGAGAAGGTCGACTTCGCCGGTCCGTACTACGTCGCGGGCCAGTCGCTGCTGGTGCGTGCCGACAACACCGCTATCAACGGCCCCGACGATCTGAAGGGCAAGAAGGTCTGCTCGGTGAAGGGCTCCACTCCGGCCCAGAACATCAGCAAGAACTTCCCCGACACCCAACTGCAGGCCAACGACACCTATTCGTTGTGCCTGGAAGGCCTGCGCGCGGGTTCGTGGGACGCGGTGACCACCGACGACATCATCCTGGCCGGCTACGCCGCACAGAGCACCGGCGCGTTCAAGGTAGTCGGCAAGCCGTTCACCACGGAGAACTACGGCATCGGGTTGAAGAAGGGCGACCAGGAACTGCGCGACAAGATCAACGACGCGATCGAGGCGATGATCGCCGACGGCTCCTGGAAGAAGGCGTTCGACTCGACCGTCGGCACTTCGGGCTACCAGGCGCCCCAGCCGCCGACGGTGAATCGCTACTGAGTTCCGCTGCCTTCCGAGCACGGGTGGCCCGGCCCCGACCGGGCCGCCCGTGTCACTTCCCCTGACCATCGAGACCCGATCGGAGGGACGCGTCCGCCGTGTTCGACCTGATCTCGAGGTACGACACCGAAATCCTCGAAGCCTTCTGGGTGACCATCCAGTTGACCGTGCTGTCCGCGATCGGCGCGCTCATCCTGGGCACTGTCGTCGCCGCGCTGCGCGTATCTCCCGTGCCGGTCGCGCGCTGGGTCGGCACCGCCTACGTCACCATCTTCCGCAACACCCCGCTCACGCTGATCATCGTGTTCATGTCGCTGGGCCTGTACACCACGATGGGCTGGCGCCTCGCGGGTGAGGGTCCGGATTCACTGGCGCAGAACAACTTCCGCTTCGCGGTCGTAGGCTTGAGCATTTACACCGCCGCCTTCGTCTGTGAGTCGCTGCGCGCGGGTATCAACACCGTGCCGATGGGTCAGTCCGAGGCGGGCCGCTCGCTCGGCTTCGGCTTCCTGCAGAACCTGCGCCTGATCGTGTTGCCGCAGGCCTATCGCTCGGTCATCGCGCCGCTGGGCAGCGTGCTGATCGCGCTGACCAAGAACTCCACCATCGCCTCGGCCATCGGCGTCGCCGAGGCCGCAACCCTGATGGCGGAGATGACCGAGACCGAGGCCGCGGTGCTGGCGGTCGGCGCGATCTTCGCGCTCGGCTTCGTGATCCTTACCCTGCCGACCGGCCTGTTCTTCGGCTGGCTCGCCAAGCGTTACGAGGTTGCCCGATGAGCGTAGGTGCTTCGGTTCTGTTCGACGCGCCGGGCCCGAAGGCGAGGCTGCGCAACAACATCTACTCGGTCTCGGTGGTGGTCGCCGTGGCCGCAGTGGTCTGGGTGCTCTACCGCGGGTTCGCCGACAAGGGTCAGTTCACCGCCGAGAAATGGAAGCCGTTCCTGGAGGCCGAGGTCTGGTCGACCTACCTGCTGCCCGGCCTGCGGGGCACGATCGTCGCCGCACTGCTGTCGATCGTGCTCGCGTTGCTCCTCGGCATGGTCTTCGGCGTGCTGCGGGTGTCGGACCATCGGACGGTGCGCTGGGTGGCGGGCACGATCGTCGAGGTGTCGCGCGCGATTCCGGTGCTGATCCTGATGATCTTCCTGTTCGCGGTGTACTCCCAATACGACCTGTTCAAGTCCGATGATCTCGCGCTCGCCGCGGTGGTCACCGCGCTGACCATCTACAACGGCTCGGTCATCGCGGAGATCGTGCGCGCGGGCATCCGGTCGTTGCCGAAGGGGCAGACCGAGGCGGCCGTCGCGCTGGGCATGCGCAAGGGCCAGCTGATGCGCTTGGTGCTGTTGCCGCAGGCGATCACGGCGATGCTGCCCGCGCTGGTCTCGCAGATGGTGGTCGCGCTCAAGGACTCGGCGCTCGGTTATCAGATCACCTATGTCGAAATCGTGCGGTCGGGCCAGCAGCTGGGCGCGGCCGAGCAGAACACCGTCCCGGCACTGATGATCATCGCGGTCATCATGATCGCGCTCAACAGCGCGCTGACCCTGGTGGCGACCACACTGGAGCGGCGGCTGCGGGCGCGCAAGCGCGGCAAGGGCGGCGGCGCCGTCGTCGCCGCGGACTCCGTCATCACCGACGCGGCGCCCGGCCTCGACATCGGCGCCAAACCGTGACCATCGGCGAGCGGGAGTTCGAGCGCTAGCTTGCCGCGGTGGGCGATCGGGCCGTGGAGTCGCGTGCGCTGGATACGGTGATCCGCTCCAGCGCACCGACTTCGACCCGGCGCTCGCTGCGGCATGGGGACACCCATGCCGCAGTACGAGATGATGCCGGGCCGCTCGCCGCTCCAGCATCAGTCGATGGGGTCGAGGAGATCGCTCTCGACGTCCTGGTCGGCCAGCGCCGCCTTGACCACGCGGTAGGCCGTGGACTGGCCGTAGCCGCGGCGGGCGAGCATGCCGACGAGGCGGCGAATTGCCTTGTCGCGGTCCAGGTCTCGCGGCAGCGAGCGCATCTTGCGGCGAACCAACTCGGCGGCGCGGGATTCCTCGTCGTCGGTGGTGATCCCCGCGAGGGCAGATGCGGCGTCCGACTGCGCGACGCCTTTGCGCCGGAGTTCCTGAGCCAGCGCCTGCTTGCCCTTGCCGGAGAAGGTGTGGCGGGAGTGCACCCACTGCTCAGCGAAGGCGGCATCGTCGACGAGGCCCACGTCGGTCAAGCGATCGAGCGCCCGTTCGCTGACCTCGGGCGAGTATCCCTTGGCGGCCAGGCGCCCGGCCAGCTCGGCTCGGCTACGAGCACGGACAGCAAGCAGGCGCAGACACACCTCTTTCGCCTGCTCGACCGTCCCGCCGCCGGATCCGGCCGCCACCGGATCGGACGGGGGATCTTCGGATCGTACGGAGTCGGCCGGCCCCGGATGATCCGTGCGTCCTCTCCCGGCCCGGCGACCGCGACGGGACCCGGTCGAACGCGCCCGCTGCGGATCGGACGCGTTCGACCGAGTTCCCATGGTGTCCGGCGAAACCGAACCATCGTCGGCTCTCCGGACCGGCTCGGGTTCTTGCTCGCCGGGCACAACGTAGGCGGACCGGCCGGAGGCGGACAAAAGTTCCTCCAGCCGACGCCGCATATCCTGCATCGCGTCCGACCGCGGCTGCCCAGGCTCGTTCGGTCCCGGTCCGGGCGAGCGTCGGTCGCGCATCGGCTCAGAAATCGGCGGGCACCTCGGCGGCATCGTCGGCCGTCACGTCGGCGCCGATGCCGAGTTTCTCTTTGATCTTCTTCTCGATCTCGTCGCGGATGTCGACATTCTCCAGCAGGAACTTGCGGGAGTTCTCCTTGCCCTGGCCGAGCTGATCGCCTTCGTAGGTGTACCAGGAGCCGGACTTGCGGATGAAGCCCTGTTCGACGCCCATGTCGATGAGCGAGCCTTCCTTGGAGATGCCGTGCCCGTAGAGGATGTCGAACTCGGCCTGCTTGAACGGCGGCGAGACCTTGTTCTTCACCACCTTCACGCGGGTGCGGTTGCCCACCGCGTCGCTGCCGTCCTTGAGCGTCTCGATACGACGCACGTCCAGGCGCACCGATGCGTAGAACTTCAATGCTTTACCACCGGTGGTGGTCTCCGGCGAATTGTGCACCATCACACCGTCGACGAAGTAGTTGTGATTGCCCTCGACTTCGATGTCGAACCGATGCATCGACCGGGTTTCCAGCTTCGCGTGCACATCCAGCACCCGCGCCGGCACCAGCTTCTGAACCGGTTCCGTGAATTCGGGCACGACATTCCCCATGCCCCGGAATCGTGGCAGCAGCTTGTATTCCATCGACGGCGTCACGTAGGGCGCAACCAGTTCCTGGAATTCGGCGGTGGCCTTCGTCGAAAACACCAGCACCGCTTTGCCCGCAGTTCCAGCAGAACGCAACCGCACGTCGAGTTGATAGGTGTCGCGCAGATAATCACGCACCCGAACGCGCGAACCCTCGCTCATCGCCTCGACGCAGATCTCGATGCGACCGCTGCCGCCCGCTGTCCGCTCTTGCACTCCCTTGGACCGCAGCGCGAAGGAGCCATCATCCATGTACCAGATCGCCAAGGCGAGTGGGGTAAGGGTTTTGAGAAACTCCTCGGAGAGGAACTTCTTGCCGTCACCCAGGTATACCGCGCGCTGCAATTCGCCGAGTTCGGGCAACGGGGTGAAGTCGACGAACTTGGCGCCCTTGTCGTTCACGCGCACCGAATGCTCGATATTGCCCAGCAGCGAGACTTTCCAATCCAGGTACTCGTGCTGCTTGGCGCCATGCCCGATCCGAAAGCGAACCCCATTGCGGTCGAAGCGGTTCGGCGACAGGTTGCCATCTCCCATCAGCGAACCGAGAACAACCTGCAACTGCTGATCGCTCAGGCGGAATGTCTCAGTAGAGAGCACACGGTCACCCGCGATGATTTCTCCCGCCTCGGTCCAACCACCTGGAGTGCGGATGAGGTGATTGGCGGTAGCGGCAAACTGTGAGCGGCCGTTGCCGCTCGACTTCTCGACAGTGAACTGCAGGAAGTAATCGGCTGGACCGTTGTCGAACCAGTTCACAACGCGGCGAGGCACGATCATATTCGCGTCAGGGTCGTAAGAGAGCACCTCGACATCCATCTTCTGGTTGACGATCTTGCCGATCTTCTCGGTGGTGCCGTCGGCCAGCTGAACCCGAGTGTGATAGTTGAAGCATCCGAACATCACGCCGATCTTCTCGCGCAGCTGATTGATGAAGATCGCGGTCGTGCCGGAGGTGTTCAGCGCGCCGGTCATCTTCCGCAGCGCCTGGCTCATCAGGCGAGCCTGCAGACCGACGTGGCTGTCACCCATCTCGCCTTCGATCTCGGCGCGCGGCACCAGCGCGGCCACCGAGTCGATGACGATGATGTCGATGGCGCCGGAACGCACCAGCATGTCGGCGATCTCCAGCGCCTGCTCACCGGTGTCGGGCTGGGAAACCAGCAGGGCGTCGGTATCGACGCCGAGCTTGCGGGCATAGTCGGGGTCGAGCGCGTGCTCGGCGTCGATGAACGCCGCCACACCGCCGGCGGCCTGCGCATTGGCTACCGCGTGCAGCGCGACGGTGGTCTTACCCGAGGATTCCGGACCGTAGATCTCGACGATGCGACCACGCGGCAGACCGCCGATGCCCAGCGCCACGTCGAGCGCGATCGAACCCGTCGGGATCACCGAGACGGGCTGGCGAGCCTCCTCGCCGAGGCGCATGACGGCACCCTTGCCGAAGCTCTTCTCCACCTGGGCCAGCGCGAGCTCGAGCGCCTTGTCGCGGTCGTACGCCTGTGGTGCCATGTGCTGATTCCCCTTTTCGACGGGTATCTCTCGTTCTGTGGTTGGCGCCTACAGTAGAGCGCGGCACCGACAAGTTCCGTGGACCAGATTAGACGAACAGGTGTTCGAGTCAAGCGACGCGCCCTGCGACACCCCGCACGGCTGTGGTTGCAGCAGCACCTGCACATGTCGGTGCCGCACGCGGTTCCGGCGATGCTTCCGATGGCCGTGACCGGGTTCGTAGCGGGCGCGTTCGGGCTGCTCCACCGCCCGCGGGCCGAGGTCGAGCCGGCCGCAACCGAGCAACACGTCGTCGCCGTCTGATCGCCGTCTGCCGACGCGACCGAAGGTGGTGCGCCACCGCCGCAGCACACGACGCGGCGGTGGCGTCCTGCGTCCCCTACTGCTGAGGCAGCACCGACTCGTCGCCCGGATCGCGCGGCCCGAGGATGCGCCGGTCGGCCTCCTCGATCCGGACATCGTTGATGCTGGCTTCCCGCCGGGACATCAGGCCGTCCGGCGCGAACTCCCACAGCTCATTGCCGTAGCTGCGCCACCACTGGCCCGCATCGTCGTGCCATTCGTACTGGAAGCGCACGGCGATGCGGTTTCCTTCGAATGCCCACAGATCTTTGCGCAGTGCGTATCCGTTCTCGATGGACCACTTCCTGGTCAAGAACTCGACGATCGCGCTGCGCCCGGTGAAGAACTCGTCGCGGTTGCGCCACACCGAATCCTCGGTGTACGCGGCGGCGACGCGCTCGGGATCGCGGGTATTCCAGGCGTCTTCGGCTGCCTGCACTTTGAGCTTGGCCGATGCCGCGTCGAACGGTGGTAGCGGAGGTCGCATGGGACTACTCCCTTTCTCGTAGACAGACTTCATGGATTGACGGGCGAGAGTTCAGCGACTCCCCAGCGCAGCGCTCCCCCACGCCGCTCCGAAGATTTAACCTTCTTTATCTGTTGACTGGTTAGAAGATAATGAGGTGACAGCAATCGTGTCAACCGCTGAAATAGATATGACTAGTTAGAGGGAGGTGGTCACCGTGCCCACCGACGCGGACTCGATACCCTCGGGCATGCCCGATCCACGCCCCCACCTCGGTGAACCTTTGGCACTCGATCTGCTGAACACGCGGTGGATCCAGAACGGACCGCGGGATCTGCTCACCGGCGTAGCCGGACTGCGCATCTGGCTGGCATCGGCGGGCCTCGCCGATCGAGCGAGCGCCGACGAGGCCACGCTGGCCGCGGTGCTGGCCGCCCGCACAGCCGTCTACGACGTGGTCGTGCACGCCTCGCACGCCGGGATCAACGAGGTGCTCGCACACGGCCGGATCCGGCGCGTACTCACCGAATCCAGGCCCACCGATCTGGTCGACGTCCCCGAGAAACCCTGGCTGCCCGCCTGGCTGGCCGCAGACAATCTGCTGGAACTGCTGCGTGCCGCGCCCGACCGAATCCGTCAGTGCGCGCACCCGGAATGCGTGCTGTTCTTCTACGACACCTCGAAGAACGGAACCCGCCGCTGGCACTCGATGGCCACCTGCGGCAACCGCACCAAAGCGGCCCGGCACTACGCGCGGAAGGTTTGAAGCGCGCGAGGCTCAGAACAATTCGTCGAGCAGACGGTAGTACCGCAGGCGGCTCTCGTCCGGCTCGGCCAGGCCGTAGGCCGCGAAGAAGGCGGCTACCTCCGCCGCGCCGAAGCCCGCGCGCAGATCGCGCGCGGCCGGCGCCAGATCGCGGTATCGATCGGCGACGCCGAGCGCACCCAGATCGAGCAGGATCTCGCCCTCCAGCACGTTCGAGGGGGTGAAATCACCGTGCGCAACCACCAGATCCTCCTGGCCCGGGCGCTGCGCCAGCAGCCGCGCGAAGATCTCCGCCGGAACCGACCCGCGGTGGTCGTCGTCGAAGTCGTCCGGATCAACGAGGTCTTCGATCACGTGGCGGCGCGCCCGCGCCAAGACCACATCGAGCCGTCCATCGAACGGGCACTCATCGATCGGAATGCTGTGCAGCCGCCGCAGAACCGAGCCGAGCACGGTGCCGATCGAGGTCGGATACCGGCCGTCGGAGTCCGCTCGAGCGGCCAGGCTCCGCGCGCTTGCGTCGGCGAGCAGCAATACGTCGGCGTCGAACGCCGCCACCTCCGGCACCCGAATCCCATGGCCGCGCAACCAGGTCAGGCGTTCGTACTCGGCGACCGCCTTCGGTCCGCGTTTGAGCCAATAGCCGCCGTGCACGAACACGACGTCGCCGCTGCTGCCTTCGTGCTCATCCGACCAGGTCGGCAGCTCGCCGAGCAGCGCGGCGACCCTGGGCGGCAATGGAATCGGCAGCTCGCCCAGGGTATCCAGGGCGGCGCGGGTGGATTCGATCTCCTCGGGTTCGCCTTCGGTGAGACGCAGCCGCATCGCATCCGTCAAGAGCTCATGCGCCTGCGTCAGCTGATTCCGTTCGGCGAGCGCCTTGCCCAAATGCTGGAGGGCGAACGAGAGTACGTCCGGCGCGGCCACACGCGCGTGCTCGACGGCGCGGCGGTACAGCGTCTCCGCCGTGCCCGCGTCGCCGCTGTAGCGGTAGACATCGCCGAGGTTGATCCACACGGTGATCCTGCGTCGCTCGGTGTCCACCAATTCCAGCGCGCGATCGAGATGATCGAGCGCCTCGTCATAGCGGCCGAGCAGCATCAGCTCGATTCCGGTCTGCCGGAATCCCGCGAAATCGACGGGGCGGGCCTGCGCCACCCTGGCGGCGAGACGCTGCGGGTCGTGCGGGATCATCCGGTGCCGCTCATCGAACCGGTAGAGCGGCTCGTCCCACCCGACCCGGCCGGGCGCGTTCACCAGCGTGCCTTGGGCACGTCGAACTCCGCGCACAGCGCGCGCCACACCTCCCGAGGATCGACGCCGGCCTCGATGGCGTCGGCTCCGGTGCGTCCCCCCAGGGCGGGTACCACATGGTCGGTCAGCAAGGCGTCGCCCCGGGCCACACCGAACTCGTCGTGCAACAGTTCCTGAAACTCGGTCAACCGCACCGTACCGAACTTACTCGCACCGCACAGACCACCAGGACAGCGGCGCGCCCGGCCGGCACCGGTCAGGGATGGGCAGGTTGCGCAATCCGGTGGCAGAGGGCTACAGGGTCCGGGAGCGGGGCGTGCACGCTGGCCGCTTCCGCGGCCTTGGTGTAGCCGGGGTCGGCGAGGATTTCCGCGACAGCGGCACGCAGAGCTCCGGGCGACAACGGGCGTACGACAATCGAACTACCTTGGCGGGCAGCGCGGTTGGCCAGCTCCCATTGATCGCCGCCACCGGGAACGGTGACGATCGGAACGCCGGCGGACAAGGACTTGGTGAGCAGGCCGTGACCGCCACCACCCACCACGACCGACGCGTGGGTCAGGAGTTCGTCTTGGCGACCCAGCCCCGCCGTAGCCCACGGGGGAAGATCGGCCGGTGGCGTATCCAGCGTCGAGATCGCCACGCGAACCCCGGTGCCGTCCAATGCCTCGAGGACGGTTTCGGCCATGCCCGCGACCCCGGTGTGCGCGGTGGACGGAGCGACCATCACCAGCGGCCCATCGCCAGCTGGAAGATCCAGGATCGCATCGGTCGGCTCCCACAGCAGTGGACCGATGACATGAGCCGCTTGCGGCCAGTCCGGTCGCGGCACCTCGAGCGCGGGCAAGGTGGCGATCAGCCGGGCGGCCGGCCCCGGGTCGGCGGACGACAGACCGACGCTCTCGCGTGCCCGCTCCCGCTGACGACGGCCGTGGCGAAGTGCGCGTGAGGTCATACCGCGCAACAGCCCGTCCCGCATCCGCCCATGCAGGCCCGCGCCGGGAGCAAGGCCACTCCCGATGGGCGGCAACGCCTTCGACGGCAGATACAGCGGATGGGGCGACAGTTCCACCCACGGCACGCCGAGTCGTTCCGCGGCCATCCCGCCACCTGCGGTCAGCACATCGGAGACGACCAGCTCGGGCAGCATGGCGCTCAACTCGGGCAGGATCTCGGTGGAGACATGCGCGGCCCGCTCGTGAATGCGCCGGCCCGCGTCGGCGTCATCGTCCACCGGCCGCGGGGCCAGACCTTTGAGCCGACGCACGCCGATTCCGGCAGCCAACGCAGAGTCGAACCAGCGCGGGCCGGTGAACAGCACCGGCTCGTCACCGGCGGCCAGAAACCGCAAGCACAACGCGATAGCGGGAAACGCATGCCCGGGATCGGGACCTGCGACGACAGCTACTCGCATCCGCTCAGCCTGCCACACGACCATCGGGGCATCGGGCACCCGCCTCGGAGCGCGTCCGATGCCGGAGACCGGCGGCGAGCCCCGCCACAACCACCGCCGTTGCGCGGGGCGACCAGCTTCGAATACGGATCAACTGCCGAAGTAGAACAGCTCGAATCCGACCGCGTGCTCGGCGGGGAACCCCTCGATAGGACCGGTCGCCCGATCCACGACGGCGCGCACCTGGTCGGCGACGGGCTCGGGGCTCAGCGCCTCGAGGTAGCGGCGATGTTCGGCGAGCGATGCCGCCGCCTCGACAAGATTCTCCGTGACGTCGACGGCGTGCGTTGCGACCGGTCCCACGACCGCCGCCCAACGCGCCGACCACGGCTTCCACCCGGCGATTTCCGGAAAGATCCACTCGTTGCCCGCATCGGCGACGGCGTCCAGGGCAGCCCGGCCGACGGCGCGATGATCGGCACTGTTGGCGTAGCCCGGCGCCCAGATATCGCCGAAATTGAACAGCACCACCATCTCCGGCTGCTGCCTGCGAATCGCGGCGGCGAGGTCGCGGCGCAATTCCAGGCTCTGCTGGACTCGCCCGTCCGGGTAGCGCAGGAACTCCACCTCGCGCACGCCCACCACCTCGGCCGCCGCGATCTGCTCGACCTCCCGGAGGGGCCCGGCGGAGGCCGGCGGCACACCGGCGATACCTGATTCTCCGCTGGTGACCAGCAGGTAGCGAATGTCCTTGCCCTGCCGGGTCCACCGCGCGACCGCAGCGGCCGCGCCGTATTCGATATCGTCAGGGTGCGCGACGATCACCAAGCCGCGCTGCCAGTCCTCCGGAACCTGATCCACGAGAGATCATTCAAGCATTGCCGGCCCGGTATCCGTTACAGCTTGCTCACCGTCGAATCGTCCGAGCCCGACACCGCCTTGTACAGCAGGTACAGGCCGAACACGATCGCGCTGATCACGAGGATCGGGAACAGTCCTTTGATCAGCGCGCCGATGATGGCCAGCGCGATCCAGGCCACCGCGACGATGCCGATGATTTTCCACAACATTTGCTGCCTCCCAGAAGTCGATTCCGCTTCGAGCATGACACCTGGAACGGCGGAAATCAGCAGGTGAGAAGGGATATCGGGGTGTAAATCAGGGTTCACCCCGAGACCGGAGGCGGTCGCTTCGGGAGTCGACCGGGTCTCGCGCTCAGCGCCGCACACTCTGGGTGCCGCGTCCGCGTCGGGGGAAGGCCGCATGCGAATCAGACGCCACGACTCTGGATGTCGCGCTGCGCGCCAGGGGATCACACCACAGACGACGACGGTGCACGCGTCGTCGGACGCGTACACCGTCGTGGATGTCAACAGGCGGTCCATCGGACTTCGACTCGCCGGGTCGACACTCGGCGCGACCGATCCGGGCGCCGCAGTCAGCGCGTGGGACGCTCCGGGTCCTCCATCCCGTCGGTGAGCCGATCGCCGTACGGAGGCTCCTGCATGCCGAGATCGGCCTGCATACCGAGATCGGCCGAGTCGACGGCATACGGGTCGGCGGCCGGCTCGCGTTCGATCCGCATCGGATCGGCGGTGACCGGCATGTGCAATGTCTCCTCTTCGCTGTCCAGGTACGTGCGCATCCGTTCCATGCCGACATCCTCCGGCTCCGCACCGCTACCGCAGCGTTCTTCCTGGCGCAATCCCCGGTTCTCGGCACGCTGCCGGTTCGCAAGCGGCTGCCTGCCGTAGACGTCCCAGGCGGCGCCGTCCGGGTCGATCTGATAGTGGTCGAACAGTTCCTGCTCGGCCTGCGGACTGATCTGCCCGTCGCGGTCCAGTTGGGGCGCCGCCTTCACGGCCTCCTTCTCGACCTGCACCTGCAAGACGGCCGAGTCGGCGCGATGCTCGGCTCCGGCCAACGGGACCAAGGCATCGGGGCTGAACAGCCCGGTGGACACCGCGACCCAGGTGGGCGAACCGGACTCGTTGTCCACATAGACCCGTTTGACCTTGCCGATCTTGGCGCCGCCGGGGTCGTACACAGAGCTGCCGATGAGCGTTTCCAGCATTTCGGTCATGGGTTCCTCCGCAGTTCGTTCGGTGCGATGCGCAGCCCGACAGAACGCGGCCGTACACCGCGCGTACCGAGAAAGGGTTCAGTCGCTTGTGGATCGTTCGATAACGCCGAGACCGGCAGCGACGCGCTGTGACCTGCGCGCCTGGTGCACCGCGTCGTCGGCGAACGCATACGCCGGATAGCGGCTGATGGCCAGCCGTTGGGTATCCTCGTCGAGCAGCGATTGCCAGTGCGAAACATCGAGCATGACGTGCTCCTGCCCAGTTAGTGCACGGTCCCGGCCCGGCCCGGGTCGGGTCGATCAGCTACAGGGTGGCAACTACCCGGCATCCCGCCAATCAAACCGAATTCAACCGGAAATCCCATGCCGATGGACAAAATCGCTCGTTCAGCAATTTTTGTGCTACCCATACTGGTCGGCGTGCGCAATTACCGCGACCGGCGGCATCGGCCGCCCACGATCAGCCGGGTACCCGATTCAGTACCCGGATGATCTCCGAGTTCCGGTGCGCAATGGATACCGCTCCGCACCAGGGCGGACGAGTTGCGCGGTCGGGACCGGACGCACTGAACCGATTCGATCAGGTCGGTGGTTGCGGCGACGTGGGCGCCGATCGGTCGGCGATCTCGGTGAGCGCCTGCGCCCATCCATCCATCCGGTCGGAGGCATGCCGGAGATCCGCGACGATGGTATCGAAGTTGTGCCGCACCACGGTGTTGTCCGGGATCGCCAGAATCCGGCCCGCGGCGGCGACGATCTGTTCGTATTCCGCTATCCCGGCATCGAGCCTGCCCAGCGTCAGTCGCAGGTGCTCGGTGAGCGCCACGGCCGCAGGCGAATTCGCGTGCCCCATCGCGGCGAGCCCCTGCTCCATCGCCGTGATGTCGGCGGCGAGCGCGTGCAACGCCGAAGCCCCCGATTCGGCTGTCTCCAACAGGTCGGCCAACTCCTCTCGGGGCAGCCGCTTCGAGCGGGCGATCTGCGTGCCGAGCCCGTGTAATGCCTTCTCCGCCCGACCCAGTCGCATGATCGACTGCCGGGCATTCGACCACAGCGGCGGCTGCTTACGCGGAATGAACGCCGCCTGCGGTAGCGGCGCGGCCCGCAGCCGCAGATAGCGGCGAGTGCTCAGTGCCGCCCCGGTCACCAGGGCGACCGCACCGCCGCCGAGCACCACCACGGCCCAGACTGGTGCCGAAATAACCACGAGCCCAACGGCTCCCGCTGTGGTGAGGCCGGAGACGGTGCCGAGCTGAAGGCTACGGCGGCGGGCTCTGCGGCGGCGGCGCAACTCCCGCTCCCGCGGATCGGCCCAGCGTCGCACCGCGACCAAGGCATTCTCCCCGACTTCGCGAATGCTATCCGGCAGACTGCCCGGCTGCGGCGCGAGTGCGGCCTGGGCCCGGATCATCGCCGACCCACGCGGACGCCGCGCTTCGATCCGCCGCTCCCGAAACGCACTGCCGCTCATGCCGTATCCATCCCGGCACGCGCGGGGCCCTGCGTGGACACGCTCCGCTCCCGCCTCCAGGCCTGACCGCTCATGCCGTATCCATCCCGGCATGAACGGGGCCCTGCGTGGACACGCTTCGCTCCCGCCTCCAGGCCTGACCGCTCATGCCAACTCTCCCAACGGTTGTGCGCATCGGACCGGCTCGGGTGCGACCTGGCCGACGGCCGGCTGGTCGGGTACCCATGCCATGTCCTTCAGTGAAGCAGCCCCCACCGACACTCCTCGCGGAATGTCCGTCCGCTGGCTACTGCTGGGCGGCTTGCCCCTTGTCCATCTGCGGCTGCGCGGGGGTGATCGCGGTCTGGGCGCCCCCGGCGGGCAGCTGCTCGCCGCGCATGGAGGCACGGATCTGTTCGAGCTTGCTGTGCCCAGCCATCTGAACGCTGGCCTGCTGTACCTCGAGCATGCGGCCCTGCACCGAGTTCTGCGCGAGTTCGGCGGCGCCGAGCGCGTTGGCGTAACGGCGCTCGATCTTCTCGCGCACCGCGTCCAGGCTCGGCGTGCTGCCCGGAGCCGACAGCGTCGAATCCATCTGCTGCAGCGACGCGGAGACCTGCTCCTGCATCTTGGCCTGCTCCAGTTGGCTGAGCAGCTTGGTGCGCTCGGCGACTTTCTGCTGCAGCAGCATCGCGTTCTGCTCCACGGCCTTCTTGGCCTGAGCCGCGGCCTGCAACGACTGATCGTGCAGGACCTTCAGGTCCTCGACGGACTGTTCGGCGGTAACCAGCTGCGCGGCGAACGCTTCGGCGGCGTTCGTGTACTGGATCGCCTTCCCGGTGTCGCCCGCCGCGGTGGCCTGATCGGCCAGCAACACGGCCTGGCGCGCGTTGGCGTTGAGCTTCTCGACCTCGTCCAACTGCCGGTTCAGCTTCATCTCCAGCTGACGCTGATTGCCGATGACCGACGCGGCCTGCTGGGAAAGGGCCTGGTGCTGCCGCTGGGCTTCCTCGATAGCCTGCTGAATCTGGACCTTCGGATCCGCGTGCTCCTCGATTTTGGCGTCGAAGAGGGCCATCAGGTATTTCCAGGCCTTGACGAACGGATTAGCCATCGATTGATCCCGCCTCCATCTGACATGCCGCACCGCAGCGCGACTCCAGTGCGCGACCGTCACGCACCCGGTATGTGCCTATCCTCCACCATGTGGCACCCGGGCCGGGCGTGCCCGGCCCGAACGACGCCTCATAGAGAATCTATCCGCTTTTCACCTCGGCCCGCAGCGTTGCCGCAACGGCTGCAGCTCATTCCGGGTCACATACCCTTCACCAGGACCAGCGTGTCCGATCTCGGTGCGGGAATAACGATCCTGGTGTCTTCGGCGAGCGGCAGCGGGCACGCTCCGGCCGCCGACATGGCGGCGGAGGCCGGTGCGGGCTCGGCGGTCGCCGCGGGCTCGGCGTCGGTCCGCTCCGGCTCGGCCGCGGCTGGCTCGGCGGCGCCATCCGCGGGCGCGCCGACCGGCAGGCCGTCGACGCCCGCCATGATCGTGCTCACATCCCACAGCACCCGCGACAACGGCACGTCCAGCGCCTCGCAGATGGCGGCGAGCAGTTCACTCGACGCCTCCTTGCGGCCGCGCTCGACCTCGGAGAGGTAGCCCAGGCTCACCCGCGCCGATGAGGACACCTCGCGCAGGGTCCGATTCTGGGCGAGACGAGCACGCCGCAAACTGTCACCGATCGCCTCTCGCAGCAGCGTCATCTCGTTCTCCTTCGCTCCCGGTCGCCGGGCCGACGCGTTCGCGACCCCACGCATGCCGTTCTTTCTCGCACAACGTCTGAGCACGGCCGGATGGTTCCCGCCGGGCTAACGGTTGCGCCCGGCCCAGCCGGCCGAACCCGTTTCCTGCACGCAACGCAGCAATTCGGATACCGCCGTGCGCGTTGCGCCGATTCTGATCGTCCACCGGTCGCCGGGGAGTTTCAACCGCACGACTTCGGTATGCGCCGGGCCCGCGATGGCGAGGAACACCGTGCCTACCGGGTGATCGTCCTGCGAATCGGGACCCGCGACCCCGGTCAGGCCCACACCCCAGTCCGCACCGCATCTCGTGCGTGCCCCCACCGCCAGTTGTTCGGCGGTTGCGGCTGCCACCGGACCTTCGGTCGCGAGCAGGTCCGCGTCGACACCGCCGAGACTCTGTTTGAGATCCGTGGCGTACACCACCAACCCGCCGCGCAGTACGGCGCTGGCACCGGGAACCCCGGCGATGGTGGCGGCAAGAAGTCCGGCGGTCAGCGATTCGGCGGTCGCGACAGTTTGCCGCGCTGTCACCAGCGCACTCACCAGATCGGCAGCGGGCACCAGGGCGACGAGCGGATCGGTCATGGCTTACGCGTTCGGCCCGGTCCGCCCGCGAACCACACCCTGGCCGCCTGGCCGACGTAATCCAGCCCGGTGAGCACGGTCAGCGCGACGGCCAGGTACATCAGAACCATCCCGAATGCGGCGAACCAGCCCGACAGCGGCAACAGCAGCAGAGCGATCGCCAGCGACTGCACCAGGGTCTTGAGCTTGCCGCCGCGTCCGGCCGGAATCACCCCGCGCCGCACCACCACCAGCCGCAGCAGCGTCACACCCAACTCCCGACCGCAGATGACGATCGTGATCCACCAGGCCAGGTCACCGAGCAGGGACAGGCCGATCACCGCGGACCCGATGAGCGCCTTGTCGGCGATAGGGTCGGCGAGCTTACCGAAATCCGTGACCAAACCGTATTTGCGCGCCAGTTGCCCATCGAACCGGTCGGTGATCGCGGCCAGCCCGAACAGTGCGGCGGCGGCGATCCGCCAGCCGGTCTGGTGCCCGCCGCCGACGAACAGGGCCACGACGAACAGCGGCACGATCGCGATGCGCAGCATGGTGAGCACATTCGCGATGTTGAGCAGCGGTGCTACCGCCTCGGCCTGGGTGCCGGCGAAACCGGGCCGGACCGGATCGGGCGCCCCCCAGGGGCGATCCGTCTCCTCGGGTTGCACGCTCATATCGCCGCCTCGCCCGCGGCCTGCCGCGTCATGGCCGCCTCGTCATCCCGTCGCGCAACCCGGCGCGACGCGGCGAGCGGGACGGCTGGATCTGCGGCACACATTCAGAGTATCGGTAGCCGGGCCGACTACTGTGCACCCCATGACCTCTCGGGGACCACTAGGTGGTTCGACAAGCGACGCGCACCCGGGCGCGGCTTCGGCCGCGCAGACCTCCGTCCCGGTCGTCCGACGCGCCCGAACCTCCGATGTGCCCGAGATCAAGCGCCTGGTCGACGCGTACGCCGGCCGTATCCTGCTGGAGAAGAACCTGGTCACGCTCTACGAAGCGGTGCAGGAGTTCTGGGTCGCCGAACTGGACGGCCGCGTCGTCGGCTGCGGTGCGCTGCACGTGCTGTGGGCCGACCTCGGTGAGGTGCGCACAGTCGCGGTGCACCCGGAGGTGAAAGGCAGCGGTGTGGGCAAGCTCATCGTGCGGCGGCTGATCGCGGTGGCACGCGAACTCGAGCTGCAGCGGCTGTTCGTGCTGACCTTCGAGGTGGAGTTCTTCGGCAGGCACGGTTTCGTCGAGATCGACGGCACGCCGGTCACCGCCGAGGTGTACGCGGAGATGTGCCGCTCGTACGACACCGGCGTCGCGGAGTTCCTCGATCTCAGCTATGTAAAGCCGAACACCCTCGGCAATACTCGCATGCTGCTAACCCTCTGAGCCCGTCCCACAGAAAGCGCTACCCATGCCGATCTTTGCCGTCGACTACGCCTATTCCGAACAGGCCGCCGCCGGTCGCGACACCTACCGTCCCGAGCACCGCGCCTGGCTGGCGGGTCTGCGGGAGTCCGGCATCGTGCTCAGCAGCGGGCCGTACCCCAACGGGTCCGGCGCGCTGCTGATCTTCCGGGCGGAGGACGCGGCGGCGTTGAAAGACCTGCTCACGCAGGATCCGTTCGCTCGAGAGAGCCTGATCGACGACGTTCGCGCGGTGGAATGGGCACCGACGTCCGGACCCTTCACGTCCTGATCCGCTAGCGGCCGACGCGGGCGCGCGTCCGGAGCAGGCTCGCGACCGTGGCGATGATCAGGATGGCGAGGATGACGCCCAGCGAGACCGGCGTAGAGATCTCCGGTACCGTGACGTGCTCGCCACCGTTGATGAACGGCAACGTGTTCTCGTGCAGTGCGTGCAGCACCAGCTTCGCACCGATGAACGCGAGGATGGCCGCCAAGCCGTAGGACAGGTAAACCAGCCGGTCGAGCAGCCCGCCGATCAGGAAGTACAGCTGCCGCAACCCCATGAGCGCGAAAGCGTTCGCGGTGAACACGAGGTAGGGCTGCTCGGTCAGGCCGTAGATGGCCGGGATGGAGTCCAGCGCGAACAGCAGGTCGGCGAATCCGATGGCCAGCAGCGCCAGCAGCAGCGGCGTACCCGCGCGACGTCCGTCGATCCTGGTCACCAGCTTGTCGCCGTCGTATTCGTCGGTGGTCGGCAGGATCCGCTTGGTCAGCGCGACGATTCGGCTGTCGCGCTTCTCCTCGGCCTCGACTTCGTGGCCGGTCTCCCGCATCAGCTTGACCGCGGTGTAGACGAGGAAGAACCCGAAAAGATAGAAGACCCAGCTGAAGGCGCTGATCGCGGCCGCACCGACGCCGATGAAGATACCGCGCATCACCAACGCGATCACGATGCCGATCAGCAGTGCCTTCTGCTGGTAGATGCGCGGCACCGCGAAACTGGACATGATGATCAGGAACACGAACAGGTTGTCCACCGAGAGCGCCTTCTCGGTGACGAAGCCGGCGTAGTACTCCCCCGCGTAGGTCGAGCCCCACTGCCAGGCGACTACGCCGCCGAAGGCCAGCGCCAGTCCGATGTAGACCGCGGACCAGAACCCGGATTCCCGGAACGTCGGCTCGTGCGGAGTGCGGACGTGTGCGAAGAAGTCGAAGACGAACAGTCCGAGGATCACCGCGATGGTGATCACCCATTCGAGTGCGGTTACGTGCATGCGGCGCGCCGATCGGCAGGGAAAGTCATGACGTCCATAATGCCCGATTTGTCCGTTACATCTAGTTAACGGGGTGGTTGCGGAACATGATTCCACATCGGCTACCGCGGCTGGTCATGGCACAGCTCGTCGAGCCCTCGATGCCGAACTGCACCCCTGAAGCAGGCGAACCGAAACGGGCGAGCCCGTGCGCACGCTGGACAATCCGGTACGCGGTGAGCCGCTTCCCGGTAGGCCCCACGAACTGAACGGCGCGCGGGGCGCCGCCGAAAGCGGTTCACAAGAGCAGAACGGATGTTACCTTTCGATAGCGACGAAGATCACAGGAAAGGCGACGACGATGATCGAGGCGGTTCGGCGACAGGTGTCACCGAGCGCTGCCCGGCGTCCGCGCGCCCGTACTGCGCTATCCGCCTCGCCCGTCCCGGGTTGGCGGATGATCGTGCGGAGCGGCCCCTGAACGTGTCTTTCACAACGACCCGTGCGGACAGGGGCCACCCGGCGGCAAATCGCCGAGGGTTGGCCCTTTTTCGTGCACCCGGACGTAGCTCGGTTGGTAGGGCGGGGTGATCCGCGCCCGACCGCCGATCCCTCGTGGCCCAACAGGCAGAGGCGCCGGATCTAGATTCCGGTAGATGCGAGTTCGAATCTCGCCGAGGGAACCATCGTGCGCCGGATCACTCCTGCGGCTCGGACGGCGCGCCACCGCCGCGGATCGACCAGAGCAACCCTTCCAGCTCATCGGGTTTGACCAGCACGTCACGCGCCTTGGAACCTTCGCTCGGGCCGACCACGCCCCGGGTCTCCATGAGATCCATCAGCCGCCCGGCTTTGGCGAAGCCGACACGCAGCTTGCGCTGGAGCATGGAGGTCGACCCGAACTGAGAGGTGACCACCAGTTCCACAGCCTGCAGGAAGACGTCGAGGTCGTCGCCGATATCGGGGTCGACATCCTTCTTCTCGCCCGCCTTGGCCGCGGTCACGCCCTCTTGGTAATCGGGCTCGGCCTGGTTCTTGGTGAAGTCGACGACACCGTGGATCTCCTCGTCGCTGATGAACGCACCCTGCAGACGAGTCGGCTTGCCCGCGCCCATCGGCAGGAACAATCCGTCACCCATGCCGATCAGCTTCTCGGCGCCGGGCTGGTCGAGGATAACCCGCGAGTCGGTCAGCGACGAGGTCGCGAACGCCAGCCGCGAGGGCACGTTGGTCTTGATCAGACCGGTCACCACGTCCACGGACGGACGCTGCGTGGCGAGCACGAGATGGATGCCTGCCGCACGGGCCTTCTGCGTGATGCGCACGATCGCGTCTTCCACGTCGCGCGGTGCGGTCATCATCAGGTCGGCCAGTTCGTCGACGATGGCGAGGATGTATGGGTAGGGCCGGTAGACCCGCTCGCTGCCCAGCGGCGCGGTGATCGCGCCCGACTTGACCTTCTTGTTGAAGTCGTCGATATGGCGAACTTTGTTGGCCTGCATGTCCTGATAGCGCTGCTCCATCTCCTCGACCAGCCAGGCCAGCGCGGCGGCGGCCTTCTTCGGCTGGGTGATGATGGGCGTGATCAGGTGTGGAATGCCCTCGTAGGGGGTCAGTTCCACCATCTTCGGATCGATCAGGATCATCCTGACCTCATCCGGCGTCGCCCGTTGCAGCAGCGACACCAGCATCGAGTTCACAAAACTCGACTTGCCGGAACCGGTCGAGCCCGCGACCAGCAGATGCGGCATCTTGGCCAGGTTCGCCGAGACGAACTCACCCTCGATGTTCTTGCCGAGACCGATCACCAGCGGGTGGTGGTCGGTGCGAGTGGCCGGTGACTTGAGCACGTCGGCCAGCCGGACCAGCTCGCGATCGGCATTGGGCACCTCGATGCCGACGGCCGACTTACCCGGGATCGGCGCGAGCAGCCGGACATTCTCCGTCGCGACGGCGTAGGCGATGTTGCGGGCCAGCGCGGTGATCTTCTCGACCTTCACGCCGGGCCCTAGTTCGACCTCGTAGCGGGTGACGGTCGGGCCGCGCACAAAACCGGTGACCGCCGCGTCGATCTTGAACTGCACCAGCACCTCGGTGATCGCCTCGATCATCGATTCGTTGGCGGCGCTGCGCTTCTTGGGCGGGTCGCCGTCGGTCAGCAGCGACAGCGGCGGAAGCATGTAGTCGCCTTCGACTTCGCGGTCGGCGACGAATTCCAGTTGTTGCGGCGGCGGTGGGGTCTGGTCCTCGACTGCCGCGGCCGGACGCTGCTTCTTCGGCTTCGGCTTCGGCGCCGGTTCCTCGACCGCGATCGGCTTGGCGTCGCGCAGCGGCGGTTCGCCGAGCATCTCGGTGACCGCTTCGGGATCGCCGAACTCATCGGGCGGATAGTTCTCGGCGGGCGTGCGCCCACGCCGCTTCGTGCCGGAGCGGTGCACCGGGAAACCGTCGGCGTCGTAGTGGGCCGGATCGTAGTCACGGAAGTCGCCGGGTTCGTCGTCCCCGCGCTCGGCGCCGAAGTATCCACGCAGTTTGTCGGGGACCTCGCGCACCGTCGTACCCGTCACCAGCAGCAGGCCGAAGATTATGGCCAGCAACAGGATCGGCACCGCGAGCCAGGCGGTCAAGCCGTTGGTCAACGGCCCGCCTACGACGAAGCCGACGAAACCCGCTGCGCGGGAACGCCCGTGCGCGTCGGTGGGCGCGCCCGCCGCGACGTGCCACAAACCCAGCATCGGCAGACCGATCAGCAGCCCACCGAGGACCAGTCGCGGCCGGATCTCCGGTCGCGGTTCGGTACGCATCAAGACAACGGCGATTCCGGAGGCCACGAACGGCACTGCGGCCGAGACCGATCCACAGATCGCCCGGATGACGTCCTCGGTCCAGCGACCGACCGGCCCGCCCGCCGTCAGCCACACCGCCGCCGCGATCACGGCGCTCAACGCGATCAGGGCCAGCGCGATGCCGTCGCGCCGATGTCCGTGTTCGATCTCCCCGGCCCGGCTCAACGTCCGGGTGGTCGCGCCGAGGCCGCGGGCCAGCATGGTCCAGCCGCTACTGATACCGCGACCGATCACCGTCAGCGGCGCCGTGTTCGAGGTGGCGCGGACCGGACGCCGGGTCCGTGTGGTGCGGCGGGACGCCGCGGGCGTGCGGGTCGCCGCCCCGCGCGGCGTGGCCGTGCGAGACCGCGGCGTAGTGGTCCTCCCCCGGGCCGATCCCGCCCGCGCCCGAGTCGTCGTGGTGCTGCGGGACTTACCTGCCATGGCCCCAGGCTAGCTTGTTCTGACCCTTCCGGTCTTCAGGCCGGACGAGTCCGGTGGCGCGGGATTCGCGTTCAGACGCTATCTCACGGCGAGCCGCAGTGTGTGGATCAGGACAAGTGGGGGACCTGCCGACCGTCGCTACTGTGGCGTCGCTCGAGTATCCAGCGCTCGAGACGCACGGTCTGCGTACCACATGGCACAGACCGCACGGTCCGTTTACCCCCATGCCGGGAAATCGCTAGTTGGCGCAACGAGAGTCGGCTCGGTACCTTGTCTTTCGGTCCATCGGGTCGTGGACCTAATGACAAGAAGGGGCAAAACCTCCGTGAAGAAGTTTGCTACCGGTGTTGCCGCACTGGCGGCGGCGGGTACCGCGCTGGCCGTCAGCGCGCCCGCGGCGCACGCCTACACCGACAACTACGGTGCCATCGCACTGTCCACCTCCACCGGATTGATCGGGTACTCCTACGACTATCCGGATTCGGCCAGCGCCCGGCGGCGTGCCGTGAGTTCCTGCGGCGTCGGCGACTGCAGCACAGTGGTGTGGTTCCGCAACGGCTGCGGCGCCGTGGCGTACTCCTCCGGCACCGGCACCTGGAGCTGGGGGTACGCGTCGTCGCGGCGCAGTGCGCAGGGCCAAGCCCTGTTGCGCAACGATTCCGACGCCTACATCGTGCATTGGAACTGCACGTCCAACCACGGCTGACGCCCGGTATTCGAGTCGAAGGAACCATCGTGAAGCATCGCATTTTCCGGACTGCCGTGGCCGTCGTCCTCACCGCAGCGGCCTGCTCGCTGACTGCCTGCGCCTCGGGCAAGGACTCCTCGTCCCCGAGTACCAGCGCCAACCCGAGCCACGCGGCCGGCGCCTTGGAAGGTGGCTCGGACAAGGGCGACAAGGAGGCCGGCTCGGCGCCGACCACGCCCTCCTCGCCCGCACTGGCCAAGCCCTCCGCGCAGCAACTGAACGAGCGGCTGCAGAAGGCGTTCGATCCCAACGTGCCCGACGCGGAGAAGATCAGCTGGATCCAGGCCGCCGAGCAGGATCCCTATCTGGTCGCCAACCTCGTCGACGCCGCGAAGAAGCAGAAGGTCACCGTCGAGGTCACCAACGTGGGTGACCCGAAGGACGGCAAGCTCAAGGCCGACGCCAAGGTCACCATCGATAACACCCCGGTGGACAACGCGTTCATCCAGTTCGTCTCCGAGGGCGGCCAGTGGAAAGTTGATCACACCTTCGCCTGCAATATCGTCAAGAGCGCGAAGATCGAGTCCGCGGCCTGCCAGGAGTGACCCCGCGCGAGTGAACGAATGCGCCGGATAGCTGGGCTATCCGGCGCATTCGCAGTTTTCGCCGGATCAGACGCCGATCACCGTCGGCACGATCATCGGACGACGCCGATAGGTCTCGGCCACCCAGCGCCCGACCACACGCCGCACGCTCTGCGCGATCCGATGGGTGTCGGTGACGCCCTCGCCCGCCAGCCGCAGCAACTCGACCTCCACCAGTTCTGCCGCGTCCCGCAGCGCGGTCGGATCATCGGAGAAGCCGCGCCCGCTGAGTTCGGGCGTGCTGACCGCCTTGCCGGTGGTCTCGTCGATCGCGACGGTGATCGCGATGAAACCGCCCTCGCCGAGCACCAGGCGGTCCGACAGCGTCGACTCACCGACATCGCCCACCGACAGCCCGTCGACGTACACGTGCCCGACCGGCACGCGGCCGACGATCGAGGCGATGCCGTCGACCAGATCCACCACTACGCCGTCTTCCGCGAGCACCACCCGATCCTCGGGGACACCGGTCGCGACCGCCAACGCGGCGTTCGCACGCAGATGGCGCCACTCACCGTGCACCGGCATCGCATTGGTCGGCCGCACCGCGTTGTACAGGTACAGCAGCTCACCCGCGGACGCGTGCCCGGAGACGTGCACCTTGGCGTTCTGCTGGGTGATCACCGTGGCACCCAACCGGGCCAGGCCGTTCACTACGGCATACACGGAGTTCTCGTTACCGGGGATGAGCGAGGAGGCCAGCACCACCAGATCGTCGGCACGAATGTTGATCTGCCGATGTTCACCCCGCGCCATCCGCGACAGCGCCGACAGGGGCTCGCCCTGCGACCCGGTCGAGATCAACACCAGGCGATGCGCGGGCAGCGTCGCGGCGACGTCGAGATCGACGACAACGCCGTCCGGCACAGTCAAGTAGCCGAGGTCCTGCGCGATCTGCATGTTGCGGACCATCGAGCGCCCGATGAAGCACACACGCCGCCCATACTTCTGAGCCACATCGACGACCTGCTGGATGCGATGCACGTGGCTGGCGAACGACGCGACGATCACCCGGCTGGCGGCCTTGCCGATCACCGTGTCCAGTACGCCGCCGATCTCGCGTTCCGGCGTGACGAACCCGGGGACCTCCGCGTTGGTCGAGTCCACCAGGAACAGGTCGACGCCTTCGTCGCCGAGCCGGGAGAATCCGGCCAGGTCGGTGAGCCGTCCGTCCAGGGGCAGCTGATCGAGCTTGATATCGCCGGTGTGCAGGGCGACGCCGGCGGGCGTGCGGATCGCGACGGCGATCGCGTCGGGAATGGAGTGATTGACCGCGAAGTACTCGCAGCCGAACGGGCCGTGCGTGGTGTGCTGGCCCTCTTCCACCTCGACCAGCTTCGGGTGCTGGCGATGCTCCCGGCATTTCGCGGCGACCAACGCGAGAGTGAACTTCGAGCCGACGACCGGAATATCCGGCCGCAGCCGCAGCAGGAACGGCACCGCGCCGATGTGGTCTTCGTGACCGTGGGTGAGCACGACCGCGACCACGTCGTCCACCCGGTGCTCGATGGGACGGAAGTCGGGCAGGATCAGGTCGACGCCGGGTTGCTGGTCCTCCGGGAACAGCACGCCGCAGTCGACGATCAGCAGCTTGCCGCCGTACTCGAAAACCGTCATGTTGCGGCCGATCTCGCCGATGCCGCCGAGCGCGAACACGCGCAGGCCGTTCTGGGGCAGGGCGGGCGGAACGCCGAGACGGTCGTGCGTGGCGATCGGAGCCGCCGGTGGTGGCGGCGCCTCGGCCCGCCGCCCGCCGGCGGAAGCACGTCCACGACGCCGGGACGCCGCTTCCCGGGCCCGGGGTTCCGATCTCGCCTGCGCGGGCTTGGTCGGCTCCGCCTGGACGATCGTTTCGGGCTCCCCCGTCACCTCGACGGGCTCGGCCGCGCGCGGTTCGACCGGTTTCTGTGGTGCGGGCGGCGGCGTCGGCTCGGCCGGGGCGGGCGCCCCCGCCGGGCGGGCTGCGCTGCGGCGGGGACGACGGGCCAGAGGCTCACTCACGACACCACCCCGACTGTCCGTAGATCGGTAGCCAATACGTCCAACTCCTCGGTAGTGGGCATCAACTGCGGTAGCCGCGGCTCGCCGACCTCTACCCCGAGCAGGCGCAGTCCGCCCTTGCACATCGCGACACCACCCAGCCGGGCCATCGCGGCGTGCAACGGCAGCAGCGTGGCGTTGATCTCGCGGGCGCGCACCACCTCACCCGCGGTATACGCCGCCAGCAGCGCACGCAGCCGGTCCGGGACGAGATGCCCGATGACACTGATGAATCCGGCAGCGCCGACCGACAACCACGGGAGGTTGAGCGCGTCGTCGCCGGAGTAGAAGGTCAGGCCAGTGCTCGCGATGAGCTCCGCACCCATGTTCAGGTCGCCCTTGGCGTCCTTGACCGCGACGATGCGCGGGTGCTCGGCGAGCTTACGGATGGTGTCCGCGGCGATCGGCACCACCGACCGGCCCGGGATGTCGTACAGGGTGACCGGCAGATCGGTGGCGTCGGCGACCGCGGTGAAGTGGGCGATCAGGCCCGCTTGGGTCGGCCGGGAGTAGTACGGCGTCACCACGAGCAATCCGTGCGCACCCGCGCGTTGCGCGCTGCGCGCGAGTTCGATCGAGTGCGCGGTGTCGTAGGTGCCCGCGCCCGCGATCACGGTCGCGCGCTCGCCGACCGCGTCGACGACGGCACGCAGCAGATCGGCCTTCTCGGACTCGGTGGTGGTCGGCGATTCGCCGGTGGTTCCGGAGATCGCGAGCAGGTCGACGCCGCGCTCGACCAGGTGGACCGCGAGCGCGACCCCAGCATCGACGTCGAGCTTGCCGTCGGCGCTGAAGGGGGTCACCATCGCGACACCTACCGTGCCGGACGCACGCAGCTCCGTTGGCGTCGATTCACCGTTCGTCATGGTCAAAAAGGCTACCCGGTCGCAGACACACCCTCGACACCCTCGTCGGCGATCGGGCCGCAACGGTAGCGCGTTCGCTCCTCGACCACCGCAGGGTGATGTCACCTTCACCCTTGCCTGACATCGCGAATGACGTCACACTGGTGTCATGGATTTGGACAAATACACCGGACAGCTGCGCGAGAACCTGCTCGCCGCCGCGACGCTCGGCGACGAGAAGACGCAGGCCACCGCGGCAGCGCTGGCCGCCGCGACCGACAGTTCGGCTCGGTTGGTGTTGCTCGCCGCCCTGTCCGAGCTCGCCGCGGAGGTCAGCTCGGCACTCGGGGATCGCACCGTGCACGTGTCGGTCGACGGTACCGACGCCTGCGTCGATGTGCGCAAAACCACGGCGACCGACGAGCCGCCGACATTCGAGGAGATGACCGGAGACATCAGCCGGGTCACGCTGCGGCTCGTCGAGCAGATGAAGGCGCGTGCCGAAGAGGCTGCCGCACAGAGCGGTCAGTCACTGAACTCCTGGCTGTCGAGTGCCGTGCACGGCGCGCTGCGCGACCAGATGCGCGGCTACGGGCCGAAGCGCGACGCCTGAATCCGGCCACACCGCGGCCCGACTCGCTACAGCAATGCGGCGAGATCGCCCCGGTCGCCGATCACCACGTCGTCGAGTTCGAGCCAGTCGGCCAGTTCCTGCAGCACGCCGGTGAGCGCACCGGCGGTGGCCGCGGTGCCGTACCCGGGTTCGGCGAACGCGGCCGGTACCCACAGCCGACCGGTGGCGCGTTCCGCGCGCAGGTCGACACGGCCGACGAGCTCCCCGTCGAGCAGGAACGGGAAGACGTAATAGCCGTGCACCCGTTTGTGTTCCGGCGTGTAGATCTCGATGCGGTAGTGGAAGTCGAAGATCCGTTCGGTGCGGGCGCGGAAGAAGATCAGCGGATCGAACGGGCACAACAGGGCGGCGCCGTCGACGCGGCGCGGGGTGGGCGCCCCGGCCCGCAGATAGGCCGGTCTATCCCAGCCCGCCACCTGCACCGGGATCAACTCGCCCGCGTCCACCAGATCGGCGATGGCCGGCTCGGTCTGGCTGCGTTGCAGACGGTAGTAGTCGCGCAGGTCCGCCTCGGTGCCGATGCCGTGCGCCGTGGCCGCCCGAAGCACCAGCTCGCGGACCGCGTCCTGCTCGGAAACGTCGCGCGCCAGCACATCCGGCGGGATCACCCGCTCCGTGAGGTCGTAATGCCTGGTGAACCCGACACGAGTCGCCACCGACAACGCGCCGGCGGCGAAGAGCTGTTCACAGATCATCTTGGTGTCGCTGTGATTCCACCAGGATCCCTTGGCCCGCGGTTCGTCCAGCTCGAGATGACGCTCGATCTCGCCGGCGGTGGCCGCCCCCACCTCGGTGAGCACGTCCAGGATGTCCTTGCCCAAGGTGGGATTGCGTTCCACCACCTTGCGCATGCCCGACCAGCGCCCGTATTCGTACCGCCGCATCCGCCAGCGCAGCAGCGGCCAGTCCTCGACCGGGATGAGCGCGGCCTCATGCGCCCAGTACTCGACGAGCGCCCGCGCCCGCCGCCCGCCGTTACTCCACGCGGCTTGATCCAGCAGGGTGCGATCGTACGGCCCGATTCGGCTGAACACCGGTGCGTAATGTGCTCGCACCACCGCCGACACCGAATCCAGCTGCAGCAGCCGCGTTCTGTCCAGCACCCCCAATACCGACCGGCGCGTAGCCCGCCCGGGCTTACGTCCCCCGAAACCCTGTGCCGCCAACGCCGTTCGGCGTGCCGCCGCCGCACCCATCTTTCGCATGAAACGAACCATGCCATCGGACACCGACAGAGTCTTTCGGCTGCGCTTCCGGTAGCACCTGTCCGGCCTCGCGTAGCTACGGTCCTACCACCCCGATGGTCGAGCCCAGCGCACGGGCGTCGGACTCCTCGCGCCGGCCGACCAGCAACTCCGCGCTGTCGGTGAGCTGCCAGATCAACCGGCCGCCCCAATGCCCGACCGGCTGCCCGGCTCCGTGCCGCCGGTATTCGTCCAGCCGCTTACGCAGGCCCCGACGACCGGAGGCACCCACGTTTGCCTTCCCGATGTAGACCACGGGTTCGTTTGCTACCCAGGATGATTGAAGCTCGGCGAGCGGCACCGATGGATCTTTGCCCTTGAACCAACCGGCGGGGCTTTCGGCCCGGAAGGCGGGCGGTGTGAGCGCTGGCCGTGTGATCACATAGACCCCAGGCCCGGCAGGAACCTCGCTCGCTGGTAGCTCGGCGAATGGAACGAATCCGGTGAACCCCACCAACGGGAACGGCATGGTCGCCATGATGCCGCAAGTCACCGACAAGCAAAGATTCGAGTCAGCCGTGCCAGCGGCAGCCGTAGAGCCGCCGCTCCTCGTCCTCGATGCGCTCGCGAATGCCGTCCACTGATCGGTCACGCGGGATTCGCTCCGGCCACAACATCGCCCAGAGCCACACCGCCAGCGGCAGGCCGACCGCAACCACCCACAGCACCGCGATCACCGCGCCGCCCTACGAGGTCCCCAGAGACACAGCAGGCCGCGACAGACAGCGATCAACAGGCGCTCGTCCACCGGGGTTTGCTCCACGGCTACGAGAGCGGCAACCACGTCGGCGTGGAGCTCCACGAACTCGGCCATCGGGACCGGCCAGCCGTCCGCGCCGACCACCTCCCAGGTTCCATCCGCGACGTTGTCACGCCCGGTTACCTCGACCTTCAAGCGCGCGATATGGGCCGCAAGGTATTCCATCGACCGGCGATGGTCTGGTCCGCGCAAATACTGCACCGCCAAGAACATGGCGAGAGTCACGCGCTGTTCCTCCGACAACGGCCAATCGCCAGCTTCGATCGCCCGGAAACAGTCGCTTCCCTCCAGATCTGACAGCGCCTTCTCGAACACATCCGACCCGTCAGGATGGCCATCGATTGAGTAGAAGTGGTTGATAGCTGCGGATTTGTCGATGGACTGCGTGTAGGTCTTTTCACCCGGCAGCCGGACTGTTGTAATCCACGCACGATGGTCTGCGAACCCTCGCAGGTAGAACTTCGGCACCGTGTGGTGCAGCTTCCTCACATCACCCACAGCTAATCCCCCATCAACTGCGCCGCGATGGTCGCGCCGAGTTCCCAGCACGCTTCGAGGTCGTCCTTGGACGGCTTGCCGGACACCACCACGTACTCGGCCGCCTTCACCCACCCGAGCCCGGTGGTGATCGAGGTGACGCCCTTCTCCGCACCCTCGGTGCCCTCGTTGCCGTGGAAGTACGCCCCGAACGGCCGCCCTCGGGTCGAATCGAGGCAGGGGTAGTAAATGACATCCAGCCCATGTTTCAGGCCGCCGCTCATGTACCCGAGGTTGGCCGGGGTGCCGAGCACGTACCCGTCGGCCTCCAGCACGTCGGTCGGCGACAGCGACAGGGCTGCGCGGCGCACCACCTGCACACCTTCGATCTCGGGGTCGGTGGCCCCGGAGACGACGGCCTCGAACATCGCCTGCAGGAACGGCGACGGCGTGTGATGGATGATCAGCAACCGGGCCATCTTGCGATGGTATCGGCGATCAGGTGGTGTCGCGCTCGTGCCGTTCCAGCGCGACCGCGCGGCGCATGGTCTCGCGGGCTCTGGTCCGATCGCCCGCGTAATCGTAGGCACGCGCGAGGCGATAGGAGACCCGCCAGTTGTCCGGGTCGGCTTCCCATTCGGCCTTGACCGTCGCGAACAGCTCGTCGGCGGCCGCACGTTCGATGCGACCGGAGGGAAGCCGCGGCAACTGGGCAGTGTCCAGCTCGAGACCCTCGTCGTGAATGCGCCGCGCCAGATGCTGATGCGCCAGCGCCGCGCGCACGGTGGCCACGACGATCCAGACACCCAGTAGGGGCAGGATCAGCACACCGACGCCGATCACGATCGCCGCCACGTCGCCGGAACCGATCAGGCTCAACGCGATTCGGCCGAGCAGCAGGAAATAGAAGCCCAGGACCAGCACGAGCGCCCCGATCAAGGCGACGACCTTGACGACTTCGGCGCCGCCTTTCGGATCGGCCGGTTGCGCGCTGCTCACGACCGCGCCTCGCCGGGACTCGGCTTCATCGCGCGCACCTGCGCGCACTCTCCTCGGGTCGCGCGCCCACGATCGCCTCCGTCACAAGCGAAGGCTCGGCGGCGTCCACCGTTCCCGCGCAGATGCTCGCTCACAGGTCCAAGAACGGATCGAGTCCGACGGTCAGGCCCGGACGGTTCGCGATATCGCGCACCGCGAGCAGTACACCAGGCGCGAAAGACGAGCGGTCGATCGAGTCGTGCCGGATGGTCAGGGTCTCACCCTGAGTGCCGAACAGCACCTCTTGGTGGGCGACGAGACCGGTCAGCCGCACCGAGTGCACCCGGACCCCGTCCACGTCCGCGCCGCGCGCGCCCTCGAGTTCGGTCGTCGTCGCATCGGGGCTGCCGCCCACACCCGCCTTGTCCCTGGCCGCGGCGATCAGGCCCGCGGTGCGGTAGGCGGTGCCCGAGGGTGCGTCCGCCTTGTTCGGGTGGTGCAGTTCGATGACTTCGACCGACTCGAAGAACCGGGCGGCCTGCTCGGCGAAACGCATGGACAGCACCGCGCCGATAGCGAAGTTCGGTGCGATCAGCACGCCGACCTCCGGTCGGCCGGCCAGCCGGCCGCGCACCTCCGCGAGCCGGGACTCGTCGAACCCGGTGGTGCCGACCACCGCGTGAATGCCGTGCTCCACCAGGAATTCCAGGTTCCCCATCACCACGTCGGGGTGGGTGAAGTCGACAACAACCTGGGTGTTCGCCGCGGTGAACAGGTCGAGCGAATCGCCCTTGCCGACTTCCGCGACCAATTCCAGGTCATCCGCCGCCGTCACCGCCGCGCAGATAGCCTGCCCGACTTTGCCACGCGCCCCGAGCACTCCGACTCGAATGGTCACCGCACCTCCTCGTTCCGCCTCGGTCGGTGCCAGCCTAATCGGCGCCGCCGGACGAATCCGTCTGCGGCCCCGCACCGGCCCGATCGAAGCCGCCGGCAGCCGCCGACGAGCGTGTACGCGGGACCAGCCGGTCCGTACACCCACGCCGGGCCGCGTGCCGCTCAGCCATCCGCAAAGCGAGCGCAGCCGGTCCGCACACCCACGCCGGGCAGGACCGGACACCCGACCGCAGCACAGACGCAGCCCGACGAAGTCCGCCTCACAGACCGCGCCGGGCCGAGCGCAGGCGAGGCAGCAGCAGGGTCGCCGATCAGCGCGTCGGCCGCCGCGCGGTTCCGCGCCTGCCCCCGCCGGACGCGACGCCGCCGCCTGAACGCGCGCTGCGGCCATGGCCGCCGCGATGGCGGACCGACTCCCACCGAACGCGCCGACTTCGCACGGCTGCTCGAGCGATTCGTCGACGCGATGGGCCCCGCCGAACAAGCGGCATACCGGGGAGAACGCGTCAGTCGAAGACGATCACCTGGCGTAGGGCGTGACCCGCGGCCAGTTCGTCCATGGCGCCGTTGATGTCCTCGAGACCCACATGCGCCGAGATGAGCCGCTCCACCGGCAGCCGGCCCGACCGCCACATGCGGACGTACTCGGGAATATCGCGCGAGGGCACGGCGGAACCGAGATAACTGCCGACGATCGAACGCCCCTGCGCGACCAACGCCAGCGGCGAGATGCTCGCACGGGCATCGGGAGCGGGCAGCCCGACGGTGACCGTGGTGCCACCGGGCGCGGTCGCTCCCACCGCGGTCTCGAAGGCGCGGATGTTGCCCGCGGCCTCGACCACGATTTCGGCCTGTGCACCGCGCTCGGCGACTTCGGTCGGGGTGTACACCGCATCCGCGCCGAATTGCCTTGCGAGAGCGAGTTTCTCGGGGACAGTGTCCACCGCTGTGACCTCGTGGCCCGCCGCTGCCAACGACACCGCCACCAGAAGGGCCGCCATGCCGACACCACCGAGACCGACGATCATGATCCGGTCGCCGATGCGCGGCTGCGCCGAATTCACCAGGGCGCCACCACCGGTCAGCACGGCGCAGCCGAGTACGGCCGCGACCTCGGGCGGCACGCCGTCGTCGACCGGGACCACCGACCTGCGATCCACCACCGCATGTGTGGCGAAGGCGGACACGCCCAGATGGTGGTGTATTTCGGCGCCGTCGCGGAGCAACCGGCGCCCACCGCCGAGCAGTTCACCCGCGTTGTTGGCGATGCTGCCGGGAACACAGGGCGTGCGGCCCTCGGTCGCACAGCCCGCGCATTCGCCGCAGCGGGGTAAGAAGGTCATCACGACGCGTTGCCCGGGCGCGATATCGCCGCCCCCAGGCCCGACCGACTCGACTCGTCCCGCGGCCTCGTGTCCGAGCAGCATCGGCAGCGGCCGCACCCGGTTGCCGTCCACCACGGACAGGTCGGAATGACACAACCCCGCCGCTTCGATCCGAACCAGCAGCTCCCCAGGGCCCGGTTCGCGCAGCTCCAGCTCGCAGACCGTGATCGGCGCCGATTCAGCGAACGGCGCCGGCGCCGCGATTCGTTCCAGTACCGCGCCACGAATCTTCATCTCGCCACGCTACCGGTGTTCGATTCGCGGCACCGCCGTTCGTCACCGCTATATGAACGCTGCCGGCGCGACCGCCGCTGCTCACCGCGCCCGCAACCGCCTGCGCCGCCCTGGCACAAGCCGAACCGCATACCGGCGACGCTCGGTTCAACTTCGCTCGAAGCGAAGCCGGGCACCCGGCCCGTTTCGTTGCCGCATGCCGACAGCCGACCTAGACGGGATCACGCCGGCGACTCGGCCGTGGACGCGCCTACCACTCGGTCGGGCACTGGCGACACCGCTGGTCAGGTGTTAGCTTGTTCTGCAGTGACGGTGCTCCCGTTGGCCGCCTTGTACCGAGCCCGGGGTCGGGATCGTCACGAATCAGAGGAGCAATCCACTGTCTGTGCAGTTCAACCACACCATTGTCGGTTGCCACAACAACCGTGAGTCCGCCGAATTCTGGGCCGAGATCCTGGGGCTGGAAATCGGATCGCCCTGGGGACCGTTCATTCCGCTTTCCCTGGCCGAGGGCGTCACCTTCGACTTCGCGAACGTGCCGCCGGACCTCGGCGATATCCAGCCCCAGCATTACGCTTTCCTTATCTCCGAGGCCGAGTTCGACGCGGCCTACGACAAGATCCAGCGCTACCGAGTCGATCATTGGGCCGATCCGCGCCGCCAGCGGCCCGGCGAGATCAACCACAACGACGGCGGCCGAGGCGTGTATTTCCGCGACCCCAGTGGTCATTTCCTCGAATTGATCACCGTCCCGTACGGCGGCGTTTGATATCGCTCGAGCGGTTCGCTCCGCGCAGCACTGCCGGCAGACCGCCATCGTGCAGTGCCCGGCCGTCCTCCCGTCACAGGGATGATCTCGCCGCAGTGGCTCGGCCGAAGCCGAACCGATCACCACCGCTGATTCGATTCGGGTACAACGGCTCTCGCAGGGTGAATTCCTCGCCGGATGGGACGGTCCGGGCGGGCCGGGCAGACCCAACCGGCGAGGAACTGTGCGCCACCCCGAGTTCCGTTGCGGTATAGCTCAACTCGGGGTGGCTGCGCCGAGTGGTCGTCGAGTGTCGGCACATGGCATCTACCTCCGTTCGCGCGGGCAGCTCATCGGCTGCACGGTGTCCAGACATCGAAAGGTCGATCAGGCGTAGAGCTTGGCGAGGAACGTGGTCATGTTGTCGCGCACTCGCTCGACCTTCTCCTCGGGCGTGAGATCTTCTCGATAGCGGCTCCCGAGCGCGGGCCGTTTCTTGTTCCGCGCGTAGAGCGAGCAGGCGAGATCGGTGCACATGTAGGTGCCGACCGAATTGCCCCGACGCCCGGATTCCCCCGCCTTGTGCGCGGTCATCAGCGAAACGCCGCCACCGGTGTGCGTGGTCAGGCAGATCGCGCACATCTGTGCCCGGCCGGTGCCGCCGGTGGCATAGCGCAGCGCGACACCGACCAGACGGTCGTCCCGTGGGACCACGAGATATCCCCGACCGGGCAACGACGGATCGCTCCAGCCGAGAAAGTCCAGATCATCCCATGGCCGCTCGCCCAGGTTCCTGGGTACGGGCAGCCGCTGGGCATCGCCTTTCGAACAGTTGACGAACGACGACCGGATGTCGCGTTCGGTGACGGGTTCCATGACCGTTCTCCTTCGGTTGATCGGTGGACAAACCGAAGCGACGTTACGGTCCTGTCCGGGCCCGGACAACGGATTTTCCGGCGAGACCCTGCTAGAGCGTCGACGTGTTGTCGAGTGGCAGCAGCCAGGCGCGGCAGCGGGCTGCAGCGGTGGGTCGCCATCGCCGACCGCCACCTGATGTGCGGCCTCCCACAACTCAGCGATCGCAGTGCTTATGTCGATCCGGCCGAATGTCCACTTGCGCATCGGCGGCCCGACGGCTGGTCGCCGACTCCCTACCGCGCGAGAAAGTGCCAGCCGAGCCACGCCCATACGAGAACAGCGACAACACGCGCCGCCCGAGTGCGGATGAGGTACGCGATAGTCTCACCCAACGGCGCGACGAGATCCCGGCGCACACGCGTGACCACCACCGCGCCTGACGTCGCCACCAGCACCAGCGCGAACCCGACGATGACGATCGCTCGATCACTCATCTCGGCACAGCCACCAGCCGGCACCCAGCCAGATCAACCAGCCGGCGAACCGCAGCGGGCCCTGCTCGAGCGCCGGATCCAGCAGGGTCGACAAAGTCGGGTGCTCGCTGCTCGGCTGCGTCCAATCCGGTTGTCGCACAAAGGCATAACCCTCCCAGATCGCCGCCACGGCCAGCAGCGTCGCCCACAGGGCCACGCCGCGCCGCAACCGGGTAGTAAATGGAGTCCGTGCGGGCCGCCTACGCCAGGCAAGCACGAGAGCAACGACCACCGACACGAGCACCAGCGCGGTCGCCGACCAACTGAACGGCCGGGTGGCGGCCCCGCCCACCGCCAGCACGACGCCAACGGCCAGCGGCACCAGGCGTCGCCGGAAAGGGGGCGTCCGGGATGCCGCTTCGCTGGTTGTCACACCGGCAGGATATGGCTTTCAGGCGGCCGTCCCGGGGACATGCCCATGGTCGGCGCGCTCTGCGATACACGTGGAGCGGATGACGGGATTCGAACCCGCGACCCTCACCTTGGCAAGGTGATGCGCTACCAGCTGCGCTACATCCGCATTCGCATCGCGATTTCCGTGACGCGACACTGAACATTAGCCGACACTCGATGGGAAATGCCAATCGCCGCTCACGCCGGCTGCTCGGACGTCGTCCGGGCGCGGGGCGATGCGAGCGCACTCAGCAGTTGTCGAAGCGCCACTGCCCGTCGATGAACGTCCAGGTCTTCGGCTTCGCGTCGTCCTGGGCCGCGCGGGCGTCGAAGTTCTTGACCGTGACCGACCCGGTCGTTCCCGATGTCGTGACACTGATCTCGGACGGCTTGGTCTTCAGGTCCCTGCCGTCGTAGAGCTGTGCCATGGACATCATGTAGTCGTCCTGGTTCAGGGTGAGCCTGCACCGCGCAGAACGGAACTGGTACGCCGCTGCGTAGTCGTGACCGGCCAGTGCGGCGTTCATCGCGGTGGCCTCTTGGCGCAGCGCGGCAGCGGTCGGCTCGCCCGGCTTGCCCGCGGCGGCGTTCTCGCCACCACACCCGGACAGCGCCAGGATCGACATAGAGATCGCGGCCAGCACCCGCCGGTCACCATACGTTCGGTTCATCTCGGCTCCTCGCCACTTCCGGGATTCGCCGACCGGACGAGCCATTTCAGCACTGACGCGGATCGGCGGCGGCCGAAACAGTATCGCCGCAACGGATTGCGCGCCGATCCGCGGGTACAGCGGAACCGCCCCGATCAGTTGGGAACCAGTCGCCGAACGGCGGCGGGCAGCTCACGGGTGCGCTGGTACGGTCCCGCGACCGAGGCCGCGAAAGGCCGCGCCAGCAGGGTACGCGCGATAGCGGAGACCTGGTCGGTGGTGACGGCGTCGATGCGGGCGAGGGTCTCGGACACACTGCGGTGGCTACCATAGCTGAGTTCGCTGCGCCCGAGCCGGTTCATGCGCGAGGCCGAGTCCTCCAGGCCGAGTACCAAACCGCCGCGCAGCGAGCCCTTGGCGCGTGCGCACTCGGCGTCGCTGATCCCGTCTGCCGCCACCTCTTCCAGCACGCCGCGGGCCAGCGCCGCCACGTTGCCGAGGTTCTCCGGTTGGCAGCCGATGTACACCGAGAAGGCACCGGTGTCGGCGAAGGTGTCGATGCTGGAATACACCGAGTACGCCAGCCCGCGCTCTTCCCGAATGCGTTGGAACAGTCGCGAGCTCAGCCCACCGCCGACCACCGTGTTGAGTACCGACAGCGGCCAGCGTCGCTCCCCTTCGTGGCGTCCGAAGGCACGCACGCCGAACACCAGATGCGCCTGTTCGCTGTCGCGCTGACTCCAGTGCAGTTGCGGAGCGCCGTGCGGACGGAACCGGCCCTCGCGCCGCCGCGCGGGCAGCGCCGCAGGGTCGAGCCGATTCTCGAAAGCACGATGCACCAATTCCACGGTGTGGTCGTGCTCCACGTTGCCCGCGACCGCGACCACCATCCGGTCCGGACGGTAGCGACGCAGGTGGAAAGAACGCAGCTGGGCCACCCGCATCCCCTCGATGGATTCGACCGAGCCGATCACCGGACGCCCGATCGGGTGATCGCCGAACAACGCCGTCAAGAACGAGTCGCCGACCAGGTCCTCGGGGTCGTCGTCGCGCATCGCGATCTCCTCGAGCACCACCTGACGCTCCACATCGACGTCCACCGACCGGCACAAACCATTGAGCACGACGTCGGAGACCATGTCGACGGCCAACGGCAGATCCTCGTCGAGGACATGCGCGTAGTAGCAGGTCTGCTCCTTGGCGGTGAACGCGTTGAGCTCGCCGCCGACCGCGTCCATCGCCTCGGCGATGTCGAGCGCCGACCGCGTCGGTGTCGCTTTGAACAGTAAGTGCTCCAGGAAGTGCGCCGCACCCGCGACGGTCGGTCCTTCGTCGCGCGACCCGACCCCGACCCAGACGCCGATGGACGCCGAGCGCACCCCGGGCAGGTGCTCGGTCACCACACGCAATCCACCGGGCAACACGGTGCGCCGCACTCCGCTGTCCGAGTCCAGCCGCAGCTCGAGTGACGAACCCCCCTGCCCGGTGCTGAGCAGAGGGGTTGTCGTCTTCTTCTTCGTCACAGAGGCAAGTACTACTCGGTTCCGGCCTGGCCCGCATCAGCGGCGTCGTCGCCGGGCTCGTCGGCGGTCTCGTCGACCGGCACCAGCGAGATCTTGCCGCGGTTGTCGATGTCGGCGATTTCCACGCGCAGCTTGTCACCGACGTTCACCACGTCCTCGACCTTGGCCACCCGCTTGCCATTGCCCAGCTTGGAGATATGGACCAGGCCGTCGCGGCCGGGCAGCAGCGAAACGAACGCGCCGAAGGCGGTCGTCTTGACGACCGTGCCGAGGAAACGCTCGCCGACCTTGGGCAACTGCGGGTTGGCGATGGCGTTGATCGCGTCGATCGCGGCCTGCGCCGACGGGCCGTCGGTCGCGCCGACGAACACGGTGCCGTCGTCCTCGATCGAGATGTTGGCGCCGGTGTCCTCGGTGATCTGGTTGATCACCTTGCCCTTGGGGCCGATCACCTCACCGATCTTGTCGACCGGGATCTTGATCGCGGTGACCCGCGGCGCGTACGGGCTCATCTCGTCCGGGGTGGCGATGGCCTCGGCCATCACGTCCAGAATCGTGGTGCGCGCGTCGTGCGCCTGGCTCAGCGCACCGGCCAGCACCTGCGAGGGGATGCCGTCCAGCTTGGTGTCCAACTGCAGCGCGGTGACGAAATCACGGGTGCCCGCGACCTTGAAGTCCATATCGCCGAAGGCGTCTTCGGCGCCGAGGATATCCGTCAGCGCGACGTAACGGACCTCGTCCTCGCCTTGGTCATTGGTGATGGTGTCGGACACCAGACCCATGGCGATGCCGGCGACCGGCGCCTTCAACGGCACACCGGCGTTCAGCAGTGCCAGTGTGGAGGCGCACACCGAGCCCATCGAGGTGGAACCGTTGGACCCGAGCGCCTCGGAGACCTGCCGGATGGCGTAGGGGAACTCCTCCTGGCTGGGCAGCACCGGGATCAGCGCCCGCTCGGCCAGCGCGCCGTGGCCGATCTCGCGGCGCTTGGGCGAACCCACGCGGCCGGTCTCACCGGTGGAGAACGGCGGGAAGTTGTAGTGGTGCATGTAACGCTTGCTGGTCTCCGGGCCGAGCGAGTCGACCTGCTGGGCCATCTTCACCATGTCGAGCGTCGTGACGCCGAGGATCTGCGTCTCGCCGCGCTCGAACAGCGCCGAGCCGTGCGCCCGCGGCACCACCGCGACCTCGGCCGACAGTGCGCGAATGTCCGCCAGACCACGGCCATCGATGCGGAAGCCGTCGGACAGGATGCGCTGGCGCACCAGCTTCTTGGTGACCGAGCGGAACGCCGCGCCCAGCTCCTTCTCGCGCCCGGCGAAGTCGTCGCCCAGGCGATCGAGCACAGCGAGCTTGATCTCGTCGATCTTCTCTTCGCGCTCCTGCTTGCCCGCGATGCTCAGCGCCTCGCCCAGCTCGCGCTTCGCGGTGCCCTCGACGGCCTCGTAGACGTCTTGGCCGTACGGCGGGAAGAGCGGAAACTCTTCGGTGGGCTTGGCGGCGAGTTCGGCCAGGTCCTGCTGCGCGCGGCAGAGGCGGGCGATGAACGGCTTCGCGGCCTCGAGCCCCTGGGCCACAACGGCCTCGGTGGGAGCCTGCGCGCCGCCCTCGACCAGCGCGATGACGTTCTCGGTGGCCTCTGCCTCGACCATCATGATGGCGACGTCACCGGACTCGACCACACGACCGGCGACGACCATGTCGAACACGGCGGCCTCGAGCTGCTCGGTGGTCGGGAATGCCACCCATTGCGGCTCGGCCCCGTTCTGGATCAGCGCGACGCGCACACCGCCGACCGGCCCGGAGAAGGGCAGGCCCGCGATCTGGGTGGACGCGGACGCCGCGTTGATCGCCACCACGTCGTACAGGTCTTTCGGGTCCAGGCTCAGCACGGTGACCACGACCTGGATCTCATTGCGCAGGCCGTCGACGAACGACGGACGCAGCGGGCGGTCGATCAGGCGGCAGGTGAGGATCGCGTCGGTGGAGGGACGGCCCTCGCGGCGGAAGAACGATCCGGGGATACGACCCGCGGCGTACATCCGCTCCTCGACGTCGACCGTCAGCGGGAAGAAGTCGAACTGGTCCTTGGGGTGCTTGCCCGCGGTGGTGGCCGACAACAGCATGGTCTCGTCGTCCAGGTAGGCGGCGACCGAACCGGCGGCCTGCCGGGCCAGGCGCCCGGTCTCGAACCGGACGGTGCGGGTGCCGAAGCTGCCGTTGTCGATCAGCGCGACGGATTCGAAAACGCCGGGCTCGACCTCGACGGCCGAGGTCCTGCGTTCAGTTGTTTCGGTCATTCTTCTCTCAACCTCTCGTCTTCGCCGGCTCGAGCGCCTTACGGGCGCGATCCGGCTGTCGTCAGCCGTACCGGACACGGGCGCGCGACAGCCCTACTGGCTGCGACGCGCACACCCGGCCGAATCCCCTTGGATACGGCGGACGCGGAGGCGGTCATCGATCGAAGCCCGACGGCGTGAAAACGCAGCCGAAAGGCCACTACCGAAGACCGACGCCACGCGCGCGGGTGCATACGGCGGTGCAATGTTGTCGTGCGACGGGACAGCTCCGCCCCTGATACACAAATAGCCAACGAAAAGATTGTACGTCTGCCGGTTCGCCGGGCTATCGAGCGCCTCGGCTACGGCACGGATCGAACGAACACTCGGGTGAACATCCAGTGGCGCGGCTCCCTCACCGCGACCCGTCGGCCCCGCTCTCCTTGACGAACGAGGCGAGACCGAGCATCCCGTTCGCGGCCCGGCTCGCGTCCGAGTGATCGCTGCCTCCGCGACGAAGTCGCCGGCAACGGTCGCTCGCACGCGAGCCCGAAGGGGCCGCGAACACACAGCGCCGCAGGCGCTGCGATTACCTATCCAGCGCCGCGGGCGCTGCAATTACTTATCCAGCGCCGCGGGCGCTGCGACTACCTGCGCAGCCCGAGGCGCTCGATCAGCGAACGGTAGCGGTTGATGTCGTTGTCCTGCAGGTACTTCGACAACCGCTTGCGACGACCGATCAGCGCCATCAGGCCGTGGCGGGTGTGGTGGTCGTGCTTGTGCTTCTTCAGGTGCTCGGTGATGTCGGCGATCCGCTTGGACAGCAGCGCGATCTGCGCCTCCGGCGAACCGGTGTCCTTCTCGTGCAGGCCGTACTCGGCGAGAATCGCCGACTTCTGCTCGGTGGTCAGTGCCATGGGGCATCCACTCCTCGTTCTCAGTTCCGCGCTCGAAGATCCGGTTACCCGGTGCGGGCGCCGCCGCGGACCGCAGCAAACCCGAGCGATCACCCTACCCGACCGGCACGTCTGCGCCGAATCGCGGGCATGCCCACCCGCACGGCCACGGGATCGCACGGTCCTCGACACCGTCGCACCGGGAAACACTGACGCGAGTAATCGACTGGCTACATCAAGGGTGTGAATCTTCTTCTCGTAGCGCTGAATACGCGGAGATCAACGATCTGCGCGACATCATGAAGTCCTGATGTTCACCGATCGTCGACGGCGATCAGGATCTTGCGCGCGGTCTCCACGTCGCGGCCCATGGTCTCGATGAGCTCGTTCACCGCGTCGAACTTGCGCTGGCCGCGGACGTGCTCCACGAAATCGACCGCGACGTGCTGGCCGTAGAGGTCTGCCTCGCCGTCGAGCACGTACGCCTCGACCGTGCGGGCACGCCCGGAGAAGGTCGGGTTGGTGCCCACCGATATCGCGGCCATGGCCCGCTCACCCGGGGTAACGGTGCCGATGGTGGGGCCGGGTCCGAGCACGGTGAACCATCCCGCGTACACCCCGTCGGCGGGAATCGCGGCGTGCATCGGCGGCGCGACGTTCGCGGTCGGGAAGCCGAGCAGCTTGCCGCGGCCGTCGCCGTGCACCACGACGCCCTCGACTCGGTGCGCGCGGCCCAGCGCCTCGGCCGCGGCCGCCATGTCGCCCGCGTCGACGCAGGCGCGGATATAGGTCGAGGAAAAGGTCACCGCGTGTTCGGCGAGCAGCGTCACACCATCGACCTCGAACCCGAAGCGCCGACCGAGCTCGCGCATGGTCTCGACCGTGCCGGCGGCCTTCTTACCGAAGGTGAAGTTGTCCCCGATCACGACCTCGACCACGTGCAGACGCTCGACCAGCAGATCGTGGACGTAACGGGCGGGGGTCAGCTTCATGAATTCCTGGGTGAACGGGATGACGCAGAACACATCGACGCCCAGTTCCTCGGCCAGTTCCGCACGACGGGTCAGTGTGGTCAGCTGGGCCGGATGCGAGCCGGGACGGACCACTTCCATCGGATGCGGGTCGAAGGTCATCAGTACCGCGGGAACGCCACGCGCGGCAGCGGACTTCACCGCCCGACTGATCAGCTGCGCGTGGCCGCGGTGCACACCGTCGAACACACCGATCGTGAGGACACAGCGTCCCCAGTCCGCGGGCACTTCGTCGAGACTTCGCCATCTCTGCACAGTGCGCAGCCTACGCACATCAGGTGTCGAACGATATCCGGGCGTGCTGATGTCGCACAACGCTTCCGATGCCGGTAACCGACGAGCTACCCCGGGTTCTCGGCTCTGCGAGCTCACCGGTGCGCCGCCGAGGGGTCGGCGGACCACACCGGCCCGGGATTCGACCACGTTCGCCCGGGACAGCTGTTCGCGCCGGCGGAATGACTGAATGTGTATATCGGGATCACCCCGCCTAAGCTCGGATGTGTGCCCGGTAAACGAGATGTCGCCACGCGACGCGAGCTGGCCGACGCCGCTGCGCCGGACCGAGCCCGAGGTCGCACCGCCACGATCGCGCCGGTGATCTCGTCGGTCGCCCAGGATTATCTGAAGGTGATCTGGACGGCGCAGGAGTGGACGCAGGAGAAGGTGTCCACCAAGTTGCTCGCGGAGCGAATCGGAGTATCGGCTTCGACGGTCTCCGAAGCGGTGCGCAAGCTGGCCGACCAAGGGCTGGTCGAGCATGCCCGCTACGGCGCGATCGCATTGACCGGGGAAGGCCGCCGCGCCGCCGTCGCTATGGTGCGCAGGCACCGGTTGCTCGAGACTTTCCTGGTGAACGAGCTCGGCTACGGCTGGGACGAGGTGCACGACGAGGCCGAGGTGCTCGAACACGCGGTCTCCGAACTGCTCATGGCGCGCATCGACGCCAAGCTGGGCTACCCCGATCGCGATCCGCACGGCGACCCGATCCCGTCGGTGGACGGCGCGGTACCCACCCCGCCCGCCCGCCAGCTCAGCGAATTCGCCGCGGGCGAATCCGGCCGCGTGGCCCGGATCTCCGATTCGGACCCGGATATGCTGCGCTACTTCGACTCGGTCGGCATCGCCCTGGACACCACCATCGCGGTGGTCGAACGGCGCGACTTCGCGGGTACGGTCGCCATCCGCGTCGGCGCGATGGAGTCACCGATCGACTTGGGCCGCCCCGCGGCCGAGGCCATCTGGCTCACGACCTGACCGCCCGAGTCGGCCCGCGACCGACGAGGGATCACCCGCGGCCGGCGAAGGCCTGACAGTTCGACCGCGCGGGAGGCGATGACATCGCCGGGTTCGGTGCTTGTTTCGGTGCCGCCAAGGTCAGGGTGCGGAAAATTCCCTCGATATCGCGCACCGCCACCTCGAGAGATGCGCGATCGCTCTAGTCCGTCTGTACAACCTCGGCTTGCGGGAACTGCGCCTGGCGGCCGCGGCGAGTACCGCTCGGTCGACCATGGCGGTGGTGACGTCGACCCCGATGCCATCGCCCGAGATGGGGCGAGAGGGTATTCCAGCACTGCCCGTCCACCGCGGCCCCGTTGTTGATGAACAGCACGCGCCACCGTGTCGACGGCGGCGGTTCGGCTGTGCCCGGAGGGGCGCCGATGACATCGTCGCTAGCTCCTCACGCCGCGCGGCGTTCGGCCATTGCTGCGACCTGCGCGGCCGTGTTATGCCTATTGTCGACAATCCGACAATAGGCATAACACGTCACGCATTCCGCTCCGGGAGGCGAATCACCATGACCGAGCTATCGCCCGTCCTGAAACAGGCCACTCCGGTGACCGCCGACCACGGCGCGGGGTGCTATCTCTACAGCACCGACGGACGCCGCTACCTGGACTTCACCGCCGGTATCGGCGTGACCAGCACCGGTCATTGCCACCCGCGTGTGGTCGCGGCCGCACAGGCGCAAGTCGCCAAGCTGATCCACGGCCAGTACACGACGGTCCTGCACCGGCCGCTGCTGGATCTCACCGACCGGCTCGGCACGGTACTACCGGAGGGGTTGGACGCACTGTTCTTCGCCAATTCGGGGAGCGAGGCGGTCGAGGCCGCGCTGCGACTGGTGCGCCAGGCGACCGGACGGCCGAACGTCATCGTCTTCCACGGCGGCTTCCACGGCCGAACCGTCGCCGCCGCGACGATGACGACCTCCGGCACCCGATTCTCCGCCGGATTCAGCCCACTCATGTCGGGGGTGCACGTCGCACCGTTCCCCACGGCGTTCCGCTACGGCTGGAGCGAGCCGGAGGCCACCGCCTTCGCGCTGCGCGAACTCGACTATCTGTTCACCACGCTCACCTCGCCCGCCGACACGGCCGCGTTTGTCGTGGAGCCCGTGCTCGGCGAGGGCGGCTACATTCCCGGCAACACCGAGTTCTTCCACGGACTGCGCGAACGTGCGGACCGGCACGGCATCCTGTTGGTCTTCGATGAGATCCAGACCGGTTTCGGGCGCACCGGAAAGTTTTTCGGCCATCAGCACTTCGGCGTGCGGCCGGATGTGATCACCATCGCGAAAGGGCTGGCCAGCGGATTTCCGCTGTCGGGTATCGCGGCGCCGCGCGAGCTGATGGCGCGGGCATGGCCCGGCTCGCAGGGCGGCACCTACGGCGGCAACGCGGTAGCGTGCGCCGCGGCGATCGCCACGCTCGATGTCATCGAATCCGAAGGACTGGTGGATAATGCGGCGGCCAGGGGCGCCCAGTTGCTGCGCGGTCTGCGCGACAGCGCCACCAAGTCGATCGGCGACGTTCGCGGTCTCGGACTTATGACGGGTGCCGAATTCACCACGTCCACCGGCGAACCCGATCCGGTCACCGCCGCGGCCGCACAGCGCGCCGCGGTGGCCGCGGGACTGCTGCTGCTGACCTGCGGGCCGCACATGAACGTGGTGCGGATGATTCCGCCGCTGATCGTCAGCGATGCGCAAATCGAGGACGCGCTCGCGATCTGGTCGGGGGTCCTCGCCGAGTTGTAGCCCGGCGACCAGCGCCGGTACCCGGCGAACCGTTGTGCCCGCCCGGCGAGCACCGATCAGGAAGCAGGACCGCATGGCCCGCTACATCACGATCACCCTCACCAACGCCGCGGTGACATGCCGTGCCCGTTTGCTCGACATGGAGGCGCCGCGCACCTGCGCGGCAGTATGGCACGCGCTGCCACAGGAGGGCGACGCGTTTCATGCCAAGTATGCCCGCAACGAGGTATACACCCTGCTGCCGCGGATCGGCGCGGCCCCGCATCGGGAGAACCCGACCGTAACGCCGATTCCCGGCGACGTGTGCCTGTTCGATTTCGAGCCGTGGGAGATCGGGAATCCGGCCTACGGATACGAACCCGGTTCCGCGGCCGAGCACGAGCGCGGCGCCACCGACCTCGCACTCTTCTACGGCCGCAACAATTTGCTGATCAACGGCGATCTCGGTTGGGTGCCCGGCAATGTCTTCGCCACCATCGAGGAGGGCCTCGCCGAGTTGGCTGCCGCATGTAATGCCCTGTGGCTGAACGGGGTTCATGGCGAGACACTCGCCTTCGCTCGTGCCTGACCGAACACGCCGGGCGGCCCAACGACGCCACCCGGCCCGTCAGGATGCCAGCACGAATTCGGCGTAGCGGGCCAGCGCCAGCACCAGGTCGTCGGAGTGACGCGGACCGACGATCTGCAGCCCAACCGGAAGGCCCGCGGGCGTCCTGCCCGCCGGGATGCTGATCGCGGGCTGCTGGGTCAGGTTGAACGGGTAGCTGAACGGAGTCCACTCCGCCCAGCTGCGCAGCCCGCTACCCGGCGGCACGTCGTGGCCCGCCGCGAACGCGGGAATCGGGACGGTCGGCGTGATCAGGACGTCGTAGTCGGTATGGAACGCGCCCATGGTGATGCCGAGTTGCGCTGCGACATTGCGCGCGGCGAGATAGTCGACGGCGCGTACGGTTTCGCCGCGCTCCCATACCGCGCGCAGTCCTGGGTCGACCCGCTCGCGCGTCCCCGCCGGAAAGCCGGACAGCATGGTGGCCGCCCCCGCCGCCCAGAGCAGTTCGAAGGCCTCGCGCGGGTCGGCGAAACCGGGATCTGCCGCGTTGACGAGCAATTCGGCCTCGGCGAGTCGGGTCACCGCCGCGTCGACGATCGCGGCGACGTCGGCATCCACCTCGGCGTAGCCGAGTGTCGGCGAGTACGCCACGCGCAGTCCGCGCACGTCGCGCTGCATCTCGGCGCGGAACGCGGTGACCGTCGGCGCCAGCGCGGTCGGGTCGCGCGGATCGGGGAGCGACAGGATGTCCATCAGCAGCGCCGCGTCCTCCACGGTGCGGGTCATCGGGCCCGCATGCGCCAGCGGACCGAAGGGGCTGGCCGGATACAGCGGAATCCGGCCGTAGGTGGGCTTGAACCCGACGATGCCGCAGAAGGCGGCCGGAATGCGCACGCTGCCACCGCCGTCGGTTCCCACCGACACGGCCCCCATGCCGGCGGCGACGGCCGCGGCGCTACCGCCGGAGGAGCCGCCCGCCGTTCTGGACGGGTCGGCCGGGTTGCGGGTGATCCCGGTCAGCGGGCTGTCGGTCACCGCCTTCCACGCGATCTCCGGGGTAGTGGTCTTACCCAGGAAAACCATGCCGTCCTCGCGCAGCCGTGCCGCCACCGGGCTGTCCACCGACCACGGACCGGCCGGATCGATCGAGGTGGACCCGCGCCGGGTGGGCCAGCCCTCGGTCAGGAAGACGTCCTTGATCGAGATCGGCACGCCGTCCAGCAGTCCGCGGGCGTGGCCGGACTGCCAGCGCGCCTCGGAATCCTTCGCCTGCACCAGGGCACGATCGGGATCGACGAGACAGAACGCGTTGAGCGCACCGTCGCGGTCGGTGATCGCCCGTAGGATCGCCTCGGTCGCCTCGACCGGCGACAGCGCGCCTGCCGCGTAGGCGGAGACCAGTTCGACCGCCGTCATCGCGGTCGGGTCGGTGGGAGTGTTCATCTCGGGGTAGTCCATGGATGGGCTCCTTCAGCCGGGCACGTACCCCAGCCTTTTGTCGACCACGTTGTCCAGCGGGCGTCCGGTGATCCATTTGTCGAAGTTCGCGGCGAATCTGTTGACGATCTCGGTGCGCCATCCGACGACATCGCCGCAGTTGTGCGGGGTGATCCGGACATTCGGCAGTTCCCACAGGGGGTGATCGGCCGGGAGCGGCTCGGGGTTCACCACATCGAGCGCCGCCGCGGCGATCGATCCGGTGCGCAACGCGGCGACGAGATCGTCGGTCACAACGAGTTCCCCACGACCCACGTTGACAAACCTGGCATGCGGCCGCATCGCGCCGAAAGCGGTGGCGTCGAACATATTCGTGGTCTGTTCGGTCAGCGGGGCGATGGCGATGACGTAGTCGGCCCGGCCCAGCTCGGCGTGCAGATCGGTGGCGACGACGCCGAAATCCGCGTCCGCGATGCGCTCCCGTCTGCCGACCGCCCGCACCGTCATCCCGACCGCGCGCAGCAAGCGTGCGATATGACGTCCGATGGACCCGGTGCCCACGATCAGCGCGCTCGTTCCGGCGACCCGTTCGGATTCCCGATGACGCCACTCGTGCCGCTGCTGCAACAGCAGCGAACCGGACAAGTCCTTGGCGAAGGCGAGAATCTGGCCGAGCACGTATTCGGCGATCGCCGAGTCGAAGACGCCGCGGGTATTGGTCACCACCACCTCGCTGGACCGCAACTCGGGGAACATCGCCGGGTCGACGCCGGTCGACCCCATGTGCACCCAGCGCACCCGGTCGGCGGCGTGCCACGCGCCGGGCAGGGCGCGAGTGCGAAAGTCGTAGACGAACAACACGTCCGCCCCCCGCAGGGCATCCGCCAGGCCGGCGGCTCTGGTGTACCGGACGGTGGCACGGTCTGCCACCGGGGCCATGCATTCGACGTCGGGCACACTGTCACCGTGCAGGACGGTGACAATCGGGCCCTGATCCACGTTGACACACTATGATCACATCGTATGATTGTCAACAATCCGATCGTGTTCGGAGGTCGTCCCGGCTGAGCGCGAGAGGGGCTCCAGTGGATCTGAGCTTCCCCGACATCGAGGGCCCCGTGGCACAGCGGGGCATCGGGATCATCGCTCCGTTCGACCTCGCGCTCGAACGGGAGCTGTGGCGCTGGGCACCCTTGGAGGTGAGCCTGCATCTGGCGCGTACTCCCTATGAACCGGTACCGGTATCACTGGAAATGGCCGAGCTGGTATCCGATGCCGCCCACTTGACCGCGGCCACCCGCAACGTGCTGCATGTGGAGCCCGAGGTGGTGGCATATCTGTGCACCTCGGGCAGCTTCATCAAGGGCCTCGCCTACGAGAAATCGCTGCGCGAGACCATCTGCCGGGCCGGCGCCCAGGACGCGGTCACCACCTCGGGCGCGCTGCTGGAGGCGCTCCGCCATCTGGAGCTCAGCCGGATCTCGGTACTCACCCCCTACGACCAGATCCTCACGCGCAAACTGCACGAATTCCTCGGCGAGGCCGAGTGCGTGGTAGTGCGCTCGGATCACCTCGGGCTCGGCGGCGGCATCTGGAAGGTCAGCTACCGCACCGTCGCCGAACGCATCGTCGGCGCCGACGATCCCGCCGCCCAGGCCATCTTCGTCAGCTGTACCAACCTGCCCACCTACGACGTCATCGAGCCGCTCGAAAAGGCGCTCGGCAAACCCGTGCTCACTGCCAACCAGCTCACCATGTGGGCCTGCCTCGGCCGGATGAAACTGCCGATGATGGGTCCGGGCAAGTGGCTACTCAATGTTTTCTGAAAGAGAGAGCGTTTCCCGAAAGAGAGAGCGTTTCCCGAAAGAAAGAACATCGCATGCAGGCACCCACCGTCGGCTTCATCTACCCCGGCCACGCGGCCGAGGACGACTACCCGCTCGCGGCGGCGGCGCTCGGCGCGCAGCTTCCAGTGGTCCACATCCACGGCACCGACCTGCATGCCATCCCCGAACTTCTCGAACTGGGCGGCCCGGAGAAGTTGCGCCTCGGCGCCGCCCTGCTCGCCCCGCACCGGCCCGACGCGATCGTCTGGGCCTGTACCTCCGGCAGTTTCGTCTACGGACCCGCGGGCGCTCGCGAGCAGGTGCGCGCATTGGCCGAAGCGGCGGGCGTGCCCGCGACCAGCACCAGTCTCGCCTTCGTCGACGCTGTGCACGCACTCGGGTTGCGCGCCGTCGCGGTGGCGGCGAGCTATCCCGACCAGGTCGCCCGGCTGTTCGTGGACTTCCTCGCCGACGCGAGCATCGACGTCGTCTCCCTATCCAGCGCGGGCATCGACACCGCCGCACAGGTCGGCGCCCTCACCTCAGCCCACGTACTACAGCTCGCGGCCGACAACGACCACCCCGACGCACAAGCACTGCTCATTCCCGACACCGCCATGCACACCATGACAGTGCTGCCCGACCTGGAAGCTACGCTGGGCAAACCGGTGCTGACGGCCAATCAGGTGACAATCTGGGCGGGCCTGCGGCTGGCCGGCGCCGAACCGGCAGTTCCCGGACTCGGCAGCTTGTTCGCGGAAAGGCAGACCGATGTCCGTCGTTGATTTCGAGCCGGTGAACCGGCAATCGACCGCGGAGATGATCGCCGATCGACTCCGCGAGGCGATCATGCGTGGCAACCTCGCGCCCGGGGCACAGCTGGGCGAAGCCGACCTCGCCGCGCAGTTCGCGGTTTCCCGGGGGCCGGTACGTGAGGCCATGCAGCGCCTGGTGTCCGAGGGCCTGCTGCACAGCATCCGCCACCGCGGGATCTTCGTCATCGAACTGAGCCTCGACGACGTCATCGACATCTACCGAGCCAGAACGGCCCTGGAAGGCGGTGCGCTGGAGCTGATCCTGGACGGTCGCCGCCCGATCGCCTACGAGACTCTGGGCCCCAGCGTCGAAGAGATGGTCGCGCGCGCCGAGTACGGTGACGCAGTCGGGGTCTCCGACGCCGACCACGCCTTCCACGAAGCTCTCGTGCAGAGCGCGGCCAGCCCCCGCCTCGCGCGCGCGGCCCGCACCCTGCTGATCGAGACCCGAATGTGCCTGGGCGCCTTGCAGACCACCTACCCCGACCTTCGCGAACAGGCCCGCGAACACGTCGACCTACGCGAAGCGATCGCCTCCGCCACGCCCGCCCGAGCGCGGGCTCTGCTCATCGAGCACATGGACGACGCGGTAGCGCGCCTGCGCCAGCAGATCGGCGCCTGAGCGGCTACGTCGCCATCGCTCGCCCAGCACGGGTCGCGGACCGGACTACGCCGGTTGCGCGTTGATGTGACACTCCCTCTTTACCGTCGCCGAATGTGACCGGGGTGCAGGACAACTCGCGGCGATGCCACCTGATGGCCCGAGATCTCGAGCTTCGGCGAGGGCATCGTCCGACCAATCCGCCCACTTCGGATCGTCGGTGAGCACATCGAGCAGCACACACGAGTCCACCAATGTGGTCGTGCGTTCCGGGACCGCCCGCAACGGACCGCTACTCGTCACGGAACAGCTCCATCAACTCGTGCTCGGCGCCCCTGCCACGCAGGTGCCCATGCGCCAGGCAGATCAGTCGGTCGTAGGCATCTGCTTCGCATCCTGAGCAGAGCTGGTGACCTGTTGAGCGCCCTGCATAGATGAATTGCCAGGCGCGGAACGGGCTTACAAGCGAGAGAGAAAATCGAGCAGCATGCGAAATTCCTGCGGCGACAGATAGCCGTCGCCATCACGGTCGGCGGCGGACAGCAACGTGTCGGCCGGTTCGTCTATGCGGCCCGCTCCGACGTGGCGTATGAGCGATTCGAGTTCCTCGACCGAGATACGGCCGTCGCCGTTGACGTCGAAGACACGGAACGCTGCGTCGGCGTCGGTTACCTCGATGCGGCCGCCGATCAGCGCGGCGTCGAATTCCGCACGGGAGACCAAGAAGTCGCCGTCGGTATCAGCGGCAGCGACCATCCGCTCGACCGCTTCCTCATCAACCTCCACACCGAGCGCCCGGATACCTGTCGTGATGTCCGCCACCGAAACCAGTCCGTCGCCGTCCCGATCCCACAATTCGAACGTATCGACCGGTCGTTCACTCATCGCCACCACCTTCGCCGCCGCTGCTTACCCGTGGCCGCCACTGAACTCCGCGCGCGGCAACCACCGCACACTGTACGGATTCCGTTGGATGCTGGGAGTCCGATTCACTTCGGGCAATGCCGGACCGAACCTTTTCCGTGGCGGTTCAGCGAGTACCCCTGCTATCGGGAAGCTGCGGCTTTGTCGGCGCGGGGCGCCGAGCTTGCGGATATCGATGCCTGCGGCCATGCCGGTGACACCGGGATGGGATGGCCTCGATCGAGATCCGGGGAGATGCCTCGTCGATGCGCGCGAACGGGTCAGAGGTTCGCCGGGCGGACGACCAGCACTGAGGACGCGCGTGTGCCGGACTCCCGCAGCAGGGCGATGGCTCGGCCCTCGGCGTCGATGGCGGCGTAGACGCCGGGGATTCCGGCGGGTTCGAGCCAGCGGCCGTTACGCAGGTCGTCGGCTTGTTTCCGGTCGATGTCCCGGTGCGGGAACGCGGTTCGAACCGCGGCGTCGATGTCGAGGCTCAGTGGCGGGGTGTCCGATTCGGCGGCGGCCAGGTCGTCCAGGGTGCGAGCGTGGTCGAGGGTGAACGGACCTACCCTGGTGCGGCGCAACACGGTGAGGTGGCCCCCGACGCCGAGCGCGGAGCCCAGGTCACGGGCCAGCGCACGCACGTAGGTGCCCGAGGAGCACTCGACCGCCACGTCCAGGTCGACGAAATCGCCGACGTCGCGACGGGCCAGCACGTCGAAGCGCGACACCGTGACCGGGCGGGCGGCCAGCCGCACGTCCTCACCCGCGCGGTGGCGGGCGTAGGCGCGTTCGCCGCCCACCTTGATCGCGCTCACCGTGGCCGGGACCTGGTCGATGTCGCCGGTCAGTGCGGCCGTGCACGCGGCGATGTCGGCATCGGTGATGTGACTGGCCGGGGTCGTGGCCAGCGCCTCGCCTTCGGCGTCGTCGGTGTCGGTCGCCTGCCCGAGCCGGATCGTCGCGGTGTACGCCTTGGTCGTCAGGGTGAGCAGGCCGAGCAGTTTGGTCGCGCGTTGCACGCCGAGCACCAGCACGCCGGTGGCCATCGGGTCCAGTGTGCCAGCGTGCCCGATCTTCTTGGTACGCAGCAGTTTCCGGCACTTCGCGACCACGTCGTGACTGGTCCACCCACCGGCTTTGTCAATGATCAGCAGCCCGCCGAGACCGTCCATCAGACGTGTGCGATCGCGGTCAGGATGTACCCGTCGGTGATCAGCCAACGGCCCTCGAACGAGCGCAGCGGCACGCCGCCGTCGGTGGTCTGCCCCGGCACCAGCAATTCGGTATGGAAACCGCCGTGCCCGGAATCGGCGGAGCTGTCCTCGATCTCGAACGTGATATGCGCGTCCTCGAAGCCGAGCCAGCGCGATGTCAGCGGAAACCACGCCTTGTACGTGGCCTCTTTGGCGCAGAACAGCAACCGGTCCAGGTGCAGCGCGGAGTCGGTGCTCTTCAGCCACTCCCGCTCCTGCGGCAGGCTGACCGAATCCAGCACACCATCGGGCAGGGTGGCATGTGGCTCGGCGTCGATGCCGAGGGAACGGAACCGCAACTTGTGGCCCAGCGCGGCGGCCTGGTAGCCGTCGCAGTGGGTCAGGCTGCCGACGATCCCACGCGGCCACACCGGAGCGCCGCGCTCCCCCTTGCCGATCGGAACCTGCGGCTCGCCCAGCTGGGCCAGCGCCAACCGGGCGCAATGCCGTGCGCCGATGAAATCCCGGCGCCGCTTCTCCACCGACTTGGCGATGAGATGCTCCTCCGCCGGATGCGGCCGCAGCTCCTCCGGGTAGGCCAGCAACTCGGCCGAGGCCACACCCGCGGGCAGAATGTTCTCGATCATCACCGCCGAGCCTAGCCGAGCCGCTACGGCCGGTAGCACAGCGCCATGAGCCAGCTCCGGTCGCTGTGTGCGGAAGCTATGCCAGTCCCCGCCGCTGCTGCGCTTTGCTGCGCATTTCCGCAGCGGCAGCTTCCATTTCCGGCGTCACCTGGAAGTGGCCGCCCCACTTGTTCAGTGTCCCCGGCGGGTACTGCGGGGTCGGCAGGATCTGGCGCAGCAGCCGGTCAGGAAGGCCGCGACGTTGCCATTCCCGGGGGTAGCCCAGCGAGACCTCCTCGAACCGGACACCGTCGTAGTGCGAGGTGCGCGGGATGTGCAGGTGGCCGTAGACCGAGCAGACGACGTTGTAGCGGGTGTGCCAGTCCGCGGTCGATTCGGTGCCGCACCACAGTGCGAACTCTGGGTAGAACAGCACGTCGGTCGGCTGCCGCACCAGCGGAAAATGATTGATCAGAACAACTGGGGTGCCGGTCTCGAGCGCGTCGAGTTTGCGCTTGGTCACCTGCACGCGGGCATGACACCACGCGTCCCGGGTCAGGTACGGCTCCGGTGAGAGCAGAAACTCGTCGGTCGCCACCACGTTGCGCTCCCTGGCGATCGCGAGACCCTCCGCCTTCGTGGTGGCGCCCTCCGGCAAGAACGAGTAGTCGTACAGCAGAAACATCGGCGCCAAGATCACCGGCCCGCCGTATTCCTCGCATCCCGCGCCGTCCCATACCGGGAACGGGTCCTCCGGCGTCAGCACGTCCAAGTCACGGCACAGCGAGACCAAGTAGTCGTAGCGCGCCGCCCCGGATATCTGTACGGAATCCTTCGCCGTGGTCCACAGTTCGTGATTGCCCGGCACCCAGATCACCTTGGCGAACCGGCCGCGCAGCAACTCCAGCGCCCACCGGATGTCCTCGGTCTTCTCCCCCACGTCGCCGGCCACGATGAGCCAGTCCTGCGGCGAATCCGCCGTGATCTGCTCGACGACCGGCCGATTCCCCTGGTGCCCGACGTGAATGTCGCTCACCGCCATCAACTTGGGTATCACCACACCTACCTTGGCACATCCGTTCCGATTCGCGCGCACCGGCCGCGCTGGGTGTCGTTTTGCCTGCGCTGCGCTCCGTCGAGCGCGCCGGCGTGCTGTATCACCGGTTCACTCGCGCTCGATCACGTCGGCACTTCGGCGCCGACGCGGACCCATCGGCCCCCCAGCGCCCGCCAGGTGACGGCGACCAGCCGCAACACCATGAACACCGCCAAGCCGGACCAGATTCCGGCCACGCCCCAGCCGAACGCCAGCGACAGCCAGATAGCGGGCAGAAAGCCCACCAGGGCCGCTCCGAGCGTGGTGGTGCGCAGGTAGGCGGCATCGCCCGCGCCGAGCAGGACACCGTCGAGGGCGAAGACGATGCCCGCCAACGGAATCAGGGCGACGAAGAACCACCACACCACATGGGTGCGATCGAGTACCTGCGGGTCTGCGGTGAACAGTCTGGGCAGCACCGCCGCGCCCGCCGCGAAAATGGCGGCGAGAACGAGGCTGAAAATCTCCGACCACCAGGTGACGCGGCGAGCGATGCCGCGAGCGCCCGGGGCATCACCCGCGCCGAGCGCGGCGCCGGTGAGGGTTTGCGCGGCGATGGCCAGGGCATCCAAGGCGAGAGCCAGGAAGTTCCACAGTTGCAGAACCAGCTGGTGAGCAGCTACCGAGGCAGCGCCGAAGCGGGCAGCGACCGCCGCGGCCGAGACGAAACAGGCTTGGAAGGCGAAGCTGCGCACAATCAGGTCGCGACCGAGCACGAGTTGCGCACGCATGACCGACCAGTGCGCGACCAGCGAAACCCGTTCACGGATCAGCGCGTTCAGGAACAGCGCTGCCATCACCGCCTGCCCGGCCACATTCGCCACCGCGGAACCGGGCAACCCCATGCGCGGCGCACCGCACAGCCCGTGCACCAGCACCGGACACAAGACAGCCGAAATCGCCAGTCCCACAACCACATAGACCAGTGGTCTGCGGGTCTCCTGGATACCGCGCAGCCAGCCGTTGCCGGCCATGGAGATCAGGATCAACGGTACGCCGAACAGGGCTATCCGCAGCCAGCCCAGCGCCGCACCCGCGATGTCGGCGCCGCCCGCGATGGCGTTCGTCAGCGGGACGGCGAACGACTGGGCCAGCAGCAGGATCGCGGCGCCGACCACGATCGCGATCCAGGTCGCCTGCACACCTTCGGCGACGGCACCGCGGTGATCGCCCGCACCGTGGCGTCGTGCCGAACGCGCGGTCGTTCCGTAGGACAGGAAAGTCAGCTGCGAACTCGTCTGCGCCAGAATCAACCCGCCGACCGCGAGACCGGCCAGCGCGAGCGCACCGAGCCGACCGACGACGGCGAGATCGAACAGCAGATAGAGCGGCTCGGCAACCAGCACACCGAGCGTCGGCAACGCCAGCCCGAGGATGCGTTTCGGCCCGGCCGCAGCGGCCCGGTCGACGTACTGCTGCGCCTCGGGCTCCCGTGCCGAATCGGTGACCGCCTCGTCGAAACTCGTCATGTTCCCGGATACCTCTCCTGCCCCGCCGCGACCTTCGGTCCAGCTGATGTCTCACCATCGCACGGCCCATCGACAGTCCGCGGACAATCGCGATCCCGCCGCCACGGGTCGGCGCGCAAGCGGTGGCGCCACACGTCGTGCCGACCGCGAGCCGCGAACACCGTCACCCGAGCGCGGCCAACAGCTCCGCGACCAGATCGTCCGGCGAACCGTACGCGGTGTACCCAGCGGCGAACCGGTGCCCGCCGCCGCCCAGCGCCGTGGCCACCTCCGCCACGTCCACACCATCACCCACCACGACGCCGGTGTCGCGCGAGCGCAGCGACACCGTCCAGCGATCGGGCACGGCGTGGGATTGCTTGAACACCGCCGCGACTCCCGCTTCCGCGGTCGTGCGCACGATATCGATGACGCTCTCGACCTCCTCCGAGCGCACCCCGTCGAGATCGTGACGGTGCACGAACGCATACACCAGCCCGATGCCACCGCGCACCTCCGGCACGAGCCGCGCGGTCCCCAGCACTCGCGCCAGCATCGGCAGCCACCCGAACGGGTGCGTATCCAGCAAAGTGCGGGCGATCTTCGCGCCGTCGATTCCGGTCGACAACAAACGCTCGGCCAACTCGTGGGTACCCGGCCGCACCCATCGGAACGATCCGGTGTCGGTGACCAGACCGGCGTAGAGGCAATGGGCCACATCCGGTTCGATCGGCACACCCCAGGCGTCGAGTAGCCGCGCGACCAGGCTCGTCGTGGACTCGGCGCCGGGATCGACCACGTTGATCGCACCGAACCGGGTATTCGACCGATGGTGATCGATCACCATCGTCGTTGCGGCACCGGACAATCGGTCGGCGAGCGCGCCGAGGCGCCCCGCGCTACCGCAGTCGACCGCGACGAGCAGGTCCACCTTGTCGCGCACCTCGACGGGCGCCACCAGATGCCACACACCCGGCAGCGACCGAATCGAGACGGGCAACTCGGCGGGTTCGGCGAACGACACCTGTACTGGTATCCCGCGCCGATGCAGGACCAACGCCAGCGCGAGACCGCTTCCGATGGTGTCCGCATCGGGCTGTACATGGCAGAGGATGGTCACCGAGCGCGCCACGTCCAGCGCCGCGACGGCCGCGTCCAGATCGGCCGTTTCCCGCATCGTCGTCATTCACTACCGCATGTCACTCGTCGGCGTCGCGTTCGGCCTTGTAAGGGTCGGCGTCGCCCGCGTGCCTGGCGGTGGCGGCCACCTTGGCGACCGCGTCGTCCGCGGCCCGGGCCTTGGCGAGCAGCTCCTCCATCTGCCGGGCCGCGTCGGGCACGGTGTCCAGCACGAACGCCAGCGTCGGGGTGAACTTCACCCCCGTGCCCGCACCCACTTTGGAACGCAGCACACCTTTGGCCTTCTCCAGACCGGCGGCCGCGCCCTCGAAATCCGGTTCGGCATCGAGGGTTTCACCCATCACGGTGTAGTACACCGTCGCCTCGCGGAGATCGCCGGTCACCTTGGCGTCGGTGACGGTCACGAAACGCAGCCGCGGATCCTTCACCTCGTATTCGATCGCGGTGGCCACGATCGAGGCGATCCGCTTGGCGAGTCGGCGTGCCCTGGCTTGATCCACCATGGCCGTTTCCTCCTCACTACTAATTGTGTTCGATAGCGGCCGCAGACCGCCGTGCCCATCGCTCGCGCTGTGTCCGGCGCGGGAACGGCGCTGGATAGCCGCACACGCTCCCGCATGGTCAGTCCTCGGGTCCGAAGATCCGGCGGCGCACTGCCAGCAACTGTAACTCCGGACGGCCCGCGACGTGCCGTTCACATCTGTCCAGCACCTCGTTCAGGTGGTCCATTCCCGCGCTGACCATGGCGACGCCCAGCAGTGAGCGACGATAGAGATCATGGTCCCCGCCTTCGGCGGCACTCACACCGAAGCGCTGCAATTCGGCCAGGATCGGCCGGATCACCGAGCGCTTCTGTTTCAGTGAATGCACATCGCCGAGCAGCAGGTCGAACTCCAGTGCACCCAGGTACACCGATACCCCTCCATTAATCGCGACGACCAGCCCGGACGCCGAGACCGACAGGTCTCGGCGTCCGGACTTCGTCTCGGTCTATTAGTCGCGCGGCTTCTCGCGCAGCTCGTAGGCCTCGATGATGTCGCCTTCCTTGATGTCGGAGTAGGTGACCGTCATACCGCATTCGTAGCCATCGCGGACTTCGGTGACGTCGTCCTTCTCGCGGCGCAGCGACGAGATCGTCATCGTCTCGGCGACCACCACGTTGTCGCGGAGCAGGCGCGCCTTGGCGTTGCGCTTGACCGAACCCGAGGTGACCATGCAACCGGCGATGTTGCCGATCTTCGATGAGCGGAAGATCGCCCTGATCTCGGCACGTCCCAGCTCGACCTCTTCGTAGATCGGCTTGAGCATGCCCTTGAGGGCCTTCTCGATCTCGTCGATGGCCTGGTAGATCACCGAGTAGTACCGGATGTCGACGCCCTCGCGGTTGGCCAGCTCGGTCGCCTTGCCCTCGGCGCGAACGTTGAACCCGATGATGATCGCGTTCGATGCCGACGCCAGGTTGACATTGGTCTCGGTGACGCCACCGACACCGCGGTCGATGACCCGCAGCCGCACCTCGTCGTCCACCTCGATTCCGAGCAGCGCCTCTTCGAGGGCCTCGACGGTACCGGAGTTGTCGCCCTTGAGGATCAGGTTCAGCTCGCTGGTCTCCTTCAGCGCGGCATCCAGATCTTCCAGGCTGATCCGCTTGCGGCTGCGTGCGGCCAGCGCATTGCGCTTACGCGCATTACGCCGGTCGGCGATCTGCCGTGCGATCCGGTCCTCGTCGACCACCAGGAGGTTGTCACCGGCGCCCGGCACCGACGTGAAGCCGATGACCTGGACCGGCCGCGACGGCAGCGCCGCGTCGACATCCTCGCCGTGCTCGTCGACCATGCGCCGCACGCGACCGTAGGCGTCGCCCGCGACGATCGAGTCGCCGACGCGCAGCGTGCCGCGCTGCACCAGCACCGTGGCCACCGGGCCGCGACCGCGGTCGAGGTGCGCCTCGATGGCCACACCCTGCGCGTCCATGTCCGGATTCGCCCGCAGGTCCAGTGCGGCGTCCGCGGTGAGCAGCACCGCTTCGAGCAGCGCCTCGATATTGGTGCCCTGTTTCGCCGAGATGTCGACGAACATCGTGTCGCCGCCGTACTCCTCGGCGACCAGGCCGTATTCGGTGAGCTGCTGGCGGATCTTCTGCGGGTTGGCGCCTTCCTTGTCGATCTTGTTGACCGCCACCACGATCGGCACGTCAGCCGCCTGCGCGTGGTTGATCGCCTCCACCGTCTGCGGCATGACGCCGTCGTCGGCGGCGACCACCAGGATCGCGATGTCGGTGGCCTTCGCGCCGCGGGCACGCATGGCGGTGAACGCCTCGTGACCCGGGGTGTCGATGAAGGTGATCAGACGGTCTTCGTCACCGAGGTGGGTGAGCACCTGGTAGGCGCCGATGTGCTGGGTGATGCCACCGGCCTCGCCCTCGCGGACGTTCGCCTTCCGGATGGTGTCCAGCAGTCGGGTCTTACCGTGGTCGACGTGACCCATGACGGTCACCACCGGCGGACGCTGTTCGAGGTCTTCCTCGCCGCCCTCGTCCTCGCCGTAGGTGAGGTCGAAGGACTCCAGCAGCTCGCGGTCCTCGTCCTCGGGGCTGACCACGTGCACGACGTAGTTCATCTCGCTGCCGAGCAGCTCGAGGGTCTCGTCGTTCACCGATTGGGTCGCGGTGACCATCTCGCCCAGGTTGAACAGGGCCTGCACCAGCGCGGCCGGGTTCGCGTCGATCTTCTCCGCGAAGTCCGACAGCGACGCGCCGCGGGCGAGCCGGATGATCTCGCCGTTACCGCGCGGCAGCCGCACGCCACCGACGGCGGGCGCCTGCATCGAGTCGTACTCTTGCCGCTTCTGCCGCTTCGACTTACGGCCGCGTCGGGGTGCGCCACCGGGGCGCCCGAACGCGCCGGCCGCACCACCGCGGCCGCCGGGACCACCCGGACGACCGCCGCCGCCGCCGCCACCGGGACGACCGCGGAAGCCACCGGCCGCGCCGCCGGCACCGGGCGCACCGGTACCCGCGCCGGGCGCACCGCCGCCGCCACCACCGCGGTAACCGCCGCCACCGCCACCGGGACGACCGGCACCCGCACCACCGGGACGCGCTGGACGACCTGCGCCCGGACCGCCCGCACCACCCGGACGCGCCGCACGCGACGGCATCGCACCGGGGTTCGGCCGCGGGGGCATCGAGCCGGGGCTCGGCCGCGGACCACCGGGACGCGGACCGCCCTGACCCGGGGCCGGACGAGCACCCTGGGCCGGGCCGGGACGGGGACCGCCCTGCGCAGGCCCCGGACGCGGACCGCCCTGGGACGGACCCGGGCGCGGGCCACCACCGTGCGCCGGGCGCGGCGCAGGACGCTCGGGAGCCGACGAATAGGGGTTGTTACCGACGCGCGGGGTCTTCGGTCCAGGACGGGGACCGGGCGTAGCGCCGCCCGGACGCGGGCCACCCTGTGTGGGAGCGCCGGGACGCTGCTGCTGACCGGGACGCGGGCCGCCCGGCGTCGGACGCGGACCGGCCGGAGCCGGGCGCGGACCGGCCGGAGCCGGCGCGCCCGCCGCGGCGGGCGGCGGAACCGATTCCCGTGCGGCGGGCTTCGGCGCGGGAGCCGGCCCAAGACGGACGACCGGGCCCGGCTTCACAGCCGGGGACTCGCCGGTACGGGGCGTCTGCTGCGCGGCAGGCGCCGGAGTAGGCGCCGGAGCCGACGGACGCGGGCCGGGACGCGGGCCACCGCCCGCGGGCTTCGCGGCCGGACGGGCCGACGACGACGGACCGGGGCGTGCACCCGGCTTGGTGCCGTTCGAGGGGGCGGATTTCGCCGCGAACGACTCACGCAGCCTGCGTGCGACGGGTGCTTCCACCGTCGACGACGCCGACTTCACGAACTCGCCCTGCTCCTTGAGCGTTGCGAGTAGTTCCTTGCTCGTGACACCGAGTTCTTTGGCCAACTCGTGCACGCGGGCCTTGCCTGCCACTGCTCTCCTCACTGAGAGGTCGAGCAGCACCGCCGTCTCGGCGACGGGGGCCCGCACGACCTCGGGTTATCTCCGATGGACGTTCATCGTTGGTTCTTCACGGTGTGCTCATGAGTGCTCGTGCCTGTTCTCGAGGTAACGCTCCAGGGCTGAGATATCCAGATGTCCGGACACTCGTAGTGCTCTGCCGATGGCTCGGCGCCGCTCTGCCGTGCTCAGACAAGCGTAAAGGGGGTGCAGCCAGGCACCCCGTCCGGGAAGTCTGCGCCGCGGATCGGGGATGATCTCGATGACGTGGGAGCCGTTTCCGGTCACACGGTCCCGAGCCACGATCCGCAACAGATCGACGGCCAGTTCGCGCTTCCGGCACCCGATACACGTTCGCACCGGAGCCGCTCGGCGCCGGGGCGCCGGGTACTGCTCGGTGGTGCGATCGGGCATTGGTGCCGAAGGCTCGGACTGAACCTCCGACCACTCTACCGCTGCCGCGCTCGGAACGCCGAACCCCTCCCCCGCGGAAGTTACCAACATGTCATCCCGAGCACTCCGCGGGCGGGGTCCGGTCAATTCCGGTGGGCCTCCGTCCGGACCGATCCGCCCATGTCAGGGGCGGCATCGCTGCGGATATCGATGCGCCAGCCGGTCAGCCGCGCGGCCAACCGAGCGTTCTGCCCCTCCTTGCCGATGGCCAGCGAAAGCTGGAAATCGGGCACCACGACGCGGGCCGCCCGGGCCTCCGCGTCGACCACTGTGACAGATACCACTTTCGACGGCGAGAGGGCATTGCCGACGAACGTCGCCGGGTCCTCGGCATAGTCGATGATGTCGATCTTCTCCCCGGCCAGCTCGCTCATCACGTTGCGCACCCGTTGGCCCATGGGGCCGATACAGGCGCCCTTCGCGTTGACGCCCGGCACGGTGCTGCGCACGGCGATCTTGGAGCGGTGTCCCGCCTCCCGCGCCACGGCGACGATTTCCACCGAGCCGTCGGCGATCTCGGGCACCTCCAGCGCGAACAGCCGCCGCACCAGGTTCGGATGGGTGCGCGACAAGGTGATCTGCGGTCCGCGTTGACCACGCGAGACGCCGACGACGTAGCACTTGATCCGGTCGCCGTGTTCGTAGGTCTCGCCCGGCACCTGTTCGGCGGGCGGGATCAGTCCCTCTGTGCCGTGCAACTCGCTGCCGATGCGCACGACGACGGTGCCACGCGCGTTGGCGCGCGCGTCGCGCTGCACCACGCCACCCACGATGTCACCCTCGTGGGTGGAGAACTCACCGAAGGACTTCTCGTTCTCCGCATCCCGCAGACGCTGCAGCACGACCTGTCTGGCTGTGGTCGCCGCGATCCGGCCGAATCCCTCTGGGGTGTCGTCCCATTCGGACAGGACGTTGCCGTCGGCATCCAGTTCGCGCGCCATCACCCGGACCACGCCGGTCTTCTGGTTGATGTCGATGTAGGCGTTGGGCTGGTGGCCCTCGGTGTGGCGGTACGCGGTGAGCAGCGCCGACTCGATCGCGGAGATCACGGTCTCGATCGAGATCCCCTTGTCGGCGACGATCGCGCGCAGGGCTTCGATTTCGATGTTCATTCCACGATCCCTTCGGTCGGCGAATCGGACGCTGTTGCTGATTCGTGTGGGGCATTCAGTGTTCTTCGAGCGGGGCCGCTCGAAGACGTGTCGGCGATCGCTACCGCCTCTTCCCGGCCCGGAGCGGGTCGCCCCGGAACGACTCCGCCGGCGAGTTCCAGCTCCCCGGCGCCTGGGGGGGAGAACTCGACTTGGACAACGGCGGAGGCGATGTCTGTGAGTGGGACCGTCACCCGGTGCGGGGCACGTTTGCCGCCGAGCACCAGCGCCACCGAATCGCCGATGAGCACACCGACCCGGGCTTCGAAACTCGCCGCGCCCTCCGGTGGCTGCACGCCGTCGCGCAGTGCGACGCGCACCTTCCGTCCCTGGGCCCGTCGCCAGTGCCGGTCGGCGGTCAGCGGGCGATCGATGCCCGGCGTCGTCACTTCCAGCAGGTACGGCGTCTCGCCGAAATCTCCCGCGTCGTCCAGCAGCGTCGACAGCTCCGTGCTGAGCGTCGCGATCGAGTCCAGGTCGGAGGCGTCGCTGTCCACGATCACTTGCACTCGAGCCTGCGTGTCCGCACGCTTGCCCGCCGTCGCGATCTCGACGCCCTCGAGGTCGAATCCTCGGCGTTCGACGAGTCCAGCGACAAGCTGGCTCACCCGTTCCTCGGTCGGCATCGGCATGGGGCGGCTCCTGGTTCAGTTGTGACGTGGCGGGAAATTTCTCTACCGAAGGTCTAGCGTAACGCGCCACGAGAGTGTAAAGGACCGGCGGTAGAAGAGTTCACGCGCCACGGCTGACGCCTCGTCGGGTGGCCTGCCATGAATCTGGCACGATGGTGCCGTGCCCATCCGCCTCCCCGCCCCGCCGCGTACCGGGTGTACTTCCGGCATTCCCTCCGACCGGCACCAGCCTCGCCTGGCCGCCCTGGATCGGCGCAGCGCACTACGCCTCGCGGGCGCGGGAACGGCCGGCATTCTCACCCTCGGCGCGCTGGTGAGCTGCGCCGAAAACGACGCGATCCACGATCCGGATCCGCTTGCCGCGCAGGAAGTCCTGGCCCGTGCCGATGCCGCCGCGGCGACCGCGGCCATCGCTATGGCGCCGGAGCGCCATGCCGCGCTGAGCGCCATAGCGGCTGAGCGCAACGCGCACGCCGATGCTTTGCGCACCGAGATCGGCCGCGCGATCGGCGCCTATGCGGACGGCACCACCCCGGCGCACCGTACCCGCGCCAATGGACCAGGGCCGTCCGCCGTGGCTTCCGGCAGCACCGTTGCGCCCACCGCGCCACCGAGCATCGATGCGCTGCGCACCCAACTCGCCGCGTCCCAGAAATCGTCCGCCGATCTGGCCCACGCCTTGTCCGGGTACCGCGCCGGTCTGCTCGCCTCGATCAGCGCCGCCTGCGCGGCCCAGGCGGGAGTGTTGCTGGTATGACCGAGGCCGAGCGCCAGGCGCTCCTGCAGGCGTTGAACGCCGAATACGGCGCGGTCTACGCCTACGGCGTGATCGCCGCGTATGGCTCACCCGAGCGCACCGGACTGATCGCCGAGCACACCGCCGCACACCGTGTCCGACGCGACACCACTGCCGACGCGCTCGCCGCCGACGGCGCGACAGTGCCGCCGCCGGGCGCTGCCTATACCGTGCCGTTCCCGGTCACCGACCCGATCTCGGCGGCCCGGCTGGCCACGACGGTCGAGTCCGATACGGCCGTCGCGTGGCGAGCGGTGGTCGAGCACGGCGCGTCCGCGACCGTGCGCCGCACCGGCGTCGACGCGCTCACCGAGGCGGCCGTCCGGCTGGCCACGTGGCGGTCGATCCTCGGCGCCACCCCTCCGACTGTCGCGTTCCCTGGCAACGTCTGACCCGGGCTCCGACCGCGAAGCCCGGGCCCGACCGGTACGGGCTGGCTAATCCGCCGGCGGCGTCAGCGGCGGACTTTCGCCACTACCACATCCACCGCCGCGGTGGCGGGGAGTTCTTCGGCTTCGCCGGTGAAGCGGTCGCGCAGTTCGACCTTGCCCTCGGCCCAGCCGCGACCGATCACCAAAACCAGCGGCATGCCGAGCAGTTCGGCGTCCTTGAACTTCACGCCCGGCGAGGCGGTGCGGTCGTCGAAGAGCACGTCCAGGCCTTGGGCGTGCAGCCCGGCCACCACCTCTTCGGCGCCCGCGCGAGCGGCATCGTCCTTGTTCGCGATGACGACGTGCACATCGTAGGGCGCGACCGCGGCGGGCCAGCGCAGCCCTTTCTCGTCGTGCTGCTGTTCGGCGATGACCGCGACCATCCGCGAGACCCCGATACCGTAGGAGCCCATGGTCAGCCGGACCGGCTTGCCGTTCTCACCGAGCACGTCGACCTCGAACGCGTCGGTGTACTTGTTACCGAGCTGGAAGATGTGGCCGATTTCGATGCCGCGCGCCGACACCAGCGCTCCGCGCCCGTCCGGCGAGGGGTCACCGTCGCGGACCTCGGCCGCCTCGATGGTGCCGTCGGGTGTGAAATCCCGTCCGGCGACCAGGCCGACGACGTGCTTGCCCGGCTCGTCGGCGCCGGTGATCCAGCTGGTCCCGGTCACCACACGGGGATCGACCAGATAGCGAACACCGCCGGCCTGCAATCCCTTCGGTCCGATGTAGCCCTTCACCAGGAAGGGATTCTCGGCGAAATCGGCGTCGGTGAGCAGCTCCACCTCGGCAGGTTCGACCGAGGCGCCGAGACGCTTGTCGTCCACCTCGCGGTCACCAGGGACGCCGATGCCGACGATCTCGGTCTTCCCGTCCGGGTGACGCAGCTTGACCATGACGTTCTTCAGGGTGTCGGCCGCGGTGACCGGACGGCCGTAGTACTCGGCGAGACCTACGCTATTGGCCCAGTCGACCAGTGTCGCGATGGTCGGAGTGTCCGGGGTGTCGTGCACCAGGGCGGCGGGCCTGCCCTCGATCGGCAGCGGATCGGGAGCGGGTGTGACCACGGCTTCCACGTTGGCCGCGTAGCCGGATTCCGGACAGCGCACATAGGTGTCCTCGCCGACCGGGCTGTCGGCGAGGAATTCCTCCGACGCGCTACCGCCCATCGCGCCCGAGGTCGCGGCGACGATGACGTACTTGACCCGCAGCCGGTCGAAGATGCGCTGGTAGGCCTGCCGGTGCGCGTCGTAGCTGGCTTTGAGCCCGTCCTCGTCCAGATCGAACGAGTAGGAGTCCTTCATGACGAACTCACGCCCGCGCAGGATGCCCGCGCGGGGACGCTCCTCGTCGCGGTATTTGGTCTGGATCTGGTAAAGGGTGACCGGAAGGTCCTTGTAGGAGCTGTACTCGCCCTTGACGGTGAGCGCGAAGAGTTCTTCGTGGGTCGGGCCGAGCAGGTAGTCGGCGCCCTTGCGGTCGCGCAGCCGGAACAGGCCGTCGCCGTACTCGGTCCACCGATTGGTGGTCTCGTACGGGTCGCGCGGCAACAGCGCGGGAAGCGAGATCTCCTGAGCGCCGATCGCGTCCATCTCCGCGCGGACCACGTCCTCGACCTTGCGCAGCACGCGCAGGCCGAGCGGCAGCCACGAGTAGACACCCGGGGCGATGCGGCGCACGTAGCCGGCACGAACCAAGAGTTTGTGGCTGGGCACCTCCGCGTCGGCGGGATCGTCGCGCAGGGTTCGCAGGAAGAGGCGGGAGAGGCGGGTGATCACGGAAGCACAGGGTAGTCGCTGGCCGGTCGCTGGTCCCAGCGCATTACCGTATTCGTTCGTGCTGGTGCTGCTGCCTCCTTCCGAAACCAAGTCCGACGGCGGCGCCGGAGCGCCGCTCGCCCTGGACACGTTGGCGATGCCGCAGCTCACCGCGCTGCGCGCGCGGCTGATCGGGGAAGTGGTGCGGTTAGCGGCCGACCCGGTCCGCTCCCGAGCCGCGCTGGGGCTCGGCAAGGGGGCCGACGGCGAGATCGCCCGGAACGCGACGCTGCACACTTCGCCGACCCGGCCGGCGCTGGAGCGCTACACCGGCGTCCTCTACGACGCGCTCGACGCGCGATCGTTCACGAAAATCCAGCGCGCCAAGGCATACACCCGGCTCGGCATCGGCTCGGCCCTGTTCGGCGCGGTCCGCGCGGGTGACCCGATTCCCGCCTATCGGCTCTCCGGTGGGTCCAAACTTCCCGGCCTGCCCACTCTTTCGGCCCTCTGGCGCGACGAGCTGGGCCCCGCGCTGCACGCCGAGGCCGCGGGCGAGCTCGTAGTCGATCTGCGCTCGGGCACCTATCAGCAGCTGGGCCGGGTTCCGGGCGCGATTACCGCGAATGTGCTGACCGAGCATCCGGACGGCTCGCGCACCGTGGTCAGTCACTTCAACAAGCACCACAAAGGCCTGCTCGCTCGCGCCCTGGTGCTCACCCGGGCGGAGCCGACCGACGTGCGCGCCGTGGCGCGGGTAGCGACCAAAGCCGGGTTGCGGGCCGAGATCGCCTCGTCCACCGAGCTTTTGATCCTCACCTGAGTGCTTCCGGCTGTTCGGTGGTGAGCGCGGCGCGTTCGGCCTCGAGGTCGGCCCCGGGCCGCCGCCTCGTACCGGCGCCGCGCCGTCGGCGTCCGGAACGGCTGCGGCTGTTCGGCCGGCTCCGAAGCGGAGGCATGTCGCGCGGACAGCGACTGCGCCACATTCGCCACCTCGCTCACGAGCACCCCACGCACCGGCCGGGCAGCGGTCTGCCGGCCGACGACTCCGGTTCACCGGCTGCGAGGCGCATCATGGGTGCGCTGCCGGTGCGCACCGCACGCTTGCGGCCGCAGTCTCACCTGCCGTGCGGCAGCAACAAGACGAGAGGGATACGGCGGGTCGTTTGCTTCTGGTAGGTCTCGTAGCCCGGGTAGGCCGCGACCACCTCCGGCCACCGCCGCCCGCGTTCGGCCGCGGTGAGGACGTGTGCGGTCATCGATCGGGTGGGGCCGTGCTGGAACGACACCTCGACCTCGGGATGGGCGCTCAGGTTGTGGAACCAGTCGGGAGAGATGTCGTCCCCGCCTCGGGAGGCCACGATCAGGTAACTGTCGCCGTCCACCACCGGGACGGTGAGAACGACGGTGCGCGGCAGCCCGCTGCGCCTACCTGTGGTGGTGAGCGTCAGGGTGGGCATGTTCTTGAAGCGGGTGCCGACCCGGCCGCCGGTGCCGTCCAGCAGCTTGCGGTGCAGGGTGGTCACGGTCTTCAGGTACAGGTCGGTGACGGTGCGGCGGGCGTCCGGCATGGGTGCTCCTCGGTCGGCTGGGACGGTCGAGGACAACGGTCCGGATCCGGCTTGTGAACGACCAGTAGCCGATCAGCGGTCGAGTCGCTCGCGGGCGGCGGCGATCCAGGCGGGGTTGCCGCAGCGGCGGGCGACGCGCAGGGCGGCCCGGTAGTGCTCGGCGGCCGGGCCCGGCTCGCCGTGTAGCGCGGCCAGGTCACCGAGCACCGTGTCGACCGGACCCACGACGTAGGAGCCGGTGTCGGCGCCGCCGAGGCGATCTCGATAGGGCAGCAGCTCACGGTAGAGTGCGCCGGCTTCCTGCGGCGTGCCCAGTGCCGCGACCGTCATGCCGCGCAGGGTGAGGAACAACGAGCGGAACAGGTCGCGCCGGATCGGTCGAGCACGCCGCCGGACCCGCTCGGCCGCCGCGCGATCGCCGGTGGCGAGCAGGGCCAGAACCTGGAAATCCACGGTGGTGTCCACGGTTTCCGGGGCGGCGCTCTCGATGAATTCGCCGATCATCTCGACCAGTTCCCCGACCCGTCCCTGATACAACCGCACTGCGAACAGCGCCATGGCCAGAATCCCGCCCGCGTTGACAATTCCCGCGCGGGTCAGCAGTTCCGCGGCCTGTGCGTAGTGCTGCTCGGCCGCGGTCGGGTCCCCGGCCGCCAGCGCCAGCAGCCCGCGCGCCATGGCGTTGGCCACCTGCGCTTGGCGCCACTGGTAGCGGTCGGCCGGCCCGGCGGCCGCCTCGAGGTGCTCGCCCGCCGCGGCGAGGTCCGCGGCGAAAGCGGCCGCCTGGATCGCGATGGTGTGGCCGAGCACCAGGTAGGCGCTGTGGTCGTTGCGCCGACCGATCTCGATCAGCTCGGCCCCGAGCGATCCCCGCTCCGGGGTGTCGTAGAGCGAAGCTCGGGCTTGCAGTGCCAGAGCGAGCAGGGTGTCGTCGCCTAGTTCGCGGGCGATCGCCTCGGCTTCGGCGGCGGCGTGGCCGGCCCGTTCGCCGGACACGCCGCCGATCTCGTCGACCAGGGTGATCAGCAACCGGCACCGGTCGGCGGGAGTGAGGCCGGGAAAGCGCAGTGCGCCCTCCAGCCGGGCGACGACCTGGTGTTCGACCACACCGTAGAACCGGTTCAGCCACGGTGTCGGGGTGTCCCAGGCGCTGAACGCCCGCACCAGCAGGTCGGGTCGGCCTGCTTCCTCGGCCGATGTGGTGGCGCGGTTGCGGGCGGCGCGCGCGGCGAGGCCGGCGCCATCGGCGAGGTGACTGCGACCGGCCCGGCCCAGCAGCGCAACCCGTTCTGCGACGGTGTCCGTGCCGGCCTGGCGCTCCAGGGCCGCGACGGCGCGTTCGTATCCGGCGGCGGCGGCGTCGTGGGCGTAGCGCCGCTCGGCCCGTTCGGCCGCGGCCACCGCGCAGTCGGCGGCCCGCCGTGCCGTCTGCGGGGTCACCGATTCGCCGTAGTGGTGTGCCAGGGCGGCGAAATCCACCGGATCGATCTCTTCGATCGCGGCAGCCACCCGCCGGTGCCACCGGTCGCGGCGGACCCTCGGCAAATCCCCGAGCAGTGTTTCGCGAACCAGAATGTGGGTGAAACGGCCGCGGCCACTGGCCGGTTCGTCCAGCAACCCGGCCAGCACGCCGGCCTCCACCGCGTCCAGCACGTCGTCCTCACCCACCTCCGCGGCCCGCACCAGCACCTCGAGGTCGAACTCCCGGCCGATCACCGCGGCAAGGCGAAGCAGCGCCACCACCGTCTCGGGCAAGCGGGACAACCTGCGGCGCAAGACATCCCGCACACCCTGCGGGACTTCGGAGGCGGCCACCAGTTCGCCCTCGCTGCGCAGCAGGCGCGCGATCTCGATGAGGTAGAACGGGTTGCCGCCGGTGCGCTCGTGCAGCGTCTCGACCACGGAGTCCGCCGGTGGGTTCCCGGCCAGTGCGGCGATGAGCCGACGGCTGTCCTCGATACCGAGGCCGTGCAGGCGGACCCGGGCGCGGACGGTGGTCGCCAGCGTCGCGAGGGCATCGGCGAGTGCGGGCGGCACTTCGTCCGGGCGGTAGCCGATCACGACCAGCGCGGGCACCCTGGTGGCCACCGCGGCGAGCAACGCGGCGGTTTCGGCGTCGCTGCGGTGCGCGTCATCGAGCAGGATCGCGAGCGGACGGTCGGCGGCGACCGCGGTCAGATAGCCGCACACCGCCCGGTGCAGCAGGAAACGGCCGTGCGCGTGATCCGCCCGCGGCGGGTCCGCGCTGTCGGTGAGCAGCGGGGCGAGTCCGGGCGCGAGGTCACCGGGATCGTGCTCGCCGACCAGGATGCGCAACATCTCGACCCAGGGCCACGCGGACGGCGCGGCCTCGTCCTCCGGGCAACGACCGAGCGCCACACGATACCCGGAGTCCTCCAGTGCGTCGCGAACATGGTGCAGCACTGTCGATTTCCCGCTGCCCGCCTCGCCCACCAGGGTCGCTGTCCTTGGCCCGTCGCCCTGGGCGGCGGCGTACAGGGCGGCAAGTTCCGCGGCACGTCCGAGCAGCCCCGCGCTCGACTCGGCGGCGGGTGCCTTCGGCGTCTGATCGGAGACGAAGACGGTTTTCTCGCGCACCGGAATCCGCTGGGCCAGGATGTCGGTTTCCAACCGGGTCAGTGCCGGTCCTGGATCGATGCCGAGCTCTTCGGCGAGTACCTCGCGGGCCTGCCGCAGCGCGGCGAGCGCTTCCGCCTGGCGCCCGGCCAGGTAGCGCGCCAGCGCCGTGAGCCGCCACGCTTCCTCCCGCAGCGGATGTTCCCGGCTCAGCACCTCGGCCTGGGCCGCGGCCAGCGCTGGTTGATCCAGCTCGAGCAGAGTGGCTGCGAGCTGTTCCCGCGCGCTCGCGCGCAATTCTTCGAGCCGCGCCGCCTCCGTGCTCGCCCACGATTCCTCCGCGTAGGCCGCATACGCCGGTCCCTGCCAGCGGGCCAGCGCCCGCTCCAGGGCGGGCCGCCGCGCACGCGGATCGAGCTGCCGCGCCGCGGCATCCAGGTCGGCGCCGAAGACCCACGCGTCCACCGCCTCGGTGTCCAGCCGCACCGCATACCCGGGAGCACGGCTGATCAACACGGTCGCGGGCGCGCGCGGGGGCCGCTGCGGCTCGAGCAGCCGCCGCAGGTTGGACACATAGGCCTGTAGCGCACCCAGTGCCCGCGGTGGCGGCTCACCGCGCCAAAGGTCATCGATCAGGCGATCGACCGAAACCACCTCGCCCCGCGCGACCAGCAGCCGTGCCAGCACACCGCGTTGCCGCGGGCCGCCGAGATCGAGTTCACCGCGCTCGTCCGCCGCGGTCAGCGCGCCGAGTACCCGGATTCGAACCATGACTCGCCAAGTCTAGGGATGCCGGCTCTTTAGCGCGTCTCGAGCCGGCTACAAGAGACGGACAGCATGCTCGCCGAGGTCCCCACACCGACAGGAGCAGCCCGTGAACACCACCACGCCCGCACGTCCCGACACCTACGACATGGTCGCCGTGCACAACGCCTTTCGCAGGCACTTCCGGGCTCTGCCCGACCTCGTCACCGCAGTCGCCGCCGGTGACGTCGACCGCGCCCGGCGCCTCGTCGCGTTCCTGGACGAGCTGGGTAGCGGCGTGCACGAGCATCACACCGGCGAGGACGAGCTCATGTGGCCGCTCTTGCTCGAGCGCGCTCCCGCCGACGCGGCCCTGGTACTGCGCATGGAAGAACAGCACGAGCGGATCGCCGAACTCACCGAACGCGCACACCGCGAGGCGGCCGAATTCGCCACTGCCGCCGCCCCTGCGGTCCGCGACCGGCTCGCCGCCACAGTGGGCGCGCTCGCCACAGCCCTCGACGAGCACATGACCGAGGAGGAACGGCACGTCCTGCCCGTCGTCGAGCACGTCATGACCGCCACGGAATGGCAGGGGCTCGGCGAACGCGGCCGCGAGCACCTGCCCAAGGACCGCCAGCTCGTCTTCCTCGGCTTCATCCTGCAGGGAGTGTCCGACACCGACCGTCGGAAGGTCCTGGCGGAGATGCCGCTTCCGGCACGGCTGGCCTGGCGTCTGCTCGGGCGCCGCGCCTTCGCCAAGGAGTACCGCGAGATCTATCGCGCCGACCCCGAGTGGTGATCAGCCCGCCTCGATGCCTCGGCATGTTGCCGGACCGGGACCGGGGCACCCGGGCGGGCGACGCCGGGCCGGCGATGACCGCGGCGGCCATCGTCGACCGCGCATGACACCTGCTTTTCTCCACCACGACCGATCGTCAGCAGGGCAAGAACCTCGCGCGCGACCCGCGCATCACCGTGCTGATCAACCCGCCGGACAACCCGTACGTCTACGCGGAGATCCGGGGCAGCGCGACGATCACGCCCGATCCGGAGAAGACGCTGCCCGACGAACTGTCGGCGAAGTACACCGGACAAATGGACGCGGACTTCAACCCCGCCTCGGTCGACGACAGTCCGCGCGTCATCGTGCGCGTGACACCCAGGCGAGTCGCCGGCCGGTTTTGAATTCGCCACAAGTCAGCACCACGAGCGACCGGCACACCTGACCAGGCAAATCAAACACTGCCTTGTTGGGCTTCTTCCTGGGCGTGCTGGGCCATGGCCAGTTGCTGCGGGGTGAAACGCAGGGTCAGGGCGACCAGTCCGGCCGCGAACGCGGCGAAGGCGCAGACGAACAGCACCAGGGTGTAGCCGTTGCCGAGCGCGGCGATCTCCGCGGGCGTCATGCCGGCCACTTTCTCGGTGCGGCCGCCGAGCGACAAGGTGCGGGAGGCAGCGATCGGGCTGAGCAGGCCGATGGCCACCGGAGTGGCCAGATTCATGAACATCTGCCCGACCGCGGCCAGCGGGCCGATATTGGCGGGCGGCACGCCGACCAGCACACACAGCGGTGTGAGCACCATGGCGATGCCGACGCCGAAGCCGATCACCACCAGCAGCGGCAGCAGGGTGGCGAAGTACAGGACCTCGCCGTCGAGGGTGGAGCCGAACAGCAGTCCGACGCCGAGCACCACGGCCGCGCCCGCGAGCAGCCAGCGCGGCGCGATGTACAGTGCCGCCTTGGAGGCCACCGCACCGCCGATGCCGATGCCGACGGTGAACGGAATCGCCGCGACGCCCGCCTTCAGCGGCCCGTACCCGATGACGTTCTGAATGAACTGGGCGACGAAGAAGGTCATCGCGCCCAGCACGCCACCGGCCAGGAAGATCAGCAGAAAGGTGGCGACGCGGTCACGGCTGTCGAACAGCGACCACGGCAGCAGCGGGTGGTCCACCCGTCGTTCCAGCGCCACGAACACGATCAGTAGCACGACGCCCGCGATCAGCGAACCGATGATCGCGGGGTGCCCCCACCCCATCTCCGGCCCTTCGGTGGCGCCGAACACGATCGACGCGCAGGCGATGGTGCCGAGCACCGCGCCGGGAAGGTCGAGGGCCGAACGGTGGTGTTCGGTATCGGCGAGTTTGTAGGCCGCGCCGAGGATGATCAGTGCGCCGATCGGGACGTTGATCAGAAAGATCCACCGCCAGGACAGCTGGGTCAGCGCGCCGCCGACCACGAGCCCGCCGACGGAGCCGATGCCGACCATCGAGCCGAGGATCGCGATCGCCTGGTTGCGTGCCTTGCCCGGCGCGAAGGTCGTCGCCACGAGCGCGAACGCCGTCGGAGCCGCGACCGCCGCGCCCGCGCCCTGGAAAGCCCGTGCCGCGAGCAGCATCGCCTGGTTCTGCGCCAGCCCGCACAAGAGCGAGGCCATTGTGAACAGCGCGACACCGACCACAAGCATGCGCTTGCGGCCGAACGCGTCGCCGAGCCTGCCGCCGAGCAGCATCAGGCCCGCGAAGGTGAGCCCGTACGACGTCACCGTCCACGCGCTGCCCGCGCTGGACAACCCCATCTCCTCTTGCAGCCGCGGTAGCGCGAAGATCACCACCGTGCCGTCGAGCACGACCATGAGCTGCAATCCGCTCAGGACTAGGATCGCGAGCCCGAAGGCCCGCTGCGTCACTGGATACTGCATCGTCGCAGCGGGGTTCCGAAGCACAGTGAGTCACTGTAATTGATGCCGTTGCCGCATTTGTCCGCCCACCGACCCGGCCGGGTCCATGACGGAAGCTGTCCCGGCGATCCGGCAGGCCGAGGGGTCTGCGACCTCCGCGCGCACTCGGATCGCCGCGGCAGCGGCGAACGCTATCCCGCCGCGGAGTCGGCGTTCGGGACGATCGCGTCGGCGGAAAACCCGGCGGTCGGGCCGATCACCACGATCGCGGGTGGGCGGATACCTTCGGCGCGCACCCGGGTGGCTACCGTGCCGAGATCGGTGCGCAGCACGCGCTGCGTGCGCAGCGTGCCCTCCTGGATGACGGTGGCGGGCGTGCCCGCCGGGCGACCGCCCTCCAGTAGCGCGGTGGCGAACTGTTCGATCCGCTCCACGGCCATCATCAGCACCAGCGTGCCGCGCAGCCGGGCCAGCGCGGGCCAGTCGACCAGCGAGTCCGGATGATCCGGCGCGACATGCCCGCTCACCACCACGAACTCGTGGGTGACGCCGCGATGCGTCACCGGAATCCCCGCGGCGGCGGGCACCGCGATGGGACTGGTGACGCCGGGCACCACGGTCACCGGGACCCCGGCCGCCACGCAGGCTTCCAGCTCCTCGTAGCCGCGCCCGAACACGTACGGGTCGCCGCCCTTGAGCCGCACCACGAACTTGCCTGCCCGCGCGCCTTCGATCAGCGCGGTGTTGATCGCGTCCTGCGCCATCGCTCGCCCGTACGGGATCTTCGCCGCGTCGACCACCTCGACCTCGGGTCCGAGTTCGGCGAGCAGTTCCGGCGGAGCGAGCCGATCGGCGACCACCAGATCCGCCCTGGCCAGCAGCCGCCGACCGCGGACGGTGATCAGATCGGGATCACCCGGTCCGCCGCCGACCAGGGCGACACCGGGCGCGATCGGTGTCGAGTCAGCGCCCACCACACCGGATTGCAGGGCCTCGAGCAGCGCGGTGCGGACGGTCGCCGAGCGCCGGTGCTCGCCACTGGCCAGCACGCCGAGAGTCAGTCCGTCGTAGCGCGCGGTCGCCGGGGTGACCGCCGTGCCCAGCCGCGCGGTGTCGGCCCGCACGCAGAAAATCCTCCGCCGGGTCGCCTCGGCGACCACCGCAGCGTTGGTCTCCGGCTCGTCGGTGCACGCGATCGCATACCAGGCACCGTCGAGATCGCCATCGGCGTAAGCACGTAGCGCGACAGTGAGCTGCCCCGACGTGGCCATCCCCTCGACCGCGGGCGTCACCGCGCGACTCACCACATGCACATCCGCGCCGGCGGCGATCAGCAGGCCCAGCCTGCGCTGCGCTACCGTGCCGCCGCCGACCACGACGACGCGCCGCCCGCCCAGATCTAGTCCGACCAGGTAGTTCGGGTCGCCGGCGGGCTGAACTGGCGTTGCGTCTGACGTGTACGGCACAAGTTTCGAGCCTACGGCTTGACCACCCGCCACCGGCAATCGCCCGGCCACCTGCGCCGAGCGCCAGCCCCGCGGCAGGCCGCGCAGCCCGTCCGGCTCAACCCGACGTGACCTGCGACGACACACCTCCAGCAGAGGGTGCGGCGGGTGGCTCACAGTCCTCGGCTGGCATACGGTCGGCTTGTCCTTTACCCCACCCGGCTCAACCGAACTCGCTGTCGTGGCCGGGACCGACCGGCTTGGAAGGTGGACATATGACACCGGTGACACCGGCACAGGACCTACTAGACGTGGCCTACGAGGAAGCACTCCACGGGCTGACCGAAGGCGGGATCCCGATCGGCGCGGCGCTTTTCGACGCGGATGGCACCCTGCTCGGGCGGGGCCGCAACCGCCGGGTGCAGTCCGGCGATCCGAGCGCGCACGCCGAAACCGACGCTTTCCGCGCGGCCGGGCGCCGCCGCGACTACCGCCGGACCATCATGGTCACCACGCTCTCGCCGTGCTGGTACTGCAGCGGCCTGATTCGGCAGTTCGGCATCGGGACGGTGATCGTGGGGGAATCGCAGACGTTTTCCGGCGGGCACGACTGGCTCGCCGACCACGGCGTCGCGGTGACCGTCCTGCAGGACCGGCGCTGCGTCGAATTGATGGCCCGATTCATCGCCGAACATCCCGCGCTGTGGTACGAGGACATCGGGGTCGCCGACGAACTCGAGGCGTGAGGACCACCATCCGCGCGCCGCAACGCTCAGCGCGCCGCGGTCGCGGCGATTACGACGCCGTCGATGGTGGTCTTCGGCAACAGCAGCGGGCCGTGTCCGGCCAGCAGGGCGGCGGCTTCGGCGACGCTCGCCGTACCCAGCGCGCTCGCGGTGCGGGTGGACGGATTCGGTACGCGGACGACGGCGAGCTCGGTAGCGGTGTAGGCGCGCACGGGCACGCCCAAGGCTGACGCGGCCGCTCGCAAACCGGGTTCGGCGGCACGCCGGTCGATGGTCGCCAAGCAGGCGATGACGTTGTCGCCCAGCCCCGCGCGCAAGGCCGCGCGAATTCTGGCCTGGTCGGTGCCGGGGCGCACACCGATGCCGACGGCGAGGTCAGGTCGTGACACGGGCTCTGGCATAGGCCGTTGCGCCCGCCACGAAACGGCGCACCGCCTCGGGGTTCCCGGCTGGATGGGTATGCAGGTAGGACGCGTGCAGGTTGCCGACGAGCGCGCCCTCGCGAACCCGTTCGCCGTCGCTGCCGTGCCAGCCCCACGCGGGCTCCGCGCAGGGCGATGACACCAGACGGGTTCGATGGAACTCGTGCCCGCGGACTCGTTCCCCCGCCCGCCACAGCGGCGAATCGCCGAGCGCTACGGCATCGCGGTAGCCGAGCACCAGGCGCGGACCGAATTCGGCCTCGGCGTCGATCACCCCGGCCATCGGGTGCCCGTCGAGCGACCGGGTGAGATACAACAGCCCCGCGCACTCGGCGTGCATCGGCATTCCCTGCCTGGACGCTTCCGCCACCGCGCGCAGCAGCCCGGTGTTGGCGGCCAACCGCGCGGCGTGCTCTTCGGGAAAGCCGCCCGGCAACACCAATCCGGCTGTTCCCCTGGGCAATTCGTCGTGCAACGGGTCGAACACGACCACCTGCGCACCCGCCGCGAGCAGCAACTCGCGGTGCTCGGCGTACCCGAAGGTGAACGCCGCACCGCCTGCCACGGCGATCAGTGGCGGCTCGCGATCGACGTGCACCGACGAAGCGCAGGGCCGCCCGGATGCCTCGGCAGGGTGTGCACTCCCGTCGCCCCGCACGGCCGCAGCGGGGTCCCAGGACGGCCCGGTGACCGACGTACGGGCCAGCGCGGCGATCGCGTGCAGGTCCACGTGGGCGGCAACGAGGTCGGTCATCGCGGTCACCGCTTCCCTCGCCGCCATACCGTGCTCGACGGCGGGAATCAGGCCGAGGTGGCGGGATGGGACCTCCAATTCGGCCGAGCGCGGCAGCGATCCGAGTACCGGCAGTCCGACCCGGGCACAGGCCGCCCGCAGCACGTGGTCGTGCCGTTCGCTGCCGACCCGGTTCAGGATCACCCCGCCGAGCCGGATACCGCTGTCGAAGGTGGCGAAGCCGTGCAGCAACGCGGCCAGGCTCTGGCTGTGTCCGCGCGCATCCACCACCAGCAGCACCGGCGCGCCGAGCAGGCTCGCGACCTGCGCCGTCGACCCCTCCGCGACCGGGCCGGCATGGTGCTCGTCGATCCGTCCGTCGAACAGGCCCATCACGCCCTCGACCACCGCCACATCGCACCCCTGCGCACCGTGCCGGTACAGCGGCGCGATACGTTCCACCCCCACCAGCACAGGATCCAGATTTCGGCCCGGCCGCCCCGCGGCCAGTCCGTGATACCCGGGATCGATGTAGTCGGGCCCAACCTTGAACGGCGCGACCCGATGACCTGCTCGCCGAAGCGCCCCGACCAACCCCGTAGCGACCGTGGTCTTACCACTCCCCGACGCCGGCGCCGCCACTACCACGGCCCTCATCGCGATCCTTGTTCGTGGGTCACCATTCGATGCCTCGTTGGCCTTTGCGTCCCGCGTCCATGGGGTGTTTGAGTTTGGTCATCTCGGTGACGAGGTCGGCGGCTTCGATCAGGGCGGCGGGTGCGTCACGACCCGTGATCACGACATGTTGGTGGCCGGGACGATCGTGCAGGGTCTCGACCACTTCGGCCACGTCCACCCACCCCCACTTCAGCGGATAGGTGAATTCGTCGAGGACGTAGAACCGGTGCTGCTGGGCTTGCAGGCGCCGGGCGATCTCCTGCCAACCGGCGAGCGCAGCCGCGGCGTGGTCCTGCTCGGTGCCCTGTTTGCGGGTCCAGGACCAGCCTTCGCCCATTTTGTGCCACTCGACCGGCCCGCCGGCACCGGTCTGCTCATGCAGCGCACCGAGGGCGCGGAAGGCCACCTCCTCGCCCACTTTCCACTTGGCACTCTTCACGAACTGGAATACCGCCACGTCGAAGCCTTGGTTCCAGGCCCGCAGCGCCATCCCGAACGCGGCCGTCGACTTCCCCTTGCCCGGCCCGGTGTGGACCGCCAGCACCGGCTGATTACGTCGCTGCCGCGTGGTCAGCCCGTCGTCGGGAACTATCTCCGGAACACCCTTGGGCATCGAAGTCTCCTTGCTGTTCTCGTCTCACTGCTGTACTCGTCTCACTGCGAAGCCGTTTCCGCCGCTTGCGGCCGACGTCGCGTGCGCGTGTCCGGACGAATCGTGTACGGCAATCGCGACCCACACATCCGGCGCGGACACCGTCGACCGAGCTGGTAGATCGCGAATAGGCTCGCACGCGTTCGATGCCGCCTCCGCCGGCGCGCCCGACATCGGCCGGCCGGTCCGGCACCGCCACCAACCAGCTCGACCATGTAGGAAACCCCGCAGCGGCCGAGTACCCTCCATGCGACGCCCACCCGTTCAAGCGGCCCGCACCGACGCGCCGCGCGTGCTCGGGGCGTTCGCGCGGACGAGGTCGGCCACCGAGTCTCCGGTCAGCTCGTCCAGTCGCAGGTAGCCGCCGCGCAGATCGCGGGCCAGGTCCAGGGCGAGGCCGAGACGGATCATGCCGCGTTCGCAGTCGACCACGATCGACGCCACCGTGTCCCTGGCGAGCAAGGCCGCAGCCGCTCGGGCGCGCGGAACCGGAGCGGCGCCGCCCGTGGCGCGGCCGTCGGTCAGCAGCACCAGCATCGGCCTGCGGCGCGGATCGCGTACGCGTTCGCGCCGTATCACCTCGCGCGCCTTCAGCAGCCCCGCCGCGAGCGGGGTCTTCCCACCGGTACGCATGCCGGACAGCCGACGCACCGCGATGTCGACCGACGAGGTCGGCGGCAACACGAGTTCGGCGTCCGCGCCACGCACCGTGACGACGGCGACCTTGTCGCGGCGCTGGTAGGCGTCCCGCAACAGGCTGACCACCGCGCCGGTGACGGCCGATAGCCGGTCCCTGGCGGCCATGGACCCGGATGCGTCGACGACGAAGACGATCAGATTGCCTTCTCGCCCTTCCCGGTACGCGCCGCGCAGGTCGCCGGCGGCCAGCCGCAACGGACCTTCGCCACGTCCACGCGACCACTGGTGCGGTGCTGCGGCGAAAATCGTGCCGAGCAGATGCAGCCCCGAAGACGTATCGACGCTGGAACGTACGACGCGCCCGTGCCGCGATTGCGCGCGCGACCGCCTCCCCGGCGCCCCTTCGCCGACGCCAGGCACCTCCCAGCGGGGCGGCCGCGTCGCGGAAACCGGTGCGCCACTGCGGCCTTCGCCGGATCCACCGCCCGGTCCGTCCGGCGGCGACGGGTCCTCGGGTCCGTCATCGGGGTCGTCGCCGGGTTCTGTTCCCGGCAGCGCTGATTCCGCACTCGGCGTGGACGATTGCTCGTCGCGCTGCGCCTGCGCCGCGGCGTCGCGCATGGCGTCGTCGAGTTGCTGTTCGCTGACGCCGGGCTCGTCGAACGGATCACGCCTGCGCCGGTGCGGCAGCGCCAGTTCGGCGGCGACCCGCACGTCGTCCTCGGTCACCGCGTCACCGCCGCGCCACGCGGCATGCGCCGTCGCGGTCCGCGCGATGACCAGATCGGCGCGCATCCCGTCGACGTCGAACGCCGCGCACAGCGCGGCGATCCGGCGTAACTCGATATCGTCGAGCACCACCCGGCCGATCCGTTCTCTGGCGGTGCGGATCTGCTCGGCCACCGCACGATCCGCCTCGGTGTAGCGCAGCGCGAACCCGGCCGGATCGGCCTCGTAATCCAGCCTGCGGCGCACCACCGCCATCCGCACGTCCACCTCCCGCGAGGCGGCGACGTCCACCGTCAGGCCGAACCGGTCCAGCAGCTGCGGGCGCAGCTCGCCTTCTTCGGGGTTCATCGTCCCGACCAGCACGAAACGCGCCGGATGCGAATGTGAGACCCCGTCGCGTTCGATATGCACCCGACCCATCGCCGCGGCGTCGAGCAGCACGTCCACCAGGTGGTCGTGCAGTAGGTTGACCTCGTCCACGTAGAGCACGCCGTGATGTGCGGCGGCCAGCAGGCCAGGACGGAACGCCTGTTCCCCGTCGCGCAGAACCCGCTCCAAGTCCAGGGAACCGACCACGCGGTCCTCGGTCGCGCCCACCGGCAGTTCCACCAGCCGCGCGGGCCGGGACCCGTTCCCCTCCAGGACCGGCGGCAACAACTGAGCCAGCGCACGCACCACGGTCGACTTGGCGGTGCCCTTCTCGCCCCGGACCAGTACGCCGCCGATGCCCGGGTGCACCGCGCACAGAATCAGCGCCAGTTGCAGCCGTTCCTGGCCGACAACGGCCGAGAAAGGAAACCCGACCTCGTTGCCCGAACCCGGGCGAGTTCGGGCGTGCTGGTCGGACAACGGCGCGGCATCAGAACGGGACACAGACACGCCCAAACTCTAGGCGCGGCCCGACGAACACGGACCAGTGCCCTCCACCCGCCCCACCCGGCCGCGTCGCCCGCACCCCGACCGCGCGTACCACGCACCAACCCTAAGTGTGCTCGTCTCACGAGCACCGCTCACGGCCCGTCTCGCGCCCAAGGGGACGAAGCGCATGCGCCGAACGCGCCGAGACTCGCCCAAACACCTCAGCCGATCACACCGAACAACCACGCAACAACCGAACCCACCCACCTCCGCCCGGTGCGAGTCTTACGAGCACCGTTCGCGGCCCGTCTCGCGTCCGAGCGGGCGAAACGCATGCGCCGAAGGCGCGAGTCTCGCCCGCTCGGACGCGAGACTCCCCAGGGCCGCGAACACGCAGCGCCGCAGGCGCTGCAAATCAAACACAGCGCTGCAGATCAGACCGAGCCCCGTCGCATCGGCACGTGCGCGATGCCGTCCTCGTCGAATTCCTCGCCGTCGATTTCGAAGCCGTGTTTGCTGTACAGCTCGACCAGGTCGCTCTGCGCGGACAACCGCACCGTCGCCGAGCCGACCTCGGCCAGAGCCGCCTGCAGCAGCCGCGTGGGGTAGCCGTGCCCGCGCGCGGGCGCGGCGACGCAGAGCCTGCCGATGCGGAAGCTCTTCACCCCGTCCTGGTGCTCCTCGCACAGACGCAGCGTCGCGATCACCTCGCCCTCGTCATCGAGCCAGAAGTGCCTGGTCTCGGGCAGCAGATCCTTGCCGTCCAGTTCCAGGTACGCGCATTTCTGTTCGACGACGAAAACTTCGACGCGAAGTTTCAACAGCTGGTAGAGCGTGGCGGTATCGAGATCCTGTGCCCAGGACCGTTTGAGAGCAACCGTTGACATCATCGCGCCTTGCTATCACAACTCAGGCGTTCGCCGCGACCCCCGCGTGCCTCGGCGTGTTGTCGCCACCGTCGACGAGGTTCAGTGCCTTCGCGGTCCAATCCCACACTTCGTGGAACAGCGCCGGGTTCTCCGAGAGTTTCACGCCCAGGGAGGGCACCATTTCCTTCAGTTTCGGGGTCCACTCGGCGAACTCCCGCGGGAAGCAGCGCTGCAGCACGTCGAGCATGGCGGTGACGCAGGTCGACGCGCCCGGCGACGCGCCGAGCAGTCCGGCGATGGTGCCGTCCTGTGCGGCGATGACGGCGGTGCCGAACTCGAGCACCCCGCCGAGGCCCTTGCGCCGGATAACTTGCACGCGCTGGCCCGCATTGATCAGCTCCCAATCCCTGGCCTCGGCGCGCGGGATGAACTCCGACAGCGTGATCACCTTGCCCGCCTCGGATTTCAGCAGCTCGCTGATCAGGTACTTGGTCAGCCCCAGCTCGGTGGCGCCGACACCGAGCAGCGAGAGGATATTGTTCGGCCGCACCGATTTGAACAGGTCGGTGTTCTTGCCGTCCTTGAGGAACTTCGGCGTCCAGCCCGCGTACGGCCCGAACAGCAGGCCGGGCCGGCCCTTGATCACCCGAGTGTCCAGATGCGGCACCGACATCGGCGGCGCGCCGACGGCGGCCTTGCCGTAGACCTTGGCCTCGTGCTGGTGGATCAGCGCCGGGTTGACGCAGCGGAAGAACTGGCCGCTGACCGGGAACCCGCCGAATCCCTTGGCCTCCTTGATGTTCGCCTTCTGCAGCAGCGGCAGCGCGCCGCCGCCCGCGCCGACGAAGACGAACTTGCTGATCAGCCTGCGGGTTTCGCGGGTGCGAAGGTTGCGCACGGTGACCAGCCAGGACCCGTCGGACTGCTGGGAGAGCTCGCGCACCTCGTGACCGAACGCCAGGTCGGCGCCAGTGCTGCCCAGATAGGCGAGCAACTCCTGGGTGAGCGCGCCGAAGTCGATGTCGGTGCCGCCGTCGGACCAGTTCAGCGCGACCGGATCGGCGAAGTCCCGGCCACGGGCCATCAGCGGCAGCCGCCGGGCGAACTCATCGGAGCTGTCGATGTACTCCATGCCCTCGAACAGCGGGTGCGGCGCCAGTGCCTCGTACCGCTTACGCAGGTACTGCACGCTCTCGGCGCCGTGCACGAAGCTGACGTGCGGGATCGGGTTGATGAAGGTGGACGGATCGCCGAGGATGCCGTTCTCCACGCCGTAGGACCAGAACTGGCGGGAGACCTGGAAACGCTCGTTGATGTCGACGGCCTTGGTGATGTCCACCGAGCCGTCCGGGTTCTGCGGGCTGTAGTTCAGCTCGCAGAGCGCGGAGTGTCCGGTGCCCGCGTTGTTCCACGGGTCGCTGCTCTCCGCGGCGGCCGCGTCGAGCCGCTCGAACAGGGAGATCGACCAGTCCGGCTGCAGCTGCCGCAGCAGCGCGCCGAGGGTAGCGCTCATGATGCCGGCACCGATGAGTACTACATCGGTCTTTTCAGTCAGGGCAGCGTTCGGCACGGGTAGATCGACTTCCTTGTCTTTCTGCGCGGTCCTACCGGGCGGCTGGACCTGCTCGGGCAAAGTGTGTGGTTGCCACTCGGGTCCGGCTCCACCGTTCCCGAACAGTGTGGCGGGGTCAGGTTACCCGCCGTTCACCTAGGCCCAATTGTGCACCTCATCTCCCTCATGACACGCGACCAGCTACCGAATGTGCGGAATGCGACAGAGATGGTCGTCACTTCCGCGCCGGCACGACCGCGGGATCTGTCGGTCCGCGGCGCGGTCCAATACATTGGTCGCGTGACGAACGAACAGTCGCTTGCCGAGCCGGTCAGCACCTCTCCGGATGGCGGAGGCTGGCATCCCGACGTCCTTGGCCCGCACTACCAGCAGCGCACGCTCGCGCTGGGTCCCGATCCCGACGGCGAAGGCGACGTGGTCGCCACGCTGGTGCGCTACACGCCTTCCGGCGCCGTCGCGCAGACCGCGGGTGCGGTGCTCTACGTCCACGGATTCACCGATTACTTCTTCCAGGAGCACCTGGCCGAGCACTACGCCGAGCGCGGGTTCCAGTTCTACGCGCTCGATCTGCGCAAGTGCGGCCGCTCACGACGGGATGGGCAAACGCCGCACTATGTGACGGATCTCGCTTTCTACGACCGGGAGCTGGACGAGTCGCTGCGGATCGTGCGCGCCGAGACCGGCGCGCCGGTGGTCATCACCGCGCATTCCACCGGCGGTCTGGTCGCCTCGTTGTGGCTGGACCGGCTCAACCGCAGCCGGGGGACGGCCGCCGCGGGAATCACCGGGCTGGTGCTCAACAGCCCGTGGTTCGACCTGCAAGGGCCGGCGTACTACCGGACCATCGGCACGTCGGTCATCAAGACCGTGGGCCGATTCCGGAAGCGGGTCCAGCTGCCCGGGGGCAAGGTCAGCACCTACGGCGACAGCCTGCACCAATCGGTGTCCGGCGAATGGGACTACAACCTCGATTGGAAACCGCTGGAGGGTTTCCCGGTTCGGTTCGGATGGTTGCGCGCGATCCGCAACGGCCACGCGCGGCTGCACGAGGGCCTGGACATCGGCGTTCCCTCGCTGATCCTGCGTTCCAGGATGACCAAGTTCGCCCGGCGGTACGGTCCCGCGGTGGACGTGGCCGACGCGGTGCTCGATGTCACGCAGATCCAGCGCTGGTCGGGCTGTCTGGGCGACCGCACCAACATGGTGCCGATCGACGGCGCCAAGCACGACGTGTTCCTGTCCGGCCCCGCGGCGCTGGCCCAGGCGTTCGCCGAGCTGGACAGCTGGCTGGACTGGCTGGCCGGCTATCAGGCCGCGGCCCGCGGGCGGTCACCAGAGGCTGGTGCGTAGCACGATCTCGGTGGCCAGCTCATGGTCGGCCTCGGTGGCCACGTTGGCGACGTCGACCTCGGTCACCCGGAACTCGCCGTAGACGAGCCGACCGGACAGCTCGGCCACCGAGCGCGGCAGGTTCTTGGTGACCAGCAGCGTGGTCGGCACCTCCACCGGGCCGGTGGTCGCGTCCAGCACCACATCGTCGGGACCGGGAGCGGCCGGATGGCCGCGGTCGGCGACCACCAGGCTCTGGAACCGGCCGAAGCCACGGGCGCACGCCTGCCAGGCCAGCACGGCGCCCGCACCGCGTCCGGCGACATTCACCCACGGCAGCCCGAGCTCGTCCAGGATCGCGGTCACACCGGCCGCGTCGAGGCCTTCGATCGACTCCACGGCGAAGGTACGTAGGTCCGAGGTGTGCAGGCGGGCGCATACCTGGTCGTAAACGTCCGCCGGATCACCCGAGTCGGGCAGCAGCAGGATGCTGTGCCGGGACTGCGGCCCGTCGATCCGCACGGTCCACACCCGGTCACCGACCGTGATCTGCCGTGATTCCATGCCGAATCACGCTACACGGATGGCCGGGGCGCTGCGGGCGGTATTCAGGCGAGCAGCCGCATTCCGGCACGCTCACCTGCGTTGGGGTCGAACCTGACGGTCAGCTCACACCCGGCTTCCTGGCTGAGAGGACGTTCGCGTCCAGGCCGATCACCGCTTGCCCGCCACGACGTTACCCGCGATCGCCTCGTTCATCGCGGCGAGGCCGATGGGCGAGCCGGACCAGCCGACGATGCCCCTCAGCGACTTGATCGTGCGCGTCTCCGGCACCAGCTCGTAGGTGCCGGTGGGGGTGGGCATGAAGGCGACCCGCACACCGGTACGCAGCCCCATCGCGACGCGCACGTCGATTGGGTGTCGCCTCGTCAACCAGGCGGGTCCCCAGCGAGTACGGCGCCGGTGGACAAGGTCGGCAGAGCGGCGGGCGCGCCCTCGGCGAGGAGGCGCTCGATCGCCGCGATGTCGAGATGGTCTTCGACCAACCCGGCCACGAGATCGAGTTGCGCAGTCCGCACCGCGGCCACCGAAACATCGTCGGCCACCACGAAACCCGTCCGCCCCGCGGCCGCGGCGACCGCGCGCAGCCAACTGCGCCGCAGTTCATCCGACTCCAGCAGTCCGTGCAGATGGGTGCCCCACACCGCGCCGCGCACGCTGCCTTCCGGCTCGCCGTCGACGGTGAGCCAGGCCGGGTCACCCCGGTGCGTCACGCGGCCGTGGTGGATCTCGTAGCCGCGCACCGGGATCCCGGCGGCGTGTCCCGCGCTGCGGCGCAGCACTTTCGACTCGGCGAATTCGACGGTGAGGTCGAGCAAACCGAGCCCCTCGACCACACCTTCGCCGGACTCCACCTGGTCGATGATGCGGGTTCCGAGCATCTGATATCCACCGCAGACCCCCAGGATCGCGCCGCCCGCGGCGGCGCGTGCGCGCAGCGCCTCGGCGATGCCGGTGCGCCGCAACCACCCCAGGTCCGACACTGTCGCCTTGCTGCCGGGAACGATCACCAGGTCCGCGCCCGCCAGCCGCGACGGCTCACTCACCCAGCGCACCGCGACGCCCGGTTCGCAGGCCAGCGCCTCGACGTCGGTGGAGTTGGAGACGCGCGGCAACCGGATGGCCGCAACGGTCAGCCATTCGGCGCCCACCGGCGGCCGCGGACGGCCCACCGGCGCGTCGGCGACGGTGCCGAGCGAGTCTTCGGCGTCGATCCAGAGGTCCTCGGCGTAGGGGAGCACGCCGAGGGTGGGGCGGCCGGTGAGCTCGGTGAGGCGGTCCAGACCGGGCTGCAGCAGGGCCCGCGTGCCGCGGAACTTGTTGACGACGAAACCCGAGATCAACTGCTGGTCTTCGGCGTCCAGGATCGCGAGTGTGCCGAACAGGTGGGCCAGCACGCCACCGCGATCGATGTCGCCGACGAGCAGCACCGGAAGCCGCGCAGCGCGCGCGAGCCCCATATTCGCCAGATCCGTTGCGCGCAAATTGATTTCGGCGGGTGATCCGGCGCCCTCACAGATCACCACGTCGAACTCGGCGCGCAGCGCGGCGAGTTCGGCGGCGACGACGGCCCGCAGGTCGCGCCGGTACCGGAAGTAGTCCTCGGCGCCGACCGTACCGACCGCCGTGCCCCGCACCACCAACTGCGAGCGCCGGTCGCTGCCGGGCTTGAGCAGGACGGGATTGAATCGGACGCTCGGCTCCAGTCCGCATGCCTGCGCCTGCAACGCCTGCGCCCGGCCGATCTCCCCGCCGTCGAGGGTGACCACCGAATTGTTGGACATGTTCTGCGCCTTGAACGGCGCGACCCGCACACCGCGCCGGGCCAGCATCCGGCAGATCCCGGCCACGACCACGCTCTTACCGGCGTCGGAGGTCGTACCCGCGACCAGCAGCGCGCCTCTCATCGCGCCGCACCGCGGCCGAGCGCCCGATCCGCCGCGGATCCGATCGCGTGCGCGGCCGGATCCCCGGGCGGAACAGCGCACCTCGTGCACAGCTGGACCGCGCCGCGGGTCACGGCAGGGTCAGGATCTCGGTCCCCGATTCGGTGACCACCAGGGTGTGCTCGAACTGCGCGGTCCATTTGCGGTCCTTGGTGACCACGGTCCAGCCGTCGTCCCAGATCTCGTACTCGATGCCGCCGAGATTGATCATCGGCTCGATGGTGAACGTCATGCCGGGTTCGATGACGGTCTCCACCGCGGGCTGGTCGTAGTGCAGGACGACCAAGCCGCTGTGAAACGTGGGACCGACACCATGGCCGGTGAAGTCGCGCACGACGCCGTAGCCGAACCGGTTGGCGTAGGACTCGATGACCCGCCCGATCACGTTGAGCGCACGGCCGGGTCGGACCGCCTTGATGGCCCGCATCGTGGCCTCCTCGGTCCGCTGCACGAGCAGGCGCACCTCCTCGTCGACGTCACCGGCGAGGAAGGTCTTGTTGGTGTCACCGTGCACACCGTGGATGAAGGCTGTGACGTCGATGTTGACGATGTCGCCGTCTTCGATCACGGTGGAATCCGGGATACCGTGGCAGATCACCTCGTTCAGCGAAGTGCAGCACGACTTCGGGAATCCCTTGTAGCCCAGGGGCGACGGGTACGCCCCATGGTCGCACAGGTATTCGTGCGCGATGCGATCGAGTTCGTCGGTGGTGACGCCCGGCGCGACGGCATTGCCCGCTTCCTGGAGGGCCTGCGCGGCGATCCGGCCCGCGATCCGCATCTGCTCGATCGTCTCCGCGGTCTGCACCCAGGGCTCGCTCCCCTCGTTGGCGGTCTTCTTCCACGCGTACTCCGGGCGCTCGATGGCGCGCGGGACTTCACGGGTGGGCGACAGCGTGCCCGGGACGAGCGGCTTACGGGTGCGGACAGACATAGCGAACAGCGTAATCGGATGACCGCAGCGATGCCGACAGCCAACCGGAATAGTATCGGACCACGGTCCGTTTTATCATCTGTTGACAGAGAAGATCGGTTGACATCGAAACAACCCGGAAAGAGGCTCGAACGTGGAACTCGGAATCACGACGTTCGCCGAGCTCTATCCCGTCGACGGGCGGCGCGCACCGACGGCGGCCGAGCGACTGCGCGAAGTGGTCGAGGAGGCCGTCGCGACCGAACGGGCCGGACTCGACGTCTACGGCGTCGGTGAACACCACCGCAAGGACTTCGCCGCGTCCGCCCCCGCGGTGGTGCTCGCGGCGATCGCGGCCCGCACCGAGCGGATCCGGCTGACCAGCGCGGTCAGCGTGTTGAGCTCGGACGATCCGGTCCGGGTGTACCAGGACTTCGCTACGCTGGACGGCCTGTCCGCGGGCCGCGCGGAGCTGATGGCCGGGCGCGGCTCGTTCACCGAGTCATTCCCGCTGTTCGGCTACGACCTGGCCGACTACGACGAACTGTTCGACGAGAAGCTGGGGCTGCTGCTGCGCATTCGCCAGCCCGAGCCGGTCACCTGGAGTGGCAAGTTCCGTCCGCCGCTGCGCGATACCGTCGTCTACCCGCGCACCGATCATCGGCCGCTACCGGTCTGGATCGCGGTGGGCGGAAGCCCCGAGTCGGCTATTCGCGCCGGGTTGCTCGGCCTTCCGCTGGCCATCGCGATCATTGGTGGACAGCCCGCCCGTTTCAAGCCGCTGGTGGACCTTTACCACCGCGCGCTGGAACAGGCAGGCCACCCGAAGCAGGCGGTCGCGGTGCACGCCCACGGATATGTCGCGGACACCGACGAGCAATCCGTTGCCGACTTCTATGAGCCGTACGCGCTGGCGATGAGCACCCTCGGGCGTGAACGCGGCTGGGGGCCCATGACCCGCGCCCAGTTCGACGCCCTGCGCGCACCGGATGGGTCGCTGTTCGTCGGTGCACCCGACTACGTCGCCGACAAGATCGCCACGCTTGGCGAAACACTCGGGCTGGACCGCTTCACGCTGCACACCAGCGTGGGCACACTGCCGCACGAAAAGGTTCTGCATACCATCGACCTGCTCGGCGCAAAGGTCGCGCCGCAGCTGCGCTGACCCCAGATCGCACCGCAGGTGACCGACGCCGTCGTGCCGACCAATCGGGTAGGCGACAGTGCCGGCTCTCTACCTCAGCGGAGTGATTGCCCCGCAGCGGTATTCAGGGCCGGCGTGCCGCGCCGGTCGACCACGCGGCACGCCGGACAGCACGCCCCGTTGCGCCCGCCGTCACTGCGCCGGAATCGTCCCGGGTGAAGTTCCCGGTCGGATGACCAGGCGCCGGAGCCGTCGCGATCCGGACAAGTGCCACTGTGCGGAAGTACCGGTGTGCGGCGGTGTCACTGGGAGTGAGTGTCACTGTCGCGGGCGAGAGCACCGCCGACGACGAGATCGAGACGGCATCACTGCTCGGGCAGACGGCGGCGGCCACCGGCGACGTCGATTACCAGATCGGTGTACCCGTCGACGAGTTCGGCCAGCTGATACCAATGTCTATGGGTATTGCCGCTGCCCGCGCCCTCGGAATCGATGACCTGATTCGCATCCACCCAGCTACGCGCCATCCGGTCCACCACCGCGCCGAGGCTCTCGGTGTGCAACGACGCCCCGTTGCGGTGCTGCGGCATCTCCTGCGCCACCCATTCATTGATGTCGTCGACGAGTTCGATACGCCTACAGTCGATTTCGGCGATCAAAGCGACGTCTTTCAGCTGGGCTCGGCGCTCATGTAGCTCGGCAAGTGCGTGTGCGGACCGCAGCAGTTCCCGATCTTCGAAACGGCGTCCTTGGAAAGCACATAATAACTGTGGTGCGGTCGGCAATACGCCAACCGTCGGCGCGCTCACCGCCGCACTCCGAGTTCACCCGACACCAACGCTCTTTGTACCAACATAATTGGCTCTCGATTCGGTTATCCCGGTCATCGGATCGGTTGTCACAACTAGGTTAGCTGGATCATGCACGCACAGGTGCAAGAACGCAAGATTGCGTCCGCCCTTCTGCAGTCAAGGGGCCCTGATCGCTCGGATGCTCAGAAAGCGTCGACCCCAGTCGATTTCAATGCGGAATGAATCGCCCGGACAGCGTCGGCGGCGATCGCGGTCATGCGGCGAGCCGACGCGGACGGCCTGGGCGACTCCGGTACGCAGACGCGCATCCTATGGCGCGGCTCGCGTCGCCCTCGGGAAAAACGCCGCCGACACACCGCCGACACACCACAGCCCAGGTCACCTGGTCAGCCCGAACACACGACGAGCGTTGCCATCCAGATACAGCTCGCGTGTTTCGTCATCGAGGCCGAGCGCGTCGATGCCCTCCAGCGCATGCTGCGGGAAGATCATCGGGTAGTTCGTACCGAACAACACCTTGCGACGGCCACTGCCGGACTTCAGGTACGAGACCAGCTCTGCTGGAAGACGTTTCGTCGTATATGCCGAGGTATCGATGACGACGTTCTCGTGCTTGCGCGCGACGGCGATCATCTCCTCCGTCCAGGGATAGCCGATATGTCCGCAGACGATGGTCAGTTCCGGGAAATCGAGCGCGACCTGATCGATATAAGGGATGGGGCGGCCGGTCTCCGACGGCCGCAGCGGACCGGTGTGCCCCACCTGTGTGCAGAACGGGAGCCCCAGGTCGACACAGGCCGCGAAGAGCGGGTAGAAGCGCCGATCGGTCGGCGGAAGCTCCCACAGCCACGGCAGCACCCGCAACCCCTTGAATCCTTGTTCCGCGCGGCGGCGCAATTCCCGCACCGCGTCCATCGGTCTGCGCAGATCCACCGACGCGAGGGGAAACAGGCGCTGCGGCGCCGCGGCGGCCCATGCCGCGACCTCATCGTTGGAAATGAGGACACCCTCCGGCGCGTACCAGGCCGAGATCAGCGCTTGGTCGACGGCCGCGGCATCCATCGCCGCCAGGGTGACGGTCAGCGGGATGTCGCCGGCCGGGATGTCACCGATCCACCGGCGCAGCGAGGCGAACATGTCGTGGGTGAGGAAGCGCCGAGTGGGGTGTTGCGCCCAGACGTCGATGGTCATGTGCGTGATCCTGTTCGTCGCATCGGGTTGGATCGCTCCCAGCTATAGCAGTCGCAGGTAACGAACCGGAAGGTTCGCCGGGCATAAACTGGGTATCTACTCGCAGGACCATAGACACCCGACACAGAGCAGGTCATGGCCGGTTCGGACCCGTTCGCCCCACAGAGCGATCGGCCTCCAGGTATCGAGCAAGAACTGGAGGGCGCAGGTCTCGACGACGCGCAGGTGATCGGCAAGGGCGGTATCGGCGTGGTCTACCGCTGCCGCCAGCGCGCGCTGAATCGCAGCGTCGCGGTCAAGGTCCTCACCGCTCGGCCGGATCTGGAGCCGGAGAACGTCGAGCGGTTCATCCGCGAGCAGCAGGCGATAGGAGCGCTGTCCGGGCACCCGAACATCGTGCCGATCCTGCACGTCGGCACCACCGCCGGCGGACGGCTCTATCTGGTGATGCCCTATCACTCGCAGGGCTCATTGGCCGGCCGGATCCGCCGTGAGAATTTCCTGCCGTGGCACGAGGCGATCGGCATCACCGTCAAGCTGGCCGGAGCTCTGGAGACCGCGCACCGCGCCGGGATTCTGCATCGCGACATCACACCGGACAACGTCCTGCTCAACGATTACGGCCAGCCGCAGCTGACCGACTTCGGGATCGCCCGTGTCGAAGGCGGTTTCGAGACCGCCACGGGAACGGTGACCGGTTCCCCGGCGTTCACCGCACCGGAGGTCCTGCGCTCGGAGGTCGAGTCGGTGGCTTCCGATATCTATGGGCTCGGCGCGACACTGTTCGCCATGATCGCCGGCCACGCGGCATACGAACGACGCTCCGGCGAGCGGATCGTCGACCAGTTCCGTCGAATCACCGCCGATCCGCTGCCGGATCTGCGCCCCGGTGGTATCCCCGACGACGTATGCGCCGCCATCGAAGCCGGCATGTCGCGGGAACCGGGCGACCGTCCTCCCTCGGCCGCCGCTTTCGGTGAATCGCTGCGAGTTGTTCAGCGCCAGAATGGCTTGCCGGTCGAGAACATGAGCCTGCCTACCGCGATCACCGTCCAGGAAGACCTCAACACGCGGCCCATCGCCGCCACGGCAAGACACCCCTCATCCCCACTCGCGACGCCTCGCACACCGGAGACGAAGTTCCGCCCGGCGATCTCCGACCGGCCGCTGGTCCGGCGCGACCGGCTGATGGGCGGGTGGCACACCGAGCCGCGACCGCGGCTTGCCGTCATCCATGCCCCCGCAGGGTTCGGTAAGAGCACGTTGGCAGCCCAATGGGCCGAGCGTCTTGCCGAAACCGACGGTGTCACGGTGGCGTGGTTGAGCGCCGACCGAGACGACAACAATGTCGCGTGGTTGCTCACCCACCTGATCGAGACGTTCAACCGGGCAACTCCGGAGCTGGTGCCAGAGCTGTCCCGGATTCTCGAACACGGTGACGAAAGCGCCACCCGCTACGTGCTCACCACGCTGATCAACACCATTCACGAACGCACCGAGCGGTTCGCGCTGGTCATCGATGACTGGGATCGGGTCACCGATCCGGCCGCCGTCGACGTATTGCATTCGCTGGTCGAGCAGGGCCGTCAGCACTTACAAATCATTCTGACCACTCGATCGGTCGAGAGTTCACCGCTCGACACCATGCCCGTTCGCCACGAGATCGTCGAAATAGGCACCGCTGCACTACGTTTCGAAGCACAGGAAGCACGTTCCCTGATTGCCGAGCAGAGCGGTGTCGCGCTGACGGACAAGGAGAGCGTCGAACTGCGCGACCGCACGGACGGGCAGGCTGCCGCCTTGCAGCTGGCCGCGCTCTGGCTGCGCGAGCATCCGGCCCCCGCGATGCTGATCGCCGAGCTTTCCGGGCGCGATCACATCATCGAGTATCTGGCCGAGCGCCTGCTCGACGCCGTCGAGCCGGACTTACTTGATGTTCTGCTCAAAACCTCGCTGCCCGAACGTATCTGCGGCCGTCTGGCCGGCACCCTCACCGGCAGTCCACAGGGGCGATCGGTGCTGGAGAACCTCGAACGCCGCAACCTGTTCCTGCGCCGGATCGATGCAGGCGGTGAATGGTTCCGCTACCACCCGTTGTTCGCCGGGATCCTGCGGCAGCGGCTCGAACGCGACCATCCCGATCAGGCACGCGAACTGCATCGTGCGGCGGCCTCCTGGTTCGCCGAGCAGGGCATGCTCAGCGAATCCGTCGATCACGCGCTGACCTGCGGCGACACCGAGAAGGCCGGCGACATCGTCGAGGCGAGGGCCCGCGCGCTGGTACAAGACGGCCGGCTCGCGACGTTCCTGGGCTTGGTGGCGAAACTGCCACCGGCGGCGGCCTGCGCCCGCGCGCGATTACAGATCGGGGTCGCGTGGACGAATGCCCTGCTGCGGCGGCCCAGCGCCGTGCACGCCGCCCTGGGAACGGTCCGGGCGGCACTGGAGAAGTCCTTGGACCCCGACCCCGATGTCGCGGTCGAGGCCGACCTCATCGAGTGCATGGAGCAGGTGTTCGCCGACCACCCGGAACAGGTGGACGCCGTGGTCACCGCATGCCTGGCCAGAACCGGCACCTTGGGGCCGTGGGCGCTGGGCGTCGCCGCGAACCTCGCCGCGTTCGCCGCGAGCTGCCGGTTCGACTACGCGCGGGCACGTGAATGGCACGACTGGGCAGCCCCCTACTACCGGGAGAGCGGCAACACGTTCAGCCTGCTGTACAGCAATAGCCTGATCGGCATCGCGGCGCGGGAGCAGCTCGATATCGCCGCGGCGGAACGCCGCTTCCGCACCGCCCTGCACATCGCCACCACCTCCTCGGGCCCACAGTCCTACGCGGCACGGCTGGCCGGCGCTCTGCTCGGCGATTTGCTCTACGAACGCGACCAGCTCGCCGCCGCCGAACGGCTGCTGGACGAGGCGGGCCGGCTCGGCACCGAGGGCGGGCCGGTCGAATTCATGATGGCCGTCTACGCCACCGGTGCCCGCATCAAGGCCCTGCGCGGTGACCTCGCCGCGGCCGCACGCCGCTTGGACGAAGGTGCCGCGGCCGCCCGTGCCGTGCATCTGCCGCGCCTGGCCACCCGAATCGCCAACGAGCAGGTCCGGCTCGGACTCACCGCCACCCACGTCACCGAACCTCCGGACGGCGACGACGGCGTGGCGAGAATGGCCGCGGACCTGCGCGAAGATTCCGCGATCCGGATGCTACTGCGGTCCGGAGCGGCGAAACGGGCCGCCGCCGCGGTCGCGCGCGCCGAGCAATTGCGCGATGCCATCGACCCGACTCGACGTCGACGGGCCGCCGCGCAGGCACAGCTGCTGCTCGCCTCCTGCCTCGCGGCGACCGGGAAGACCGGCGCCGCGAAAGACACCCTGGTACCGGTAGTGGCCGAGTACGGCGAGGTGGGGCTGATCCGGCCGCTACTCGATGAAGGCGAGTGGATCACGTCGCTTTTGCACGCCCTGAATCACGATCTACGCGAAGGACTCTGGAAAGCGGAGTGGCCGACCATCCACCCGGCTTTTCTGCAGAGTTTGGTGGAGCGCTGACAGATCTTCCGCGCCGCGCTCACAGTACGTGCTGGGGGCCACAGGAGGTAGCCGTGTCGAGAATGTGCAGCACCCACCGGCCCTTGCCGTCGGCTTTGGCGCGGTAGAGGCCGGTGTCGGCGGCGTCCAGCAGCGATTCGGCGTCCGCGCCCGCGACCGGGGTGACGACCGCGCCGATGCTGATGGACATGCGTAGTCGCCGGTCGCCCGCGATGATCGGATCGACCAACGCCTCGAGCAGGTTGTTCGCCACGGCCGTCACCCGCTGGTCGCTGGCGGGTGGCGGGATCAGCGCCACGAACTCGTCACCACCGATACGCGAGATCAGGCAACCGGCGTCGCGCACGCTGTCCTGCAAACGCGCGGCGATCGCGGTGAGGATCTGGTCGCCCGTTCCGTGTCCGTAGCGGTCGTTGACGTGCTTGAAGCGATCGATGTCGACGAAACACAACCCCGCGCGGTCCCCATTGCCGGCGCTCGCGATCATCTCGTCGATCCGCTCGACGAGGTGCCGCCGGTTCGGCAGCCCCGTGAGCGGGTCGTGGCGGGCCTGCCGGTGCAGCTCTTCGCGCATCAGGTGCTGCTCGGTGACGTCTTCGCCGACGGCAAGCAGATAGTCGCTGCGCCCGTCGACGCCCTTGACAAAGGTAATCGCGAACGCCGCCCACCCATAGCTGTTGTCGGCGCGACGAATCCGCTGCTCCAGCCGCACCGTGCCGTGCCCCGCCGGGACCAGATGCTCATAGACCAGTGTGCGGATACCCTCCCGGTCACTGGGGTGCGCGAAGTCGTAGACCGACACCCCGCGCAGGGTTTCGACCGGGACTCCGATCATGTCGCACAGCCCGCGGTTGGCGTCCAGCAACGTCCCGTTGGTATCGCCGATGGCGATGGCGATCGCGGCGTTGTCGAAGACGACGCGGAACCGTTCGTCGGCGGCTCGGGTCGCCTCCCCCACCGCATCCAGGTCCCCGTCCTTCTTCGCGCGCAGGTGCGCTTCGTGCCCTTGTCCGACCGCGGCGAGCAGCGCCGCGAGCCGTCGGCCGCACCTCGGGTCCGTGGCGCGTTCGGCCAATTCGAACAGCACCCGCGCGGACACAGTGGGTACGGCCTGGTCGACCAACCCGGCGTAGGCCAGCGCCGCGCCCACACGAACCCCCACATCGGCGTCGAACGGTTCGGCTTCGAGACCGGAAACCAGTTCCCCGACCAAATCGAGCAGCAGGGCCTCAGGGGCGGGCACCGACACCGGGTCACCGGTAACATCCTGCAACGCCCGCCACCACGAATTCGCCAGCACGACGAGATCGATCTGCTCCACCGCAACCCCCTCACCGCTCGGGCCAGAGATACCCCCCGACGCATCGTATCCACATTTGCTCGGTACCGTCGAGTACTGCGACTCGCCGAGCTTCCGCACCGCCGGTGCGGATACCCGGTTCTAACCCGAGCCGTTCTCAGTGAATATCGAGGCGCCTTTGTAGCGCAATGTCCTGATCTGCCAGGTCCAGCTCGCCTGGACACAGGAGATCAGATCGGCGACGTGGGTCGAGACGGTCGCGGCCAGAGCGGCATCATGCGCTCTGAAGCGGTCGCATCGTTGCGCCGTGGCCGCACCGATCTGCCGGAATTCCGTGAGCCGCGCCCGAACGATCTCGGTGGCGCCGTGCACGGCGTCCGCCAAAGAGGTTCCGGGCTCGTTCAGCAGAATCGCCGGGATCAGGTTGAAGTCCGCCAGATCGACGATGCACTCCTTTTCGAAAGAGAACACGTCGTTCATCAACGCGCCTATCTCCACAGTCAGCACCCGCAACCGGCGCAGATCCGCGGCGAGCCCCGCGCGACGGATCCGGTCCCAGGGCAGGTAGTCGTCGCGACCGAATTCGCACAGGGCGATGGCCGGGTACATGCCCGACACCCGGCCGCGCAGGTCGATGTACTCGGCGACGCTGAGCAGACCACCGCGGGTGCGGGCATTCTGGTCCTGGATCGCGGGCCGCAGGTGCTCGATGGTGTCATCGATGAACCGATCGAGCCATGCCGGGTCGGCGAGGGCGGACAGCATGGCGAGAAAGGCCGATGTCGAGGCCTCGACCGGGGTCGCGTCGCTGGGCGCTGTGCGCGTACGCAACAACGAGCACAACCGATCGACCGCGACACGCGCCCGTCGCTGCTCGTCGTCGTCCAGGTGCCCGAACTTTTCCCGGCCCACAGTGTCGTTGAGCCAGAACAGGATTGCGTTGTACAAGCCGATGACGGTCATTCGCTCGGCGCTGATGGCGCCGGGATGCAGATAGGGCGTCATGCTGTTGTAGTGGCTGCCACCGGGTTCGAGCCAGATCTTTCGACCGCGGCAGAATCGTTCGACCTCCGCGCATGCCTGCACCCCGAACCGGTTCGGCCGGAAGTCGCGGCAGTAGTCGGCTATGTCCCAGTCGGGCGTGCTGAACATCGCGCGTAGCGACCACTTTCGCCCGGACCGCAGCAACTGCTCGTGTTGCCCGCGCATGTCGATGATGTCCCGCTCGAGCGCCGATGTGTACTCACTGACCACAACGACTCCGTCCCACAGTTGTTCTTCTCCTGAATTGTCTCCGAATTACCTCCTGTGGGACTGGTCAATTGATCGAAGTCGCCGAAATTCGCGGTCAGTCGCATTGACACGCTTGCCTTCTGAGCGACGGCATCGACCGCTGGCCGCCCACGGTTCGGTCGCGCCGCGCAAACCGCGCACGATCGCGCGATCCGACCGGCGATCATCACGCGACAAGCCATCAGCGAGCACGTACGCCGGATTCACCCCCGGCGGAAAGAAATCCGCTCACGCAGTTGTCGATCTCCGAGTCCGCCGAGAGGACGGCTTCACTCCGCCGCCACGACGTCGCCGTGCATGGTCAGCAGTAGGTGGTCGAAGCGGGCCCGTTGCGACGCCGGCCCACCCCCCAGGGCGGGAATCTCGGTGACCAGCCGCTGCGCCAGCGTGCGCAGCTTGACGTTGGTCTCCTGGGAACGCCATTGCAGGACCCGGAATGCCTGTTCGGCGTTGATGCCGTAGACCACCATGAGCACTCCTTTGGCCTGCTCGATCACCGCCCGTGACGCGACGAGCTCGGGCAGGGTGCGGTCGAGGACCTCCTGCCGGTTCTCTTCGAGTGCGCCGGACAGGTCGATGAGATAGCCGCGCGTGCCGACCACCAGGCCGCGGTCGTCGAGCATGCGGTCGGCTACGACGATGACGTGATGGGTCCGCCCGGAAGTATCGATGACCCGGTGTCGGCCGCAGAACGGCTCGCCGGCGCATACGGCGGCGTCGATGGATCGGGCGACCAGCGCGCGGTCATCGGGGTGCTTGTGCGCCAACAGCAGCTCGGTGCTGGGTTGCGTGCTACCGGGCGCGTAGCCGTAGACGGCCGCGACTTCATCCGACCACTCCCAGCGCTGACCCTCGAACCAGAAGCGGAAGCTGCCCGCGCGCTGCGGCGCGCCGGCGACAACGCTCTCCACCGCGCGGGCGCTGGTCGGCGCGACGTGATCCATCCTCGTCACGCGGGCCATTATGCAACCGCCCCGCGCCCGCGTCAGCGCGGAACGCAATCCGAAATCGAACTGTAGCAAACTTTCCGCATACACATTTTTATGCGCATATACCCCTAAAAATCTCATCAATGAAACCATGTAGGCAATCCAGCAACTTTTTCGCAATAGTCTTGGTCCCGACCGGGCACACGCGGCGGCACAGGGTCACGACCCCGGCCGAAGCAACAGCTGATACCGCGCGCCGTGTCGCCAACCGGCTCTCCCCGCTGCGGGACGTATCGTGCCGTACATTCCCCGAGCATCGGCACTGCGGCGCCGCCCGCCGTCGAGGCTGGTCACCCGGCCTTCCCGCAATCCTCCGCGTCCGGAAAACACTGACCATGATGCGGATCACTGGAGGTAGTCTCTGTTGCTGTGCCACGTCTTCGTCGCAGATTCGCTGCGTGCGGGCCGTATTCACGAAAGAGCGCGGTGACGCGTTCGGAGCAAGTGCGCAAGACCGAAAGGGTTGTTCTGATGGCAGGCAAGCGCACCGTACTGACCGTCCGGTTGCGACGTCTGGCGGCCATGCTGCACGAGATGCGCGAAAACGCCCAGCTCAGCAAGGAAGAGGTCAGCGCGAAGACCGGGATCAACGTCACCACGCTGTACCGGATCGAGACCGCGCAGGCCCGTCCGCAGCGCCGCACCCTCATGGCGATGCTCGATCTGTACGGCATCGGCGACCAGCAACGCGACGACGCTCTCGAGTTGCTGTCGGACGCATTGAAGCCCGGCATGTCGCGCGCCTACGAGGGCAGCGTGTCGGAGGTGTACGCCGCCTACATCAACTTCGAGTCCGAGGCGCTGTCGGCCCGTCATTACCAGACCTCCATAGTCCCGGGTCTTTTACAGACCTACGAGTACGCGACGGCGGTGATCGACACCTCGATGCCGAAGCTGGAGGCGGCGGTCATGGAGAGCAGGGCGAAGGCCAGGATGGATCGCGCCGCCAACCTCGCCAAGGAGGGCCCGCTCGAGCTGTGGGTGGTGATGGACGAGGCCGCGATCCGGCGCAGCGTCGGTGGTCCCTCGGTGATGCGCGGTCAACTCGAGCGGCTGCTTCAGGAAGCCAAGCGAAAGAACGTGATCCTGCAGATCCTGCCGTTCGACGCGGGCGCGCACCCGGGCATGGCCGGCTCCTTCACACTGCTGGATTTCCCGGAACCCGCCGACCCCGAACTGGTCTATATCGAAGGCATCGCGGGTGACGAGCTGATCGAGGGCCACAACGAAATCCGGCGCTTCGGTGTCATCTTCGACCAACTGCGGGCCATGGCCCTGAGCCCGCGCGACTCCGCGGCCATGATCGTGGACGCCGCACGTCGGACAGATTGAACGACCCGTCCAACGACTCCACGCGCCGACGCCGCTGCCGATCCTCGGCACTGAGCTGTGGCTTTCTCGTCACACCGCGCACCGACCGCAATCCGGCGCGACACGCCATCGCGCGGGTGTCCTGCCGGCCATCGGGATCGCGCTGTGGGGCCTGAACTACCTGGCCATCCGTGCCGCGCGGGCGCAGTCCCCGACCACCGAGCCGCCCGCGGATCGACCGATCTCATTCTCCGTCAGCGGTCCACCGACCGCCGATACGTCCGGTTCTGCGGATGACCAGGGACTGCGATGTGGGTAAGGTTGGCGCCGATGACCAGCATGGAAGCGCGTTTCGGCGACGCGACCCGAATTGTGCCGCTGCCCAACCCGTGGAACCTGACCGCCTATTTGGCCGCGGTGGCCACGCACCGCGGCCGCTCGATCAGCCTGCATGCCGTCCCGAAGGCGATGCTGGCCGACACAGGTTGCGGCGGCGGTGGTCTGTGGGTAGCGCGTAGGCACGACGACATCATCGTGTACGACGCCGCGGCGACCGGCCGCAACGCCGATCACGTCATCCTGCACGAAGTCGGGCACATGCTGCTGGGGCACCACGAAGACGAAGAGCGAAGCGATGCACCGCCCACCCTGGCCGCGATCCTGCCCTCGATTTCGCCGCAGTCCATCGAACATGTACTCGGCCGCGCGGAATTCGGCGTCGACCGCGAGCGGGAAGCGGAAGTGTTCGCCGATATGACCATGGTGTATGCGACCTTGCCGCGACGGCGTTCTCGGTCGTTCCGGCTGTTCCGATGGGGCAAGTAGCTACCAGCAGTCGTACTGGCCCTCGGGTACTCGCCTGGCTCCGGCGCGCAGGGCATCGATGAGATCCTGGTAATCGTCGGCCAATTCGTCGATTCGGAGCCAGGCGTCACGGAAAGCGGTTTCGGGCGCATGGGCGCGAGCTGCGAATGCCTGCGCCGCAAGCATGGCCAATCGGTCCACCATGCTGCCCACCGTCTCGGAGTGTTCGGGCGCGGCGGCAGGCGCGATCGGCGACGCCAAGGTGACCCAGCGGTCGATACTCCGCACCAATTGCATCCGCCTCCGGTCGAGATCGTCCGAGTGGTCGGACGACGTGCGTTCGCGCGTCTGGTGCAGCTGAGCCAATTCGCCCGCCGACTGCAACATCGGGTGATCCATCCGCGACTGTCCCTGAAATACCGCCAGCAGCAGCTCTTTTCCGGGAATCGCCCGATCCTCGGGCAGCTGATTCATCCTCCGCACCCCCATTCCGACCAGGATGGACGCATTTCGGTCACGTCCTCGATGCCTTGTCATGCCGAAGTTCCGGCACTGCCCGAACATCCACATGCACGTAGCCTGACGCAGACCCGCTTCTTTCACCTCCGTTTCAGGCCGTTCCGCCCACACGACACGCCAATCAATCGGATTCCCGGCGCCCTTGCCCGGCAACCACCCTATGGCAAATATCCAGTGATCTCACATTTTCCGAAAACAGCCAAATTTTCCGACGGCTTCACCCCGCCGATTAGACATGCCAGACAACTTCCGGCGAGTTGGGTGAAGCCCGCTTGATGCAAGCGCAGATGCGACTAGCGCGCTGCGGGAAGCCCTAATATGCGGAGCCGTCACGTGACAGGCGGCCAGCATACCCAATCCCCTTCGGTAGCCCGCTGCGTCGGAGCTGTCACGCCGCCCCGCAGCCAGCTGCATTGGTAACCGCAGTATTTCCCGGCCGATGTCCTGGGCCGCACCGTCCGTCAGCAGGTCAGCTCTCGCTCGTCGAAGTAGTCCTCGCCGCCGCTTGATGGCTGGTCACGAAGACGATTCGGGAGCCGGGCGGCATATGTGGCACGGCAAGCCGCACGAGCCGTTCCTGCGCGTCGCGATTGAGTGCCATCGCGTAGCCGGGCCCGGCGTGCCGTTCCAGACCGCCGGAGGCGTTGAGCACCAGCACGTCCAGTCGGCCGAACTGCGCAGCGACCCCGGTGATCAGCGCGCGGGCGGAATCCGCGTCGGCGATGTCGGCGCCCGCTGTGGACGCGGTGCCGCCTTCCCGCCGGATCGAGTCGGCCAACCGCTCAGCCCGCTTGACCTTCTCCCGGTAGTTGATCACCACATGGTCGCCTCGCTCTGCGAGCACCCGCGCGGTCTCCGCGCCGATACCACGGGACGCGCCCGTGATCAGAACGATTCGCCGTCCGGTCATGTCGTCCACCGTCGCCCTTTCGATCGCGCCGGAGCAGCCCGACCCACGCTTCTATTTCAGAATCACTATGCTGGTTCTAAATGAGAAGCGCAAACGACCCCAAGCCGCCGCGCGGGCGAGACGACCCGGCGAACGCGCCGCTGCTGGCCACGATGGACCTCCTCGGCCAACGCTGGATGCTGCGCATCCTGTGGGAACTGGAACCGGATCGCCTCGGCTTCCTCGAATTGCGCCGCCGCATGGGCAACTGCTCATCGAGCATGCTCTCGGTACGCCTGCAACACCTGCAATCCGCGGGCCTGATCGCGAAGAATCCCGACAAGTCGTATGAATTGACCACCGCGGGAATAGAACTCGGTGCCGCACTGGGCGCGGTCTGGGACTGGTCCCGCCGCTGGCGGGTATCACCGACCGACCCGCACACCGACTGAACCGACCCGAGAACCCGTTCCAGACCGCTTGGCGGAGACCTCGCCGGCGGCGGATCGAAAGCCGCATCACGCATCACACGGTGTCCCCGGCCAACCATGGGCCGACCGGGGACAACTCGCGAATTGTTCAGCAGCCTCCCGATCTCAAATCGTGATACCGAATGGAGTAGTGAAGCCCGCCGGCCCGGAGATGACCGTGGGCGCACCGCCGGTTATCGGCGCCGTCACCACCGTTTGGCTGTTGCTGTTGGTGATGAAGAGGGTGCTGCCGGAGATGACAATATCTGTGGGACCATTCAGGCCGGTCACCAGGGGAGCTGCCATGCCACCGGCGGTCGGCACCGTCACCACTCGGTTTGCCCCGAATTCACAAACGTAGAGGGTGGTACCCGAGAGAGCCAGACCCGCAGGGAAATTCAGGCCGACTGCCAGGGTGGTGGGAGCGCCGCCGGCTGCCGGCACCGAAAGCACCGTGCCTGCACCGGAATCAGTGACGTAGACAACGCCCGGGCCGCCGTAGGTGTAGGGCACCGGGTTGCTCGTGCCATCCAGGTGCGCTTGCACTGTGACGTTCACCGTGCCGGTCCCAGCAGGCGCGATCGCCGTGATCTGGGTGTTGGAATCGATGGTGAAAGTGGTCGCGTTCGAACCGAACCGCACGGTCAAAGGACCGACACCACTGAATCCGGAACCGGTGATGACTACGGAGTTCCCGCCCGAGGTGGGCCCGAAAGTTGGTGAAATCGAAGTGATTGTAGGCATGGATCTAGCTCCAACCGTGATGAGGTGAAAGGGGATTCTCCTGCAGCGGTGCCGGCTTCGCTCTATCCAGTAACCCTCCTCAGCGACACTTTGGCAATGGATTCCCTGATCCGTTTTTGTCTGTTTTCGACCGCCGCCCATGGCGGGACGGCTATCACCACCATCGTCGAGGAACCGATGTCCTACCGACGGCTGGAACATGTGCCGTCGGCGTGGATACCTGTATGCGACTTGATCATTGAGCCGGACAGCGCCATACCGTAGGTGTCGGCTCCGGCTGAGCACCATACGGAGCAGCTACACCATGGCGCGCCATAGACACTGATTCGCCACAGGCACAACCTGACTCGTGAATCCAGCCGCCGCTCCTGCGGAACGCCTCGGGAACAGCAGGTCTCGGGAAGACCTCCCACTCGACCGCGGTCGCACGCCGATGGAACAAGCGTTCACGGCAACGTCGATCGCGGGTCCGCGAATGCCGCCACCCAACCACCTCAGAGCAACCCGCCGGTCAACTGAGTTCGCGGGATCGGGTTCGGTCGATAACGGACGAGGAGGGCGATAGCACTGTCGCACCGGCACGATCGGCATAAGACCCGGGCGCTCGGAGCCGCCGAAACGCCGATCCGGTTGTGTCGGTCGTCCCGCCACAGACCTGACGACCGCACAGGGTCGACCCGATCCCTCGCCGACGATCGCGTTCAGAGCTATGACGCATCCCTGCGGGTAGCGGGCTTCTACCCGTCACTACATCTCAACCTCGCCGACGATTACCGCAGACTCAGCTCATTCGTTGCCGCTCAGCGCGAGATCGACACCGCCCGCGCCCATCTGCATGCGCTCGCCGACGACGGCTACGGGGCCGCCATTCGCGTTGCGGTGCAGGAGGTCGAGGCGGCCATTCGTGCGCAGCGCACCGAACGCCGGGCATCGGCGCCTACGGGCGGTCGATAACGCAGCAGCGGCCCGCACCGGATAGTGCGGGCCGCTGCCAAGCGGTTACTTCAAGCGGAGCTTGCCGAACAGGCCGTCCTTCTCATCGTCGGGTCCCGCGGTGAAGTACAGCGAGTCGGCGTCGCCGAGGCTTTCGCCGTTACCGAACATCAGCGCCCACAGACCTTCGATCGCGACCGGCTTGCCGTCGGCGTCACGCAGATAATCGGCGAACTTGCCGGTGGCGTCGTCGTAGGCGAGCAGGTGGCCGGCGCCGCCGAAGTTGCCGACCAGCAATTTGCCGCTGAGCGGGCCGAAACCCTCCGGCGCGACGGTCACCGCCCACGGCGCGTTCAGGCGCTTACCGTCGTCGAGGATGCGCACCAGCTTGCCGTCGGCATCGAACTCGGCGAGCTTGCCCCGGTCCGGTTTGCCGCCGGCCGCCTGCTCCTTATCCTTGTCCAGCGAATCCTCTTCGCCCGCATCGAATTTGCTCGGGTCGGTCTCATCCGGCTGGGTGGTGGCGTAGGAGACGAAAACGCGTTTGCCGACCGTCGAAACGTTGAACGGCGCGGGATCACCCGGCTTGGCCTTCTTCCCCTTCTCCGGTGCGGCCGGGTCGATCGCGTCACCGGTGGCGAACGGGTTGGCGAAGCCGGTCGTCGCAATCAGCTGCCAGTTCTTGTCGAACGTCCGGACCTGCGGGTCGGCGCCGAAATCGGCGGCGAGCAGCTTGTCCCCGGAAGGGGTCAGAGCGATCCCGAAGAACTGCATGCCCTGCGGCTTACCGTCGAAGACCAGGTTGGCCGGCCCGTCGTGCCGCACGACCTGGCCCTCGAAGCCCTGTTCGGTCCACGCCGAGATCTTGCCGGAGTCGGTGGCGAAGATGAAGCGGGCCGAGCCGTTCAGCGGGCCGCCTTCCGCCTCGACGGGCTGGTCGCGCACGACGAACAGATCGGAGGCGATCGGTGCCGGGTTGAACACGACGCCCGTGGTCTTGCCCTCGCTCTTGTCCGAGGTGTCGGCGTCGGCGCCCGGAATGGTGACGATCTTCAGCCCGTCCTGGAAGAGCTTGTGCACTTTGTCGTCCGACGACTCGGTGACGTCACCGACGAACTGGAACGATCTGCCGCCCGCGCCGACCCAGAAATGCCCTCCGGCCCCCTTGGGCCGGTCGGCGAGACCCCACGCGTTCACCATCTCGGGGATGGTGAACTGCGCGTTGTACTCCGTGTTGTTGGCAGCCAGATTGGTCTGGACGTACTTGTTTCCGTCGAGTGCGGGCACCTCGTCGGACTTCGAGTTCGAGCAGGCCGCCGCGACGACCAGCGCAGCGCCCAGCGCCGACACGCGCAGCAGACCGCTTCTGCCCCGTGACCAGGGCGCAGCACCGCGCCACGACTCATTCCAACGTCCGTTCAAGTTCCTGTTTCCTTTCCTGCAACACACCACAGGGGCGCTAAGGTGACGCTAACCTTAGCGCGACACATTTCGGGGAGCATCGGAACGGCGTACGAAGCAAGGTTTAGGCTGTTCGCCGTGGTCGAAGCCCAGCCCTCCATCGCTCCGCATCCGGATATCGCCCCGCTCGCGGCACTGCTCGGCACGTGGCGCGGCGACGGCCAGGGCGAATACCCGACCATCCGGCCATTCGGCTACGTCGAGGAGATCCGCTTCGGCCATCTCGGCCGCCCGTTCCTCACCTACCGACAAAAGACCCGCGCCACCGACGACGGCAGATCGCTGCACGCCGAAACCGGTTACCTGCGCTGCCCGCATCCCGGCCAGGTCGAATTGATCCTCGCCCACCCCACCGGAATAACCGAAATCTGCGAGGGTTCATTGACCATCGAAGACGACGCCTTGCGCATCGAATTGGACTCCAGCAGCATCGGCCGCAGCGGCACCGCGAAACTCGTGGCCGCCCTCAGCCGCTCCATCCACCTCTCCGGCGACACCATCGACTACAGCCTGCGCATGGCAGCGGTCGGCGAGCCGTTACAACATCACCTCGCCGCGACATTGCGCCGGGACTGAAGCCGGGGTTCGGTCAGCCGCCACGGGGTGAAGGTCTGTGCACCAGAACCCGCGAAGACGCGCACAGCCGCGCGAGGTGCCCGAAAGGAGCCCGGCAGCCAAGTCAGAAGGCGTTCGGCTCACGACCGCGCCTCGCTCGGGCTCGGCACCGCCGTCCCGCTCACCTCTCCCCTGCACGCCCGCGCCAAACCGGCCAAAGTCTGCCAATGGCACGACATCTCGGACGACGGCCGCTACACCGAACACCGCACACCACGTCACCGTCCGCCCCACCACCCCCGCCGACCTCACCACCCACTTCACAACCTGGATCGAGCAAGCCCTCCGCGACCTCGAATCCACCCACCCCGAAACCTGGTAGCGAGCTCGTCGGAACCAGGGGCGGGACGTTGCTGGGGTACCGGGCAAGTGAGTGAGTCGGGACACCCTCCCGGTTGCCAATACCCCGCTGTTGCAATGCCAGACGGCATATCCGCGCCGATCGGCCCCGAGATCGTCAACCTCTGGCAACAATCCGGAAAACGGACAAAAACGGATACTGGGACGCGTTGCCCAAGTGCAGGTCCCGGGGTGTTAATGGTGGTATATGACCGGGCCACTACCACAGTCGGACACCCCGGTACTGAGGAATCAGCAAACTAGGAGGCAGCACATGCCTACTTTCCTCTCCCCGCCGTCGGGGCAACACTCGCGGCGTCCCTGCGCGACGGAGGCGGGCCGCGCCGCAGCCGACTGCTGCGCCTGGGCAGGCGCGGGCGAACAGCATGCCGAACCCTCCTCTTCCACATACGGGTTCGACTAGGTTCCGCTGTTCGTCGACGCGCCGAACGCACCGTGCTGAACAACCTCAGCCCCGAGCGGTGGCGCCCAACTACACGGAACTTCCAACCAGACGCGGTGATCCGCACGATACCGAAACCCAGCGGGCAGAAGAAGGTTGCCTCGGCCGCCCGGCTCCGACGAAACCCCTGGGATATCGGACATATCAAACTTCCAAAGACGGGCTCGTCTACTGGACCCTACCCGGTCGCCGACGGCATCGGCGAGCTTCCACACTAATGAGAAAGGGAAACCGATGAACAAGATACTCACGACCCTGCGCAGCGAGCCCGTACGCACCCTGCTGTACCCGCTACTGGTAGCCGCCATCGGGTACGGCGTTACCAAGGGGGTCATCTCGGAGGACGCGTCCGGATTTATCGTCGCCGTTGTCGCAGCGGCGCTGGGACTTCCGGCCGTCGAGTCGGCGCGGCGCCGGGTGAGTCCAGCGCCGCCGGACAGCGGTGAACCCGCATGAAACGCCCGAAGGCGACGACACGCCACGATCCCTTCGAAGTGGTCCTGTGCGCCGTGTTCGGGGTGTCAGCACTCTTGCAGGCGTTCTACGGTCCGCCTGCGGGTTCCGCTACCTCCAGCATGCCCACGGGATTCCGGCGGCTGTGGCTGGTACTCCTGCTGGTCGGGTGCGTCGCGACGCTGGTCGGCGTGTTCGCTCGGCGCGTATGGGGTTACCTGGTCGAGCAGATCGGATTGGGTGCGCTCGGCTGGTCGCTGATGGCATTCGGCGCCCAGCTACTGGCGCTGCAGTTCCAGTATCGAACTGTCGGTCCGGCCACGATTCTCGGCGGGCCGCTACCCATCGCGCTGGGTCTCGCGTTTCTGTGGAAGCGCCGGCAGGTGCTGCAGGACGTGCGAGCCCTGCATGCGGTGATCAGGGAGGAGCCATGACCATAGTCCAGCAGTCGCCGGTGTTCGCAGTGCTCGTGCTGATCGCCAGCTCCTCGGTGCTATCGGCGATCGTGACGGCCTGGTTCAGGCGCGGCGATGTCGACGCCACCATGACCAAGACGAAGGCCGACGCCGCGAAAGTGCTGAGCGACCTTGCTATTTCGCAGACACAGCAGATGTCCGAGCAGATGGGCGAGTTCCGTATGGCACTGCGGGTGCACCGAGAGTGGGACAGGAGAATGGTAACCCGGGCACGGCAGGCAGGTCTCGAATTCGATGATCCGCCAGAGCTGTTCCTGTAACGCGAGGGGTCCCATCCGGGTGGGCTCCGCCGGAAGCCATTCTCGCGTCGCGCCTACCCCCAGCCGCCGACAGCCCTCGGCGGCCGACCCTTCGCGCCCCGCGCCGCAGTCCGACGAAAATTGCTCCGCCGCAACACCTGACGGAGCCGAACTCACCACCGCAGCTGGCACCGTCACCACGGCGTGATAATCCGAAAACGGACCAAAACGGATTCGGACACTCGTTGCCCAGGCAGCGGCCCAGGGGCGTTAATGGAAAGAGCCGGGCCACTGAGCGAGTCGGGCACCCCCCGGTGCAGAGGATCAATCACCCTAGCAACAAGGAGGCAGCGCCGTGCCTACCATCACTTCCATCTCCCCGACATCAGGACCCAGCACCGGGGGCAACAGCGTCACGATCACCGGCACCGGATTCGCCGGCCCCACCACCGTGCGGTTCGGCAGTACGGCGACCAGCTTCACCATAAACTCCTCCACCCAGATCACGGCCATCGCCCCTTCCGGTTCGGTCGGTACAGTGCAGGTCACCGTGACCACACTGGGTGGAACCAGCAACGGGGTGCCTTACACCTATCTCGCGGTGCCCTCGCTGAGCAGCCTCAGCCCCAGCCAAGGACCCACCTCGGGCGGCACGACGGTCACCATCACCGGGACAAACTTCACCGGAGCCACCGCGGTCAATTTCGGTGCCACACCGGCGACTTCGTTCATCGTCAACTCCAATACTCAGATCACGGCCACCAGCCCGGCGGGAACGGGCATCGTGTCGGTCACCGTCACCGGCCCTGGTGGCACCAGCAACCCACTCTCCTACACCTATGTCGTGGTCCCGACCATCACCTCCATTTCCCCAACGGTAGGGCCCATTTCGGGAGGGAACAGCGTCACGATCACCGGCACCGGGTTCACCGGCCCCTTGACCGTGCGATTCGGCAGCACCGCAACCACCTTCACCATCAACTCGTCTACCCAGATCACGGCCATCGCGCCCGCCGGGTCGGCCGGTACAGTGCAGGTCACCGTCACCGGCATGGGTGGCACCAGCAACGGGGTCCCCTACACCTATGCCGCGGTGCCCACCCTGACCTCGATCAGCCCGACGTCCGGACCCGCCACCGGTGGTACCACGGTCACCCTCACCGGGACAGGCTTCACCGGAGCCACCGCGGTCACCTTCGGCGCCACACCGGCGACCTCGTTCACCGTCGTCTCCGCTACGCAGATCACAGCCACCGCACCAGCGGGATCGGGCGTCGTCCAAGTCACCGTCACCACCCCGATCGGCACCAGCAATGGCGTGGCCTACAGCTATGTTCCGGTGCTGACCTCCATCGCCCCGGCGTCCGGGCCCGCTTCGGGCGGGACTGCGGTCACCCTGACCGGCCAGGGCTTCACCGGAGCCACCGCCGTCACCTTCGGTAGCACACCCGCGACCGGAGTCGTCGTCGTCTCCAACACCCAGATCACCGCCACCTCGCCAGCGGGATCGGGCGTCGTCCAGGTCACCGTCACCACCCCGGGCGGCACCAGCAATGGCGTCTCCTTCGCCTACGTCCCGGTCCTGACCTCCATCGCCCCAGCAACCGGGCCCGCCTCCGGCGGTACCGCAGTCACCCTCACCGGGCAAGGCTTCACCGGAGCCACCGCCGTCACCTTCGGTAGCACACCGGCAACCGGAGTCGTCGTCGTCTCCAACACCCAAATCACGGCCACATCCCCGGCCGGAACGGGCGTCGTCCAGGTCACCGTCACCACCCCGGGCGGTACCAGCAATGGCGTCTCCTTCGCCTACGTCCCGGTCCTGACCTCCATCGCCCCGGCGTCCGGGCCCGCCTCCGGCGGTACCGCGGTTACCCTCACCGGGCAAGGTTTCACCGGAGCCACCGCCGTCACCTTCGGCGCCACACCGGCAACCGGAGTCGTGGTCGTTTCCGATACCCAGATCACGGCCATATCCCCGGCAGGATCGAGCGTCGTCCAAGTCACCGTTACCGGTCCGACCGGCACCAGCGGTGGCGTGGCCTTCTCTTATGTTCCGGTGCTGACCTCCATCGCCCCGACCTCCGGGCCTGCTTCAGGCGGGACCGCGGTCACCCTGACCGGCCAAGGTTTCACCGGAGCCACCGCCGTCACCTTCGGTAGCACACCCGCGACCGGAGTCGTCGTCGTCTCCAACACCCAGATCACCGCCACCTCGCCAGCGGGATCGGGCGTCGTCCAGGTCACCGTCACCACCCCGGGCGGCACCAGCAACGGCGTCTCCTTCGCCTACGTCCCGGTCCTGACCTCCATCGCCCCAGCAACCGGGCCCGCCTCCGGCGGGACCGCGGTCACCCTCACCGGCCAAGGCTTCACCGGAGCCACCACGGTCACCTTCGGTAGCACACCAGCGACCGGAGTCGTCGTCGTCTCCGATACCCAGATCACAGCCACATCCCCAGCTGGAACGGGCACCGTCCAAGTCACGGTCACCGGTCCGACCGGCACCAGCAACGGTGTGGCCTTCGCCTATGTTCCGGTGCTGACTTCCATAGCCCCGACTTCGGGACCCGCCTCCGGCGGTACCGCGGTCACCCTCACCGGGCAGGGCTTCACCGGAGCCACCGCCGTCACCTTCGGTAGCACACCCGCGACCGGGGTGGTCGTGGTCTCCGATACCCAGATCACGGCCATATCCCCGGCCGGAACCGGCACCGTCCAAGTCACCGTTACCGGTCCGACCGGCACCAGCGGCGGCGTCTCCTTCGCCTACGTCCCGGCTCTGACCTCCATCAGCCCGGCCTCCGGGCCCGCTTCCGGCGGGACCGCCGTCACCCTCACCGGCCAGGGTTTCACCGGAGCCACCGCCGTCACCTTCGGCGCCACACCGGCAACCGGAGTCATTGTGGTTTCCGATACCCAGATCACGGCCACATCCCCCTCGGGATCGGGCGTCGTCCAGGTCACGGTCACCGGTCCGACCGGTACCAGCAATGGTGTGGCCTTCGCCTACGTCCCGGTGCTGACCTCCATCGTCCCGGCGTCGGGGCCTGCTTCAGGCGGGACCGCGGTCACCCTCACCGGCCAGGGCTTCACTGGAGCCACTGCCGTCACCTTCGGTAGCACACCCGCAACCGGGGTCACCGTCGTCTCCAACACGCAAATCACGGCCACATCACCAGCTGGAACGGGCACCGTCCAGGTCACCGTCACGACCCCGGGCGGCACCAGCGGTGGCGTGGCCTTCTCTTATGTTCCGGTGCTGACCTCCATCGCCCCGGCGTCCGGGCCCGCCTCCGGCGGGACCGCCGTCACCCTCACCGGCCAAGGCTTCACCGGAGCCACCGCCGTCACCTTCGGTAGCACACCCGCAACCGGGGTCACCGTCGTTTCCGATACGCAGATCACGGCCACATCTCCTTCGGGATCGGGTGTCGTCCAGGTCACCGTTACCGGTCCGACCGGCACCAGCAACGGCGTGGCCTTCGCCTATGTTCCGGTCCTGACCTCCATCGTCCCAGCGTCCGGGCCCGCTTCAGGCGGGACCGCCGTCACCCTCACCGGCCAAGGCTTCACCGGAGCCACCGCCGTCACCTTCGGCGCCACACCGGCAACCGGAGTCGTCGTCGTCTCCGACACCCAGATCACCGCCACATCCCCGGCCGGAACCGGCACCGTCCAGGTCACCGTCACCGGTCCGACCGGCACCAGCAACGGCGTGGCCTTCGCCTACGTCCCGGCCCTGACCTCGATCAGCCCGGCGTCGGGGCCTGCTTCGGGCGGAACTGCGGTCATCCTCACCGGCCAAGGTTTCACCGGAGCCACCGCCGTCACCTTCGGTAGCACACCCGCAACGGGAGTCACCGTCGTCTCCGACACCCAGATAACAGCCACATCACCGGCCGGAACCGGCACCGTCCAAGTCACCGTTACCGGTCCGAACGGCACCAGCAACGGCGTGGCCTTCGCCTATGTTCCGGTGCTGACGTCGATCAGCCCAGCGTCCGGGTCAGCTTCGGGAGGCACCGCGGTCACCCTGACCGGGCAGGGCTTCACCGGAGCCACCGCCGTCACCTTCGGCGCCACACCGGCAACCGGAGTCGTCGTCGTCTCCGATACGCAGATCACGGCCACATCTCCTTCGGGAGCGGGTGTCGTCCAGGTCACCGTTACCGGTCCGACCGGCACCAGCAACGGCGTGGCCTTCGCCTACGTCCCGGTCCTGACTTCCATCGCTCCGACCTCCGGGCCTGCTTCCGGCGGGACCGCGGTCACCCTCACCGGCCAGGGCTTCACCGGAGCCACCGCCGTCACCTTCGGCGCCACACCGGCAACCGGAGTCGTCGTGGTCTCCGACACCCAGATCACCGCCACATCCCCGGCCGGAACCGGCACCGTCCAGGTCACCGTCACCACCCCGGGCGGTACCAGCGGCGGCGTCTCCTTCGCCTACGTCCCGGTCCTGACCTCGATCAGCCCGGCGTCCGGGCCCGCCTCCGGCGGCACCGCGGTCACCCTCACCGGGCAAGGCTTCACCGGAGCCACCGCGGTCACCTTCGGTAGCACACCGGCAACGGGAGTCGTCGTCGTCTCCGATACGCAGATCACCGCCACATCTCCTTCGGGATCGGGCGTCGTCCAGGTCACCGTCACCGGTCCGACCGGCACCAGCAACGGCGTGGCCTTCGCCTACGTCCCGGTCCTGACCTCCATCGCCCCGACCTCCGGGTCCGCTTCCGGCGGTACCGCGGTCACCCTGAGCGGGGCAGGTTTCACCGGAGCCACCGCGGTCACCTTCGGCAGCACACCGGCAACCGGAGTCACCGTCGTCTCCGACACCCAGATCACCGCCACATCCCCGGCCGGAACGGGCACTGTCCAAGTCACGGTCACCACCCCGGGCGGGACCAGCGGCGGCGTCTCCTTCGACTACGTCCCGGCCCTGACTTCCATCGCTCCGACCTCCGGGTCCGCTTCCGGCGGGACCGCGGTCACCCTCACCGGCCAAGGTTTCACCGGAGCCACCGCGGTCACCTTCGGCAGCACACCCGCAACCGGAGTCACCGTGGTCTCCGACACCCAGATCACCGCCACATCACCAGCAGGATCGGGCGTCGTCCAAGTCACGGTCACCGGTCCGACCGGTACCAGCGGTGGCGTGGCCTTCTCCTATGTTCCGGTGCTGACCTCCATCACCCCGACGTCCGGGCCCGCCTCCGGCGGTACCGCAGTCACCCTCACCGGACAGGGTTTCACCGGAGCCACCGCCGTCACCTTCGGCGCCACACCCGCAACCGGAGTCACCGTGGTCTCCGACACCCAGGTAACGGCCACATCACCAGCGGGAACGGGCACCGTCCAGGTCACGGTCACCACCCCGGGCGGCACCAGCGGCGGCGTCTCCTTCGACTACGTCCCGGCCCTGACCTCGATCAGCCCGACGTCCGGGCCTGCTTCGGGCGGGACCTCGGTCACCCTCACCGGCCAGGGTTTCACCGGAGCCACCGCCATCACCTTCGGCGCCACACCGGCAACCGGAGTCACCGTCGTCAGCGACACGCAGATTACGGCGACATCCCCGGCGGGAACCGGCACCGTCCAGGTCACCGTCACCGGTCCCACCGGCACCAGCAATGGCGTCTCCTTCGACTACGTCCCGGACCTGACCTCGATCAGCCCGACCTCCGGGACCAGCGCAGGCGGGACCGCGGTCACCCTCACCGGACAGGGACTGACCGGAACCACCGCGGTCACTTTCGGCGCCACACCGGCAACCGGGGTTACCGTCGTCTCCGATACGCAGGTCACGGCCACATCCCCGGCGGGAACGGGCACCGTCCAGGTCACCGCCACCACCGCGACCGGCACCAGTAATGGCGTCAACTACACCTATGTCTGACGGCTATAATTTGGCTGGGCCGTCGGTGCGCTGTTACCGACGGCCCAGCCGCGTCGCGGTTGACGGGATGACGGCGGAATCGCGGGACACAGGCGGCACTGCAGGGTAAGGGGTTCTTCGATGGGCTCCGTCCAGGACTCACCGCAGCTACTGCAGCGACCTCGAGTGCCACACCGGCAGCCCCGCTCGCCGTCGACTCCGACACCACACATCGCGGCCGCCTTCCCCGCCGGGACGGGCACCGTGCAGAACATCGCCACGACCTCTGGAGGAATAAGTAATGGAGTCGACTTCACCTGTGTCCAACGGTTGATGCGGCTGGGGCCGTCGGCAGGCTTTTGCCGGCGGCCCAGTTTCGTTGCGGTGAGCGAATACAACAGAGCCTTCGACACCGTGGACGGAGGCTGCAGGGGTTAAGGGGGTTTTCGTTGGCGACCGTACTCAAGATGCTGCTGGCGGAGCGGCATCTCAAAAGTCATCCGGATTTCCTCGTCGCGTACGACCGGTGCGCGGCGCAGCTCGACCCGCCCATTCCGCCGGGTCATGGGCCGGCGAAGGCGCAGTACTACCAGTGGTTGTCAGGTCGCATGATCGGGCTTCCGCGCGACTATCACTGCCGGGTGCTGGAGAGAATGTTCCCGGGCTGGACCGTTGAAGGATTGTTTCAGATGGCCAACTCCACACCAGCCGGCCCGCGAACCCACGGGGTGAGTTCTTCCGGCACCGACATTCACCTCGAAGCCTTCCTCGGGACCGAGATGACTACCCGGGGAACGACTCTGGTGTACCCGCGACTGGAGCTGACCGGCCCGTCCGCGGATGCACTGAGAGCAGCGGGGATTCTCCTCCCCTTCGGGAACCCGACCGGTGCCGAGGTTCCATCGGTTGTGACGGAGAACGATCTGCGCGGACTGCTGTATATGTTCTCGCTGCTTCAGCGACACACCAGCATTCGAGCCGACGTCCGCAGCGATCGTGACATCGTCGCCCGCTCCGACCGGCCGTACATCAGCTTCGGGCTGATCGGCAACGCCTGCACCCTGCTGTACCTCGAGACCGTCGATCATCCGCTCTTCACCATCCATGACCACGCCGCCGGAGACGGCGCTCGTCCGGTACGCCTGCGGTTGATCGACGGAAGCGAATACGACTCGACGGGCGACCGCAATTTCGGCGTCATCGCTCGGGTACGCCCGAGCCCGCATCTGCACCCCGACCGATACTGGATCTTTTGCGGCGGCCTGGGGCCGCACGGCACCGCTGGAGCGGGTTGGTACCTCGCCACGTCATGGAGTCCACTCCAGCAGCGCGCCGGTGATCGCGAATTCGTCGCGGTCATCGGCGTCGACGAGTATTCCGACCGGACGACCAGCCTGGAGCATCTGCTGATCGCACCGCGGGACTGAGCGCTACCGCACCCGGCGGACCAGCTACGACGAAGGAGGGCGCACCCGTGAAGTATCGGTCGAAAATGGTTGCCGTGGCGCAGCACCCACTGGACCGCTCCCGGTACCGCGAGCATCTGTGCTGGGTTGTCCCGGTGTGGGAACGCACGGGCCTCAGTACCCGGCGGGCAACGCGGCGAGCATGTCCCGTGTCACGGCGACGGCATTGTCGGAACTACCACCATTGACGAGCAGTGTGGCGAACGCGATGTCACCGCGGAAGCCGACGAACCAGGAGTGCGACCCGCCGTCGATTTCGGCCTCGCCCGTCTTGCCGTACACCGCACCCTGGTCGGCGATCCGCTCGGCCGTGCCGCCCGTGACCACCTTCCGCATCATCGAGCGCAACCCTGCGAGCACCTCGGGGGCGAGCGCTGGGCGGTCGCCGTCGATCCGCGTGGGGCGACCCGAGATCAGGTAGGGCACGGGCGCCGAGCCGTGCGCGATGGTCGCGGCCATGAGCGCCATACCGAACGGGCTGACCACGACTTTGCCCTGGCCGATGCCGTCTTCGGTGCGCTGGACCAGGTCGGTGGACAGCGGCACCGAACCGGATGCGGTCGGCAGACCCACCACCGAATAGCCAGGCCCCACACCCAGTTTCGCGGCGGCGTCATGCAGTGCGGAGCTGGGCAAATCGCTGGCGAGTTTGGCGAACGACGTATTGCAGGACCGCTCGTATGCGGTGATCATCGGCACGTTGCCGACCGTGAACAGGTTGTAGTTGGGGATGGTCCGCTCCCCGATGTTGATTCGGCTCGGACACGGCAGCACCGTGTCGGGGGTGGCCAGACCGGTCGACATCGCCGCGGCCGCGGTGACCGTCTTGAACACCGAGCCGGGCGGGTACTGGCCGATCGTCGCGATCGGACCGTCCCGGTCGGCGGCCATGTTCTGCGCCACCGCCAGGATCGCGCCGGTGGACGGGCGCAGCACCACCATCATGGTTTGCTCGGTAGGCGCGTCCACGGCGCGCTGTGCGGCATTCTGCACATTGCGGTCGATGCTGAGCGAGAACGACGGCGCAGGTTGTGACGGCACTTCGGTGAGTACGTCGGTGTCGGCGCCGTTCGCGTTCATACTGACCACGCTCCAACCCGCCCTGCCATCCACCTCCGCGATCACTGTCTTGCGCACCTGGGCGAGCAGATCCCGCGCGAAATAGCGGTCGGTGGCGACCAGGTCCCACTGCTGGGTCAGCGTGACGCCGGGCAGTCCGATGAGATCGGTGGTCACCTGACTCGATTCGTTCTGATCGAGCAGCGCGACGGTGTAGCCTCCGGCAGCGGCCTTCGCCGCGCCGAGGATCGAATCCGGGGTCAGTGATTTGTCGAACCGGTTCAGGGCCGCGGCCAGGGTCGTCGCCACAGCGGCGGCGTCGGGTGCTTGCGCCGCGGCGAAGGCTACCCGGGACACCTTGCCCGGCACCAGCACATCGCTACCGGACTGCTCGTTGACCCGCGCCCGCGGCGGCGGATTGGAGCGCAGCGCCATGGTTTGGGTGTCGCCGAGCCGGGGATGGATGTTGGCGGCGGTCCAGCGGACCATCCACCGCCCATTGCTGCGGCCCATCTGCAACTGTCCCGTGTAGCTCCAGGTTCGATTCTTGGGCAAACGCCATTCGTAGGTGTAGTCGACGGTCGCCGTGTCACCGGTCACTCGTGCCGCGCCGGTGCGTGCGGCGAGTTGCTCGGCCTGCAGCTGGCCCCACGCGGAACGCAATGCGTCGCTTGCCTTCTCGGGCAAATTGGTGAGTTCGGCGGCGGCGTCGACCCGACGTTCGGCGAATGCTTTCACGAACGCGTCCGCAGCCGGCAGCGGCCCCTGCGCCTGGCTCGCGCAGCCCACGGCGGCCACCGCGGTCACCGCGAGGGCGAGCGAGAGGAGCATCCGAGTCGGCATCGGCACCGATGGTAGTGGTCCCCGGGCGGCAAATGCCTGCGGCACTCCGGCATTCGCCGCAGGGGCACGCGCGGTCAGTCGACGAGGACGGTGGCGAAGGTCGCGATCTGCCGGAACCCGACCCGGCTGTAGGCGCGGCGGGCGACGGCGTTGTAGTCGTTCACGTACAGGCTGGCGATGCGGCCGGAGGCGACCACCGCGCTCGCGACCGCCGCGGTGCCCGCGGTGCCGCGGCCCTTCCCCCGATGGTCCGGATGCACCCAAACGCCCTGGATCTGGCCGGTACGCTGGGACAGCGAGCCCACTTCGGCCTTGAAAACGACTTCGCCGTCCTCGAATCGGGCCCACGCGCGACCCGATTCGATCAGGCTCTGAATGCGGCGGCGGTAGCCGCGCCCGCCATCGCCCGCGCGGGGATCGACACCGACCTCCTCGATGAACATGGCGATCGCGGCCGAGAGGTAGCGATCGATTTCGGCTGGCCGTACCCGGCGAACTGCCGAGTCGGGCGTGGCCAGCGGCGGCTGGGCGAGCGCGAGCAGCGGTTGTTCCCCGCGCAGTTCCCGTTCGGGACCCCAATGACCGGCCAGCATCTCCCACAACGGCAACGCCAGCTCCCTGCGGCCCACCACCGAGGAACAGACGCGCGGCCAGCGCAGCGCCCGGTCGGCGAAGGCGCGCAGCGCATCTCGATTACCCAGCAACGGCACCAGATTCGCCCCCGAGAAGCACAGCGACTCGGACGGACGGCCCCTGGCCCACAGCTCACCCTGGCCACGCGCGGTATCGATGCCGAACTCCTGCAGTCGGGCGGCAACCATGCACGACGCCACCGGATCGGCATCCAGCACCCGCAGCGCTTGCGCCAGGTCTCGATTCGCGAGCTGCCGCGCAGGGACATATTTAGCCCGTCGCGCCGGCTCCAGCAGACTCCGCACGGTGACAGCCTGCCACGAACCGGCGCCATCCGGTATGGCTACGCCGAAAGCCCAGGTCGGCTCGTTTTGCTCAGCCGACCGTGACGACCGGTTCGCCGGCGGCCGCGTCCGCGCCCATATCCTCGGCGATCCGCATCGCCTCTTCGATGAGCGTTTCGACGATCTTCGCCTCCGGGACGGTCTTGATGACCTCGCCCTTGACGAAGATCTGGCCCTTGCCGTTTCCGGAGGCCACACCGAGATCGGCTTCGCGTGCCTCGCCGGGCCCGTTCACCACGCAGCCCATCACGGCCACCCGCAGCGGTACCTCCATACCCTCCAGACCGGCCGTCACCTCGTTGGCCAGGGTGTACACATCCACCTGCGCGCGCCCACACGACGGGCAGGACACGATCTCCAGCTTGCGCGGGCGCAGGTTCAACGACTGCAGGATCTGCCCGCCGACCTTGACCTCCTCGGCGGGCGGTGCGGACAGCGACACCCGGATGGTGTCGCCGATGCCTTCGGCCAGCAGCGCACCGAACGCCACCGCCGACTTGATCGTGCCCTGGAACGCCGGACCCGCCTCGGTCACACCGAGGTGCAGCGGGTAGTCGCACTGCGCGGCCAACTGACGGTAGGCCTCCACCATGATCACTGGGTCGTTGTGCTTGACCGAGATCTTGATATCGCCGAACCCGTGCTCCTCGAACAGGCTCGCCTCCCACAGCGCCGACTCGACCAGCGCCTCCGGCGTGGCCTTGCCGTACTTCTCCATCATTCGCTTGTCCAGCGAACCGGCGTTCACGCCGATCCGGATCGGGATGCCCGCGGCGCCCGCGGCCTTGGCGACCTCTGCGACCCGGCCGTCGAACTCCTTGATATTGCCGGGGTTGACGCGGACCGCCGCACACCCGGCGTCGATCGCCGCGAAGATGTAGCGGGGCTGGAAATGGATGTCGGCGATCACCGGGATCTGAGATTTCCGCGCGATCGTGGCCAGCGCGTCCGCGTCCTCCTGACGCGGGCAGGCCACCCGCACGATGTCGCAGCCCGACGCGGTCAGTTCCGCGATCTGCTGCAAGGTGGCGTTCACATCGTGCGTCTTGGTCGTGGTCATGGACTGCACCGAGATCGGGTGATCGCTGCCCACCCCGACATTGCCCACCATCAGCTGGCGGGTCTTGCGCCGGGACGCGAGCACGGCCGCGGGGGCGGTCGGTATGCCCAGTCCGATTGTGCTGGTCACCTTCGGCTGCCTACTTTCCTCGTGTTCGGCCCATTCGGTGCCGAGTCTAGCCTTGGCCCACTACGGCCACCCTGTGACAGCAGCGACAACGCTTTCCCGGCCGACCGCGCCAGACTACGTCGCGAACCCAGCCGCCCGGCGCACGACCCCGCTCAGAACAGCTTGATCGGATTGACGATGTCGGCAGCCAGGGTGAGCAGCATGTATGCGCCGCCCAGTACCACGAAAACGTAAGTAACGGGCAGCAACTTCAGGTAGTTCACCGGCGCGCCGGGTGCCATACCCTTCCAGCCGCGAATGGTGTTGCGGATCTTCTCGTAGACCACCACCGCGATATGGCCGCCGTCCAACGGCAGCAGCGGGAGCAAGTTGAACACGCCGAGGAAGAAGTTCAGGCTGGCCAGCACCAGGATGAAGATGTTCCAGTAGCCGCGTTCGGCGGTCTCACCGCCGATCTTGCTGGCGCCGTACACGCTGACCGGGGTTTCCGGATCACGCTCGCCGCCGGTGACCGCGACCCACAGCGACGACACCTTGGCGGGCATCTGGGTCAGCGAATCCACGGTGCGCACGAACATGTCCCCGGTGAACGCACCCGCGGCGGGGATCGCGGTCAAAACGTTGTACTGCACGGGCTCGTAGCGATCCGGCGCCACGCCGACGGCGCCGACTTCGCGTCCCGCGCCGCCGCCCTCCGGATAGCGCAGCACACGCTCGGGTGTCACCGAAATGCTGAGGGTGCGGCCTGCCCGTTCGACAAGGTAGTCGAACGGGCCATTCTGCTTCTGGGTTTCGGCCTGGAACTGCCGCCAGGTGTCCACCTTGACGCCGTTGACCGCCCTGACGATGTCACCACGCTGTAATCCGGCGCGCTGCGCCGGACCGGTACCGGTGCACGGCTCGGTGGAGCCATCCGGAGTCTGCCGCGGCACGCAGCTCATCTCACCCAGCGCCGTGGCAGGCGGCTCGGTCAGGTTCGGCAGCCCCCAGCCGACGGCGAGCACCACGATCAGGATGAAGCCGAGCACGAAGTTCATCGCGATACCGCCGGACATGACCAGCAGCCGCTTCCAGGTGGCCTGGCGGTACATGGCGCGATCGAGCTCCTCCGGGCGCAGCTCGTCCATGGCGGTCATGCCCGCGATGTCGCAGAAGCCGCCGAGCGGGAGCGCCTTCAGGCCGTATTCGGTTTCGCCGCGACGGAACGAGAAGACCCGCGGTCCGAAGCCGATGAAGTATCGCCGCACCTTCATTCCGGTCGCCTGGGCGGTCCACATGTGCCCACATTCGTGCAGCGCGATCGACAGCGTGATGCCTAACGCGAACAACACGAAACCCAACGTGAACACCATTTGCTCTACAGCCCTCCTGCGTTTGCGCAGCTCGAATATCCCGCACGCACGCGTCCGCTCCTGGCCGCGAGCACGTTGATCACCCTAATGGGACACCGGTCGACCCGATGTCTTCAGTGTGCCAGGACGCCGTCGCCCCGCGAGTCCGATCCGATCGCCCGTTCAGCGACGGACCAGGGCGGCGGCGAATTCGCGCGCCCAGGAGTCGGCGGCGAGGACCTCGTCGAGCGAATCCGGTTCAGCGTGCCACCGCTCGGCCGCCTCGACCGCGGCAGCGACCGTCCGCACGATCTGTGGGAAGCGAATGGCGCCGTCCAGGAAAGCCTGTACCGCCACCTCGTTCGCGGCGTTATAGACCGCGGTGACGCTGCCGCCTGCCTGCCCGGCCGCGCGAGCCAGCTCGACGGCCGGGAAGACTTCATTGTCGACCGGCTCGAACGTCCAGGTAGCCGCGGAACCGAAATCGCAGGCCGAAGCAGCGCCGGGCACGCGGTCGGGCCAGCCGAGGGCCAGTGCGATGGGGAGCTTCATGTCCGGCGGGCTGGCCTGGGCGAGTGTCGAGCCGTCGGTGAAGGTGACCATCGAGTGCACGATCGACTGCGGGTGCACGGTGACGTCGATGCGGTCGTAGGGGATGCCGAACAGCAGGTGCGTCTCGATCAGCTCGAGTCCCTTGTTCACCAGCGAAGCCGAGTTCAGCGTGTTCATCAGGCCCATCGACCAGGTGGGATGCGCCTTGGCCTCGGCAGGATCGACGGATTCGAGCATGTCCGCGGTCCAGCCACGGAACGGGCCGCCGGAGGCGGTCAGCACCAGTCGGTCGACCTCGTCGGCGCGCCCGCCACGTAGACACTGCGCCAGCGCGGAATGCTCGGAGTCGACGGGCACGATCTGGCCGGGAGCGGCCGCACGTGTCACCAGGGAACCTCCCGCGACCAATGACTCCTTGTTCGCCAGGGCCAGTCGTGTGCCCGACTCGAGGGTGGCGAGCGTCGGCTCCAGCCCGAGCGAGCCGACCAGGGCGTTCAGCACGACGTCCGCGTCGGTGCGGCGCACCAGCTCGGTCACGGCCCCTGGACCTCCCAGGGGCAGGTCCAGCCGGCGTGCCGCGTTCGGATCGGCGACGGCGACGTTGCGCGTTCCGGTGGCAGCCATCTGGGCGGCGAGCAACTCGGTGTTCCCGCCGCGCGCGGCGAGTCCCACCACCTCGAACCGATCCGGATTGGCGGCGATCACCTCGAGGGCTTGGGTACCGATGGATCCGGTGCTACCCAGCAGCAGGACTCTGACGATGTCGGACACGACTTCATTCTGGCCTACCGCCGAGAACGCGTCCGACGCGCACGGGCTGTGCCCGCCATGCGCATTGGCTGTGCCCGCACGCACATGAGTGGAGCCCGCCGTGGTCGCACTTCGCCGCCGCCTTCCGGACCTGAGCACTCATGCCGACTTACAACGACGCGCCGTCGTATGTCACGATATCCAGCAGTAACTCGTCGAGTGCGTACCGGGATCCCGGTATGAGACAGCTAAGGAGCGATCGTGGCCGCCACGGAACTCGAACACGCCGACACCGAACGCGGCATCGTCACTCGAGTGGACCCCGCCGAAGTTCCCTCCGCCGCCTGGGGTTGGAGCGGCGAGTCGCGGCGCACCTTCCGGACCGCCGGCTGGATCGTCGCGCTGATCCTGTTGGCCATGCTGATCGGCAACCACAGCGGCCGGGTCGAGGACCTCTTCCTGGTCGGTTTCGCCGCCGCGATCGTGGGCATCCTGGTTCGCGATTCGTGGTTGCAGAACAAGCCGCGCTAGATCCGCCGTCCGAAAAGTCTTCTCGCACAATTTCATTCGTCCTGTACCGCGGGCGTTCCCCCCGGTACTGTGTGCGTCCGGGGTCCGCGTCCCTGCCGGGTCGCCGACCCGGTCCCGTTCGCACGATCTTTAGGACGTAATGATCAAGACTTGTTCGGCCGCCTTGCTCTCGGTGGGCGCCATCGGCTCGCTGCTCCTGCTGCCCGCGGCGCCCGCCCACGCACAGTCACCGGCGTGCGGCGCGGCTGTCGACGCGATCAACGCCGCCATCGCCGAGTCGGGTGGCAACCTGGACCCGACCGTGCAGCAGTCCCTCGCTGCCAAGCTCTCCGCAATCGACGCCCGGGGCGCGGAGAAGGATGCCATCATCGCTTACGCCCACGCCCTCACCGACGACAAGATCACCAACCTGGACCCCGCGACCGACGAACTCAACCGGGTCTGCAAAGGCTGACCGCTCGACTACCGCCCGCGTCGCCGGCCGGACTTCTTCGCGGAAGTCGAGCGGCCGCCTGACCGGGCGGTGGACGACTTTCGCGGAACTTCCGCGTTGCCGGCGCGCGCGGGAGCGCGCGAACTGCGCTCGGACCGGCCGCGCACCACGCCGATGAAATCCTCGACCATGTCCGTGTTGCGGTCGGCGGGCCAGGCCAGGGCGATCTCCGTCTCGGCGACATCGACCAGCGTGCGGTAGACCAGGTCGCGACGGTGGTGCAATCGAGCGAGCGAATGCGGCACGATGGCCGCCCCACCGGCCGCGGCGACCAGTTCCAGCGCACCGGCGACAGCATCGACGTCCGAGGTGTCCTGGAGGTGTTCATCGGCCAGGTCGGCCCGGCGCACCTCGTCGAACACCGAGATCGGATGGTCCTTCTGCACCACCGCGACCGGGAGCTCCCGGTAGAGCGGAATGGCGCTCATGCCGGTGCGGTCGATCGGCAGCCGGACGAAACACATGTCGGCGCGTCCCTCCCGCAGTGCCGCTTCTTGGTCGGCCTGGGCCAGTGCGATGACTTCGAGTGGGGTCTCGGGGAACCGCTCGGCCCAGATCCTCGTCCACTTCGAGACGGTGACACCGGGCACGAAGCCGACCCGGAGAACGGCCGGGGCCACCGTCCGCTCGTCGGCCGCCGATTCCGCGCACGCGATGATCACCCGCGCCCGCTCCAGCAAGTCCCGCCCGTCGCCGGTGAGCTGCGTCGGCTGCGCACCCGGCACGAAAAGCTTGGTCCCGAGCTCGTTTTCCAAGTCGATGACGGCATGGCTCAACTTCTGACGGGAGATATGCAGCGACTTCGCCGCGCGCGCGAAATGCAGTTCCTGCGCAACCGCGACGAACCAGCGCAGGCGCACCACATCGATCGACTCCAACCTGCTCACTCGTGCCAGCGTATGCCACCGCAGGCGTCGGGACCGCACGCGCGGCTTCCTGGCCTCGGCTCGATCCGGCACGAGACCGCGCGCGGAATTCGGCTGCGGGCGCCCATTAGACTGTATCGGTGAGCCCGGATAAGAAACCGCAGACAATGAAGCCGCTGACGGCGGCGAACAAACTCGGCATCTATCTTCCGGCCGCGCCAGAGGAGTTCCGCAGCGCGCCGATCTCCCGCACACAGCTCGACGCATGGCAAAGCGACCCGCCCGAATGGCTCACCGAGCTGCGCCGCAACGGACCGTTCCCCCGTGATGTGGTGTCCCGCAAACTCGGCATCTCCAACGCCGGTCTGGCCCGCGCCCAGGTGCCCGACGCACTCACTGCCGAGGAGATCGGCGTCCTGCTTGCCGACCCCCCGGAGTGGTTGCTTCGCGAACGCGAGAGCTACGCCGCGGTCCGCGCGGAGAACGCGCGCCTCGAGGCGAAGAAAGCCGAACGCCGCGCCGCCACGAACCGTCCGGCGAAGAACCGCGGCTAGGGCACACGGCTCCCGACCGGAGAACGATTCAGTTCTCCGCGGCCAATTGCCCGCAGGCCGCGGCGATTTCCTGGCCGCGGGTGTCGCGGACCGTGCAGGGCACGCCCTGTGCGTTCACGCGCCGGACGAACTCCTGCTCGACCGGTTTGGGGCTGGCGTCCCATTTCGAGCCCGGGGTCGGGTTGAGCGGGATGACATTGACGTGCACGCGGGAGCCGAGAGCCTTGTGCAGCTTCGCGCCGAGCAGGTCCGCGCGCCACGGCTGGTCGTTGATGTCGCGGATGAGCGCGTACTCGACCGATACGCGGCGGCCCGTCGTATCGGCGTAGTAGCGGGCGGCATCGAGCACTTCGGCGACCGGCCAGCGATTGTTGACCGGAACAAGCGTGTCGCGAAGTTCGTCGTCGGGGGTGTGCAGCGAGACCGCCAGTGTGACCGACAATCCCTCGTCGGCCAGCTTGCGGATGGCGGGGGCCAGGCCCACCGTGGAGACCACGACGTTGCGCTGGGAGATGCCGAGACCGTCCGGCGCGGGTGAGGTGATCCGGCGAACCGCGGCGACCACACGCTTGTAGTTGGCCAGCGGCTCGCCCATACCCATGAAAACGATGTTGGACAACCGGCCCGGGCCGCCCGCCACTTCCCCGTCACGCAGCGCGGCGGCGGCGGCGCGTACCTGGTCGACGATCTCGGCGGTGGACAGGTTCCGATTCAGTCCGCCCTGGCCGGTGGCGCAGAACGGGCACGCCATGCCGCAACCCGCCTGGCTGGAAATACACAGGGTAGAGCGGTCGGGATAGCGCATCAGAACGCTCTCCAGGAGCGTGCCATCGCCCGCGCGCCACAACGTCTTCCGGGTTTCCCCGGCATCGCATGCCACGTGCTTGACCACGCTCAGCAGCGGCGGGAACAGCGCCTCGCCGATCTTCTCGCGCACAGCGGCCGGCAGATCGGTCATCCGCGCCGGATCCGCCTGCAATCGCGCGTAGTACTGCCGGGCGATCTGATCGGCGCGGAACTTCGGCAGGCCCAGCTCCTCGACAGCCGCGCGCCTACCGTCGGCATCGAGGTCGGCCAGGTGACGCGGCGGCATGCCGCGGCGCGGCGCATCGAAAACGAGGGGCAGAGAGACCGTCATAGTTGCTCCATTGTCCCATCTACGCGAACCACTGCGCCGTCGGCCCGACATGCCCGGTTCGATGCGATGAAATCCCTGCGCCCGTGATAGCGGTCGGCAATGATCGAATCATGTCCGCCCACTCTGACCACACGCCGGAGCCCGACCCGGACCTGGCGCACCCACGCACAGGCCGGCCGGACCGTGCGTCCGAGCGCCCGGCCGCCGCCGGGAAGTCGCTGTCCTCGCGGGCCGGCTACGCCTGGACGGGGTTGGTCGTCGGCGTCCTGATCCTGGTCGTGTTGCTGATCTTCATCCTGCAGAATCTCGATCAGGTGCAGGTGCACCTGTTCTTTTGGGACTTCTCGCTGCCGCTCGGTGTCACGGTGCTGCTGTCGGTGATCGGCGGCGCGCTGGTCATGGCATCGGTCGGCGGTGTACGCATTCTGCAGCTGCGCCGCCGGGCCAAACAACGCTGACCGCTCAGAGCAGGGTGGACAGCACCAACCAGGAAAAGAACGCCGAAGGCAGCATGGAGTCGAGGCGGTCCATGATGCCGCCGTGGCCAGGCAGCAGGGTACCCATGTCCTTGATGCCGAGATCGCGCTTGATCTGCGATTCGATGAGATCACCGCAGGTCGCCACCAGCACCAAGCCCACGCCGAGGACCACGCCGATCATCGAGTTCGCGTCCAGCAGCAACGTCACCGTCAGCAGACCACCGATCACGCTGAACACCAGCGAGCCGCCGAACCCTTCCCAGGACTTCTTCGGGCTGATCGAGGGCACCATCGGATGCTTGCCGAACAGCACGCCCGCCACGTAGCCGCCGACATCCGAGCAGACCACCAGGATCATGAACGTCAGCACTCGCAGGTTGCCGTCCGGCTCGAGCAGCAGCAGGGTCGCGAACGAGGCGAGCAGCGGGATCCAGGCCAGGGTGAAGACCGTGATGGCGGTGTCGCGCAAGAAGTTTCGCGGCGCGGTTCGCAGACCGTGGTCGAACAACCGCCACGCCATGCAGATCAGTGCGGTGGCGGCGAACGCACCCGTGACGCCGCCCGCGCCGTACGGCCAGCCGAGCCAGAACACCGCCTGTCCGCCGACGATCAGCGGCACCCGGGGAACGAGCACATCCGCTTCGCGCAGCCGCTTGGCAACCTCCCAGGTGGCCACGCCCACCGCGGCCGCCGCGACGCCGATGAATACCTTCGGCACGAACAGCAGGATCGCGATCAGGGATAAGCCGAGTCCGAAGCCGACGCTCAGCGCGGCCGGCAGATTGCGGCCCGCCCGCGAACCGTTCGGCGCCGGGTCGGGATGGGCGGCCACTGTATCGCCCGCGGACGTGACCAGAGGTTCGGACGTGCCGGCCTGGTGCGCGTGCTCTTGCCTGGCATCGGCTCTACCGTTCACCGGCGGCTCCTCGGCCGCACCGGTCGCGGCGGCGTTCTCGGCCACGATTGTCCCGTCGCTCACTCGTCGTTCCGTTCATCCCCCGCCCGGGCGGGCCCTCCGCTGTGCGCCACAGGCCACGATCGCGGCGCGGTTACGCAAGCCGCCCGCTCATGCCGCCGGTTTCCCTGGCGGCACCCTCCGGCCCTCGGCTTCGCGCGCCAACCGGACTCCGACCGGGTCCTCGTGCCGCCGCTCGGCGTCAGACCTCGAGCAGTTCGGCTTCCTTGTGCTTCACCAGTTCATCGATCTGTCCGACATACTTGGCGGTGGTCTTGTCGAGTTCCTTCTCGGCGCGCCCCACCTCGTCCTCCCCCGCCTCGCCGTCTTTCTGGATACGCGCCAGCTCGTCCATGGCCTTGCGGCGGACGTTGCGGATGGCGACCTTGGCGTCCTCCCCCTTGCCCTTGGCCTGTTTGGCCAATTCGCGGCGGCGCTCCTCGGTCAGCTGTGGCACCGAGATCCGGATGATGTCCCCGTTGTTGGTCGGGTTGACCCCGAGGTCCGAGTTGCGGATCGCGGTCTCGATCGGTCCGAGCTGACTCGCCTCGTACGGCTTGATCACGACCATGCGCGGCTCCGGCACCGTGATGCTGGACACCTGGGTGATCGGGGTCGGCGAACCGTAGTAGTCGATGACGACCCGGGAGAACATGCCCGGATTCGCCCGGCCCGTGCGAATGGTTCCGAGATCGTCCTTCGCCACCGAGACGGCCTTTTCCATCTTCTCCTCGGCGTCGAAGAGCGCTTCTTCAATCACGACCGTTTCCTCCACAGCGTCGTCATGTCATGATCCGCGGTCTGCGGTATCAGGACCTAACCAATGTCCCGATCTTCTCACCGGCGACCGCGCGGGCGATATTGCCCTTGGTCAACAAATTGAACACCAGAATGGGCATCTGGTTGTCCATGCACAGGCTGAAGGCCGTTGCGTCGGCGACCTTGAGGTCGCGCTCGATGACCTCCTTGTGGGTGATCTCGGAGTACATCGTCGCGGTCTCGTCGACGCGCGGGTCGGCAGTGAACACGCCGTCGACCGCTTTGGCCATCAGGACCACGTCCGCGCCGATCTCCAAGGCACGTTGCGCGGCGGTGGTGTCGGTGGAGAAATACGGCATGCCCATGCCCGCACCGAAGATGACCACGCGCCCCTTCTCCAGATGCCGCTTGGCGCGCAGCGGGAGATAGGGCTCGGCGACCTGCCCCATGGTGATCGCCGTCTGCACCCGGGTGTCCACCCCCTGCTGCTGCAGAAAGTCTTGCAGCGCAAGGCTGTTCATGACTGTGCCGAGCATGCCCATATAGTCGGAGCGGGCGCGCTCCATGCCACGCTCTTCCAGCTCGGCACCCCGAAAGAAGTTGCCGCCGCCGATCACCACGGCCACCTGGACTCCGGTGGCGACCACCTCGGCGATCTGCTCAGCGACCGTCTGCACGACATCCGGATCCAGCCCGACCTTGCCTCCGCCGAACATCTCGCCGCCCAGTTTGAGCAGCACCCGCCGATATCCTGGGCGATCGGTCCCCGGGTCCATCATGGGTCTGCAGTCTCCTTCGGCGATGGATTGTCGTTCTTGCGGCGATTCGGTGCTCACGGCAAGCGCCTGCGACGTAGAACAAGGCGGAGCGGCACCTATCCTGCCTTATTCGGTTCGAGCGGCAGCAGAAGGCCCCCCGTCAACCGGCGTTCACTCGGTTGTCGGGGGGCCTGCACGCTGGGGTGCGGCGACTAGTTCGCGCCGACCTCGAAGCGAGCGAAGCGCGTCACGGTGACACCCGCCTCGTCCAGCAGAGCCTTGACGGTCTTCTTGGAATCGGTGACCGACGACTGCTCCAGCAGGACGACGTCCTTGAAGAAGCCGTTCACGCGACCTTCGGTGATCTTCGGCAGCGCGGCCTCGGGCTTGCCCTCCTCGCGAGCGGTCTGCTCGGCGATGCGGCGCTCGTTCTCCACGATGTCGGCCGGAACCTCGTCGCGGGTCACGTACTTGGCCTTGAGCGCGGCGACCTGCATGGCCGCGGCGCGGGCGGCCTCGGCGGCGGCGTCGCCCTCACCGGTGTACTCGACCAGCACGCCGACGGCGGGCGGCAGGTCCGAAGCACGCTTGTGCAGGTAGGTGGCGACCGGGCCGTCCAGCGAGATCACCCGGCGCAGCTCCAGCTTCTCGCCGATCTTCGCGGCGAGCGCCTGCACGGCCTCGTCGACCGTCCGGCCGCCCAGGTCCAGGGCCTTCAGGGTCGCCAAGTCGGCGGGCTTTGCGGTCGCCGCCGCGGCGACGACCTGCTCGGCCAACTGCTGGAACTCCGCGTTCTTCGCAACGAAGTCGGTCTCGGAGTTGATCTCGACCATGACGCCGTCCTTGGCGACGACGAGGCCTTCGGCGGTGGTCCGCTCGGCACGCTTGCCGACGTCCTTGGCGCCCTTGATGCGCAGCAGCTCGACGGCCTTGTCGAAGTCACCGTCGGTCTCGGCCAGCGCGTTCTTACAGTCCATCATGCCGGAGCCGGTCAGCTCCCGGAGCCGCTTCACATCGGCAGCGGTGTAGTTCGCCATTCTCGGCGAGCCTCCTTTGGGAAGTGTGAGTTCTTGACAGCGGCGACCACGATGGCACTCGCTCGTGATCGCCGCCGAAACACTGTCTGAATTGCGGCCTTCGCAGGCCCCCTCCGCGGTCGCGCACGCTGCCGCTTCCGGGACCGTCGCTCACGCCACCGTGATTACGAGTCTCAGGCCTCGGCCGAGGTCTCGGCCGCGGTCTCGGCGGCATCGGGGGCGGCCTGCGCGAGCAGCTCCTGCTCCCACTCGGCCAGCGGCTCGCCGGCACCCGCTTCCGGCTTCTGGTCGCCCGCGGACAGACCGGCGCGTGCCTGCACGCCCTCGGCCACCGCGGAGGCGACGACCTTGGTCAGCAAGGCAGCGGAGCGGATCGCGTCGTCGTTACCCGGGATGGGGTAGTCGACCAGGTCGGGGTCGCAGTTGGTGTCCAGGATCGCGATGACCGGGATGTTCAGCTTGCGCGCCTCGCCGACGGCGATGTGCTCCTTGTTGGTGTCGACGACCCAGATGGCCGAGGGCACCTTCTGCATGTCGCGGATACCGCCGAGGGTGCGCTCCAGCTTGTTCATCTCACGCGTCAGCATGAGGATTTCCTTCTTGGTGCGACCCTCGAAGCCACCGGTCTGCTCCATCGCCTCGAGCTCCTTGAGGCGCTGCAGGCGCTTGTGCACGGTGGAGAAGTTGGTGAGCATGCCACCGAGCCAGCGCTGGTTGACGTACGGCATCCCGACCCGGGTCGCCTCGGCCGCGATCGATTCCTGGGCCTGCTTCTTGGTACCGACGAACAGGACGGTGCCACCGTGGGCGACGGTCTCCTTGACGAACTCGTAGGCCTTGTCGATGTAGGTCAGCGTCTGCTGCAGGTCGATGATGTAGATGCCGTTGCGGTCGGTGAAGATGAACCGCTTCATCTTCGGGTTCCAGCGCCGCGTCTGGTGCCCGAAGTGCGCGCCGCTGTCGAGCAGCTGCTTCATGGTTACGACAGCCATGGCTCTCGTATCTCTCTTTCGTTTGCCGGTTGACGCAGCGAATCGGCGATCCGCTGCCCTGGCGCCGCCAAATCGTCGGACCCGACCGCGAGGGTGGGACCAGCCGGCGATTCCCTGTCGGCGAATACGCTGCCGAGAACCCGAAAACTGGTTGAGCTCTCTCGGACAGCGCCGTCACGAACAGGCACGGGTGGCGCGCGAAGTCGGTCCGTGCGTGCACAGACCGCCCGCCAAGTTTACGGCCTGCGGGCCTCGAGATCTAAATCGGTCCGATCCAAAGGCTTCGACCAGGCGGAACACTGGATTTTCACAGCCGGTCAGGTTATCCACATTTTGCGCATCGAGCCGCCCCGGGAATCTGCGCCGCACCAGAGTAGGAGGCATGAAACCGATCTCCGCGTTGACGACCTTGCTCATCCCGCTGTTGTTCTTCCTCGGCGTCGTCTCGGCGCCGCCGGTCGCAGCCGATTCGTACCTCGCGGAACCCACGCTCGGGGTGTGCGCGGTATCGGTCTGCCTTTCGTCCGTTCCGGGCCTGCTGCGCCGCGCGCCGCTCCGGTTCCGGCAGTCCGATACCGGTGCCGAAGCCGACCAGCCTGGTACCGGCTCTCCGTCATCGCAGGTCTCCTCGCGTCATCCGGCCGAATCCTCATCCATAACCGGGGCAGCTTTCTCGGCAGTCCCGACTCGGCTGCGATGACTCTGTCGAACGGTATGCCGGTATGTCGGCGTCTCGCGCCGGTGCTGGGGCTCGGCATCCTCGCGGCCGTCTCGATGGAGCCGAGGGCGATGGCGGCACCCGACAATCGGTTCGGCTGGCCGCTACAACCGCGGCCCGCAGTGGTGCGACGCTTCGACAAACCCGCGCACAACTGGCTGCCCGGGCATCGTGGGGTCGATCTGGCTGGAGACGAGGGGCAGGCCGTGCTGGCCGCAGGAGACGGGATAGTCGTGTTCGCCGCAACCGTGGCCGATAAACCGGTCGTGTCGATCGATCATCCCGGCGGCCTTCGCACGACCTACGAGCCGGTCAGCGCCGACGTTCCGGTGGGCAGGCGAGTCGGGCGTGGCACCCGGATCGGCACGCTGCAGTCCGGTCACCTGGGCTGCGCGACCCCGTGCCTGCACTGGGGAGCGCGTGCTGAGGGCAGCGGGCGTCGCGGGCGCGAGTACCTGGACCCGCTCGGACTCCTCCATCTGACTCCCGTGCGTCTGAAGCCGGTCCTTCCGCGAGCGTCCGCGTCGTCCACGAATGGTCGACGACATTCTGGGCAGACTCTCCCCGGCGGCGCGCGAGCCGAGGTTGTTCGCGGAGGTGCAGGGTCAGGCTCCTTCGACGCTGTCAGGCGCGCGAGACGGCGTCGGTCCCCACCGCCCCTTTCATCCGGCATTCGGGCGGTGAACGCACCCCGATAGCCCCCACAGCGACGCTGGAGGGCGATCCGTCTGGCGGGCGGCACCGTGAGAGGTGAAGATCGACGTATGGAGAATGCGCTCAACGGGCCACCGTTCACCTATCGCGAGGTGGGTGCGACCAGGGGTGTGCTGCCAGGCGGGTATCACGGGTTTCGGCGGCGGCGTCCGATCGGCCGGGGTCGCGCGTTGTTCGAGCACGCGGGGACCGAGATCCTGGCCTATCGGATGCAGAAGGGCACCGGGATCTTCCAGTTCGCCGAGACGCCGACGGCGGAGCCCGGTACCGCGATCACCGTGCGGCTGGGGGTCGGTCCGGTCGGGATCGCCGCGCCGTGCCGCGTGGTGTACGTGCTGGACGAACCCGACCGGCAAGGTTTCGCCTATGGGACGTTGCCGGGGCATCCGGAGTCCGGCGAGGAGCTGTTCGCGGTCGAATACGACTCCGACAGCGAAACCGTGCACGGCTTGATCATCGCGTTCTCCCGTCCGGCCGTCTGGTACACGCGACTCGGTGGACCGGTGGTGCGGCTCCTCCAGCGCTTCGTCGCGGGCAGATACATCGCGGCGTTGCCGACATCCGTCTGAACGCGGACCGCCGCGGGATCGGGTTACGCGGCACGACGCTCCTGCCGCCGGTGGAGGTCGGCGTACCACCGCGCTCGCGGCAGCGGGCGTGGGCTTGGTACCGCACCGCCCAAGAGCCAGGACTACTACGGCGTGACGATGGCGAAATCGGGGTCCGGGGCGTCGAAGATGTCGACCAGTTCGGCGAGCTTGGTGACGTCTCCCTCGATGACGATGTCGCCGGCGGCCGCCGCCACGCCGAAGTCCTCACCCGCCAGCAGCACTCGGATGAGTGTGGCCCTGGCCAGCGTGAACGTGGCGTCGGGCGCCGGAAGGGTCATGCCGGGGGTGCGGTCGAAATGGGTCAGGCATCCGTTGCGCAGTTCGAGCCGATGGGTCCGGTCCTCGTCGGTGAGGATCCAGTCCGTCACCAGCCGATGGTCCCACGCCTTGGGACCATCGACGCGCAGCGCCAAGGCGTCGAAGATCTGCTCGACCGACAGCGCCGCGGCCACAGTCGGCGATTCGGCCTTGGTCGGCGTGCCGAACGAACCGTAGCGCAGCTCGTAGGCTCCGCTGAGATAGAAGTTGCGCCAGGTCGCGTTCTCCGCGCCATACCCGAGTTGTTCGAAGGTGCTGGCCTGCAATTCCTTCGCGGCCTCGTTATCCGGCTCGGCGAAGATGACATAGTTGAGCACCTGCGCCACCCACCGGAAGTCCCCCTCGTAGTAGGAGAGCTGCGCCTTGCGCAGCACTTCGTCCGCGCCGCCCATGAATTCGACGTGTCGCCGCGCGGATTCGACCGGCGGATACTCCCAGAGGTGGGCCGGGTTGCCATCGAACCAACCCATGTAGCGCTGATAGATGGCCTTGACGTTGTGACTGACCGATCCGTAGTACCCACGCGTGTGCCACGCTTGTTCGACGGCCGGTGGGAGCGTCAGCATTTCGGCGATCTCCGTGCCGACGTACCCCTGGTTCAGCAGCCGCACGGTTTGGTCGTGCAGGTACCCGTACAGATCACGCTGCAGCGCGAGAAACTCGACCAGGCGCGCGGTGCCCCAGGTCGGCCAGTGGTGCGACGCGAAGACCACATCGGACTCGCGGGCGAAGAGGTTGATCGCCTCGGTCAGATACTTCGCCCAGACGTGCGCGTCGCGCACCAGCGCGCCGCGCAGCGTGAGCACGTTGTGCATGGTGTGCGTCGCGTTCTCGGCCATACACAAGGCGTGACGGTCGGGGAAGTAGACGTTCATCTCGGCGGGCGCTTCGGTGCCGGGTGTGAGCTGGAAGACCATCCGTATCCCGTCGACCGTCTCCTCCTGTCCGGTCCTGGTGATGTCGACCGTCGGGGTGATCAGCGTGACGGTGCCGACCGAGGTGGTCTGGCCGAGGCCCGAGCCCACCGCGCCGAGCGGGCCGCGCGGCAGCACCGCGCCGTACATGTACCCCGCACGCCGCGCCATCGCGGTGCCCGCGTAAATGTTTTCGGCCACCGCGTGTTCCAGGAAACCGGCAGGCGCCAGCACCGGACATCGGCCGGCCGCGACATCGTCAGCGGTCGTGACCCCCCACGCGCCGCCGAAATGGTCGACGTGTGAATGGGTGTAGATCAGGCCGGTCACCGGGCGGTCGCCGCGCTGTGCGCGGTAGAGCGCGAGACCCGCTGCCGCCGTCTCCACCGAGATCAGCGGATCGATCACCAGGACACCGGTGCTGCCTTCGACCAGTGTCATATTGGAGATGTCCAGCCCGCGGATCTGGTAGATGCCCTCCGTGACCTCGAACAGGCCCTGCTGCACGACCATCCCGGACTGTCGCCACAGGCCGGGATGGACCGACGCCGGGCAGGGTTCCTGGAGAAACGCGTAGGAGTCGTTGTCCCAGACGACGGTTCCGTCTTCCGAGGTGACCACGCCCGGATCCAGCGCAGCGACGAAACCGCGTTCCGCATCGGCCAGTTCGGCGGTGTCGGCTGATGGCAGCGCGCAGGCCGCACGCCGATGGTCCGCGACGATGAAGCCGGTCGGCTCACTCGCTGTGCTCATTGTCGTCCTCCTCACGGGTCGTCCAACCATGCTGTGTCCCTGCCCTTCACGGATGTGGATCGAGGAAACCGACCGCCGCGACCGCGACGACGACAGCCGCTGCCGACGCGGCGACGAAGCGGTGTCCGTGTGCGTACCGGCCTTGGCGCAAGGTGCGATTGCGCAGGTAGCAGGCCCCAGCCAGCACGAGCATCGCGAACGCGGCACTGATGGGCGCGATTGCGGCGGGCCGCCATCCGCCGGCGAGGGCGTAGTGCAAAAACAGCGTGCCGACCGCCATCGCCGCCACCGCGGTGCGCCGCCACGCCAGTGCGGTCCGTTCCGCGGCCAGAGGTGGCGCGGTCATCGCAGCAGAACCGCCAGGCCGGCCAGCACGGACACGATCGCGATACCCGCCGACAGGATCGGCACCAGCACTGTGTCCGGCAAAGGTCCACCCCGCCGCATGGCCAGGCCGACGCGCCGCCAGTGCACGTACGCGCCGACCGCGACCACCGTTGCCAGAACCAGACAGCTCAACGCGATCGCGCGCCGGAACCCGCCGATCCGGAACGACTGCACCAGCGTGTGCACCGCGACACCACCGGCAACCAAACCCAGCGAGGTCCGCATCCAGGCCAAGAAGGTGCGTTCGTTCGCGAGCGTGAAGCGATAGTCGAGTTCCTCTTCACCCACTTCCGACTTACCCGCTTTCGACGGGGCGGGCGAATCGGGATTCGGCACCGTCACGCCGCCTCCGCTCGGGTCCGGGCAGGCTGGGCATCGACGCGCACGCGGCTTCCGGAACCCGGCCGCTGGTGACCACGGCCTTCCAGCCACCGGCGCGCGCCGCACTCGATTTGCCGCACTACCTCGCGCGACCAGCCCGGACCGACAACACTGCGCTGCTCGGCGGCCATCACGGGCATCACTCCATCGCAAGTAGCGTGGGCAAACGATCCGCTTCGTCAGCGTAATCGGAGCTCCAGAGGCCGTCCATGCTCCGAGCCCGCCCGTGACCCGCTGGTTATGTTCGAGGCGCGCCCGATCGCGACAGCGCCCTCGAACGTCAGAGCCGGCCACGGGACGACATGTGCATATCTATTCGTGAAACGCACGAACATATATCCCTGAAGCACGGACGCGTGCGCTTCAATAATCGAATGGCCATGTTAAGGAAACTCGCGGCCGCCGCCGCGGCGCTCGCCGCAGGCGCGACGCTGTTCGGGGCGCAATCAGGGGCCGCGCACGCCGAGACCGGGCCCGTGCTGGGCGGTGGCTCCGGCATCATCGTCGGCAATCAGAACATCTGCACCCTCACCACGATCGGGCGCGACTCCGGCGGTCGGCTGGTCGGATTCACCGCGGGGCACTGTGGCGACCCCGGCGCGACGGTCGTCGCCGATGCCAACCGCGACGGTGGCGTGGTCGGCACCTTCGCCTACACCAACAGCGATCTCGACTACGCCGTGATCGTGTTCGACCAGGGCAAGGTCGCGCCGGTGAACACTGTGGGTGGCACGACCATCACCGGCGTCGGCGGACCCCCGCGATTCCCGGACATCGTCTGCAAAGAAGGTCGGACCACTGGCCGGACCTGCGGGTTGGCCTATGGCGACGCGTTCACGGACGGCACTGCGACCTGGACCCAAACATGTGTCGCGGAGGGCGATTCCGGCGGGCCGGTCGTAGTCGGGACAACGCTGGTCGGCATGGTCAACGGCTACTTGGGCGTGCCGTGTCTCGGTCCGGAGATCGGCGTGAACATCACCGACATCCTGAACGATGTGAACGCGCGCGGCGACGCTGGAGCGGGTTTCCGCCCGATCTAGCCGGGCCGGAGGTGCCGCCCGAGATCGTCCAGCCGGAGCACCTACTGCTCGTGATCTGCTATCACGCCGCTTTCGATTGCGCGTTCGACCAAGAAGGCGCGCTTCTGATTCGGCGGCAGGGCCGGGACGCGAAATTTTTGGAACAGTGCGCGCAGGTGCGTCTTGACCGTCGAGACGGTCAGGCACAGATCGCTCGCGATCTGGCGGTTCGACGCAGGATACGAATACAAATTCCGCGCGCCGCATGGGCGGCAGAGTGCCTCGAGAACCTGGATTTGGGCGTCGGTCAGCGAATTCCGGATCAGCAGCGGAGAAAGGGCGATGGTCATTTCCTCCTCGGCGGATGTGCCATCTCGGAAAATGAGCAGCGATCGGCCCAAGCGAATTCTGTCGCCGGAGCTGAGTTTCCGGCGCCCGCCGACACGCTCGCCATTGACGAAAGTCCCGTTTTTCGACAGCCCGTCGTCGATGATGACCCAGCAGCCGCAAACTCGCTCGATGATGGCGTGCAGACGGGAAACGGTCGCGTCGGCGGGCACCGTGATATCTGCCGCGCTCGCCCGCCCGATTGTCACGGTGGGCGCGTCACCATTCAGGGGAATCTCGCGCCACGTTCCGCGGCCGGTGGGCTGGGACAGCGTCGACTCCGCGCCCGACAGCAGTCGCGCGGGCTGACCTGCCAGTGAGTACAGTCCGCGATGCAGGGCCGGTGGTCCGCTTGACATCGACATCGCCTGTTTCCCGCTCGGAGCACGTCGTGGATTGCGGGCACTGATTCGCGCCTCCAGGGTGCGCCCTCTCCGCGCCGATCACAGCGGAATTCAATGAGTTTTGTGCATAGACGAGGATAAACGAATACTTCGGCTCCGCAGGTATGCACCGAACCAGACTGCTGGTCGGAAATTACCGCAAGAGGAGGCAGGCCGGCGGCAGGCAGTACGAAACCGCTGCCGATGCGCACGACTACGCTGTGACGCTCCGGCAAGGACACGACGTCAGCCCGCACCCCAGTCGCACCATCGGCTATGGCCGCACCCTCGCGATGCCTGCTCAGGCACGCGGGTGGGCTTGGTCGTGTGCCTTCCGCAGTCGTTCGATGGAGACGTGGGTGTAGAGCTGTGTGGTGGCCATGCTGGCGTGGCCGAGCAGTTCCTGGACCACACGCAGGTCGGCACCGCCCTCGAGGAGGTGAGTCGCGGCCGTATGCCGCAGGCCGTGCGGGCCCACATCGGGGGCGCCGGGAATAGCCGAAACCACCTCGTGCACAACAGTTCTGGCCTGGCGCTGATCCAGACGCTTGCCACGACGGCCGAGCAGCAGTGCGCGGCCCGACTCGGCGGTCGCGAAGGCTGAGCGTCCATAACGCAGCCAATCGCCGACAGCCTCGTCGGCGGGCCCGCCGAACGGCGCGGATCGCTCCTTGTTGCCCTTGCCGAGCACGCGGACCACGCGGCGCTCCCGATCGACATCCTCGATATCCAAACCGCACAGCTCGCTCACCCGGATACCGGTGGCGTACAGCAATTCCACGATAGCCCGATCTCGCAGCGCCATCGGATCGTGCTGGGCGGCACCGGAGCGCGCCGCGTCCATGGCACTGATCGCCTGCCGCGGTCCGAGCACGGCCGGGAGCACCCGATGCGCCTTCGATGCGGCCAACCGCAGCCCCGGGTCGACGGGCAGCCGCCCGATCCGAGTGAGCCACGCGGTGAAGGTACGCGCCGAGGACGCCCGCCGCGCCAGCGTGGTTCGCGCGGCGCCCGCCGTCGCCTGCCGCGCCAGCCAGGACCGCAACAGCAACAGGTCCAGTTCGCGCAGCGCCGAATCGGCCGATCGCAGATACAGATGCTCCAGCAGCGACCGGGCATCCCCCAGATACGCCCGCACCGTGTGCTCCGAGCGATTCCGTCCGAGCCGCAGGTGCCTGCCGTACTCCACCAGCAACGCTTCCAGATCCTCGGGCAATTCCTGCATTCCTCCACGGTCGCTACCACTTCCCGGGTTGGCAAGTCACCGCGCCGAATCGTGACGGACGGGCGGCAGTTGCGGGGGTGAGCGCGCTCAGGTGCGCCGAACCGTTCGGTGCCAGCCGCTCTCGTCGGCGGCCACCAGACCCGCCAATTCGAGGGCCGGGAGCGTCGCGCGGACCGTGGCGAGCGACAGGCCGCACTGCTGGGAGAGCTCGATCGGCAACCGGGAGCCAATCCTCGGCAGCGCCGCGAAGACCGAGGCTTCGTCCCCGGTCAGGCGATCTTCGGGATCGCCGGACGCTCCCCCGGCCCCCGGAAGCGACAGCCGGAGCGGACCGGCGTCGTCGACGACTTCCTCGGCGCGAGTCACCAGGAGTGCTTCGCCGTCCCGGATCATCCGGTGACAACCTACCGAAGCCGCCGAGGTCACCGGGCCCGGGACGGCCAGAGCGGGGCGGCCGAGGCGGCGTGCCCACTTGACGGTGTTGCGGGCACCGCTGCGCAGCCCCGCCTCCACCACCAGTACACCGTCGGCTAGGGCGGCGATCAGGCGATTGCGGGCGAGGAATTGGTGCTTGTGTGCGGTGACACCGGGCGGGTATTCGCTGACCACCAGTCCGGATTCGGCGATATCGGCCAGCAGGCGCTCATGCTGGGCCGGGTACGGCCGGTCGATGCCGCAGGCCAGCACGGCGATCGTCGAGCCAGCCACCGCCAGCGCCGCGCGATGCGCCACGCTGTCGATCCCGAACGCCGCGCCGGACACGATCGTCCATCCTTGCGCGGCGAGATCGCCGGCGATCTCGCCCGTCACCTGGCTGCCGTACCCGGTGCTGCACCGCGCGCCGACCACCGCCACCGCGCGTTCGCTGGAATCGAGCAGCGAACGGGGACCGCGCACCCACAGGACGAGTGGCACGGCCCCGTCGCGGTCCCGGCCTGGTTCGAGCTGTGCGAGACCGAGCATCCGCCAGGCCGGCCATTCCGGGTCGTCCGGCGTCACCACGCGTCCACCGATTCGGTCGATGACCTCGAGATCCCGCGCTGCGATGTCGATATCTCGCCGCTGCGCCGTCGGTCCACGCAGCGGCTCGGGCAGCGCGCACTCCCGCACGGCACGCGCCGCCTCCACCACACCGACGGAGTCGATCAGTGCCGACAGCGGCGCACACGGCCCCTGCACCACTCGTGATAGGTACACCCAGGCCAAACGCCGACCATCAGAATCGCCATCGGCCGGATGAGGGAAGTTCGCCGACACTCCACTCGCCTGGGCAGGATTTCGCTCACCGTCCTCCCGCGGCGCGGTGCTCATTGCGTGCCTCGCTGACGGAAATTCAGCGCCGCCAGCACATCCTGCGCCGACGGCACTTCCGCGCCGCGCAGGTCGCATATGGTCCACGCGACCCGGATCGCTCGGTCTGCCCCGCGCGCGGACATGCGACCGACACGCAGGGCAGCTTCGACGGGAGCAAGGGATTCCCGAGGCAGGCGGAACCTTTGGCGTAAGGCGTGACCGGGAACTTCCGCGTTGGTCAGCCACCCGTCTTCGCACCAGCGCTCGGCCGCCGCGCGGCGGGCGACAGCGACCCGACCGCGGACCACTTCGCTGCTCTCGGCGGCATCGGTACTGAACGCGGCGCCGGACTGGCCGTGCATTCGCACCCAGATGTCGATCCGGTCCATCAGTGGCCCGGACAATTTTCCCAGATAACGGCGGCGCGCGAGCGGCGCGCAGATGCAGTCGACATCGCGTGCCGGCGCGCACGGGCACGGGTTCGCCGCCAGCACCAGCTGGAATCGGGCCGGATACCGTGCCACGCCGTCGCGGCGGGCGATCCGCACTTCTCCTTCCTCCAGCGGCGTTCGCATCGCCTCGAGCACCTTCGTGCCGAGCTCAGCGCACTCGTCGAGAAACAGCACGCCGCGGTGCGCCCGGCTCACCGCACCGGGCCGCGCGATCCCCGAGCCGCCACCGATCATCGCGGTCACCGAGGTCGAGTGGTGCGGGGCGACGAAAGGTGGCGCGGTAACCAGCGGGTGGTCGCCGGCCAGCGTGCCCGCCATCGAATGGATCGCGGTGACCTCCAGCGCCTCGGTCTCCGTGAGCGGCGGTAGCAGCCCCGGAAGACGTTGCGCCAGCATGGTTTTGCCGATACCCGGCGGTCCGGTGAGCAGCAAGTGATGCCCGCCCGCCGCGGCCACCTCCAGCGCCCAGCGCGCTTCGTCCTGCCCGACCACCTCACTGAGATCCCCACCCTGGCGCACCGTATCGGGCAGATCGCCATCCGGCTCGGCGAGCGTGCCCTCGCCGCGCAGCCACGCCACCACCCCGCGCAGACTGCTCGCCCCGAAGACCTGGATGCCCTCCACCAGCCCCGCCTCGGCCATGGTGACTGCCGGCACCACGATGGTCGACCAACCCGCTCGGCGCGCCGCGAGCACGGCGGGCAGGACACCGCGCACCCGCCGCACCCGCCCGTCCAACGCGAGTTCGCCGAGCAGCACCGTCTTCGCGAGGTGCTCGGAGGGGACCGCGCCGGACGCGTCCAGCACCGCGACGGCCAGGGCGAGGTCGTAGACGCTTCCGAGCTTGGGCAGCGTCGCGGGAGACAGCGCCAGGACCACCCGGCCGTCCGGCCATTTCTCCCCCGAGTTCGCTACCGCGGACCGCACCCGGTCGCGGGATTCCTGCAGCGCGGTGTCGGGCAAGCCGACCAGGTGGACCGACGGCAAGCCCTGGCCGATATCGGCCTCGATCTCGACGAGCAGACCGTCCACACCGGTGACCGCCACGGAATGCGCCCGGCCGAGCGCCATTCAGAACACCGCCTCGAGATGATCGATCACCGGTGCTCGCCCCCGCGCCACCAGCACAGAGACGACATCGAATCGAATGCGCCGCCACGGCCCGTCCTGCTCGGCCAGCCACAACAGCGCCAAGCGGCGGATCCGCTGTTGTTTGACGAGCGTGACCGACTCGGCCGGGCTGCCGTAGCCCAGCCCCGACCGCGTTTTGACCTCCACGAACGCGGTCACGTCTCGGTCCTGGGCGATCAGATCCAGCTCGCCGTACCGGCACCGCCAATTACGGGCGATAATCGCCATCCCCGCGGCGCGCAGGAACGCCGCCGCCAATTCCTCCCCGTGCGCGCCGAGCGCCTGTCTATCAGTCACCCGCCCAGCGTGCGCCGCGACCGAATCGGGTCAGCTCCGCCGACCTGGCCGATCGGAAATGCTGTTGATAACCGGACAGCTGTGGACAACCACCCACGCTCTACTCGGGCAACCGCAGGTCGGGCTTCTCCAACTCCTCGATGTTGACATCCTTGAAGGTGATCACCCGGACATGCTTGACGAACCGGGCCGGGCGGTACATGTCCCACACCCACGCGTCGCTCATCCGCACCTCGAAGTACACCTCGCCATCGGCGTTCTGCGGCCGCAGCTCCACGGAATTGGCCAGGTAGAAGCGGCGCTCGGTCTCGACCACGTACGAAAACTGACCGACGATGTCCTTGTACTCGCGATACAGCGAGAGTTCCATCTCGGTTTCGTACTTCTCGAGGTCTTCGGCACTCATCGGGTGGGACGTCCTCCTTCTCGCCGCATCGCGTCGTGTGATGACATCATCGCGCATGCGCGGCATCGGTAGCCACTCGGCCAGCCGTACGGGCGTTCTGAAGCTGCTCGGACTGCACCTGGTCCAGCTCGCCCGCCAGCACCGCGTCCGCCTCGTCGGCGTCCAGCGCGAGCGGCCGCAACCCCGCCGCCTCGCGCACATTGCGCCACGAGCGGCGATGCTCGCTGCTCGGCCCGAGGCGGTGCAACGCGGCCGTGTGTTCGGGCGTGTTGTACCCCTTGTGCACCGCGAATCCGTAGCCGGGGAATCGAGCGTCCAGCTCGACCATCATGCGATCGCGGGTGACCTTCGCCAGGATGCTGGCGGCGGCGATGCACGCCGCTGAACCGTCGCCGCCGATCACCGGCAGCGAGGGCACCGGGATGCCGGGCACCCGGAACCCGTCGGTGAGCACATAACCGGGTTCCTGGCCGAGCCCGGCGACGGCACGCCGCATGCCCTCGATATTCGCCACGTGGATGCCGATCGAGTCGATCTCCCAGGCCGGGATGACGACGACCTTGTAGGCCAGCGCCAGGCGGATGATCACCGGGTACAACTGCTCACGGGTGGCCTCGGTGAGCTTCTTGGAATCGTCGAGGCCGGCCAGCTTGTCATAGGCCTTCGGGGCGAGCAGGCACGCGGCCACCACGAGCGGGCCCGCGCACGGACCGCGGCCCGCCTCGTCCACCCCGGCCACGGGCCCGAGACCACTGCGGATCAACGCCGCCTCGAGCGTACGCAGCCCACCGGCCCTGCGCATCACCACGCGCGGCGGCCAACCATTACCCACCGGCACTCGACCCTGCCCCACAATCCAATTATCCAGCGCCTCTTACCCAGCGACTCGGAAATCAGTTCGTCTGGGGATTCTCCGAGCGCACCGGGCCGATCCGGCCGGGCGGCCAGATCTTGAACACCGCCTTCCCACGGACGTTCGCCACGGGGATGGTGCCCTGCAGTTCGTCGCCGATGTGGGCGCGGGAGTCGGCGGACTGGTTGCGGTTGTCACCCATCACCCACAAATGCCCTTCGGGCACCTTCACGGGCTTGAACTCGCGGCCACCGCCGATGCCGTACGGCTGGCCCGGCACGTACTGCGCGAGATATCGGGCATACGGCTCATCGAGCGGCTTGCCGTCCACGATGACCCGGCCCTGCGGGTCGCAGCACTGTACGGTCTGGCCGCCGACCGCGATCACCCGTTTCACCAGGTCGTTCTCGTCCGGCGGCACAAGACCGAAGAAGGAGAAGAAGTTCTGCACGCCACGAACGGCCGGATTGTCCGAACGGATCGACTGGTAGTGGGTGTTCCACGAGGGCGGGCCGACGAACACGACCACGTCACCCGGCTGCGGATCACCCCAGTAGTAGCTGAGCTTCTGCACGTAGATGCGGTCACCGGTGCATCCGGCGCACCCGTGCAGCGTGGTCTCCATCGACTCCGACGGAATCACGTACGGCCTGCCGACGAAAGTGACCATCAGCGCGGCGATCACCGCGGCGATCACGATGAGGATCGGCAATTCTTGCCAGAACGGCCGCTGCTTCTTCTTCTGCCCGCGGCTGGCCCGACCAACGCGCGTTCCTTCGTCGCCCGATTCGGACACCGACACCGACCCACTTTCGTCTGCCACGCCGAACAGATTAGCCCGGCACCGATACTGACCTTCGATGCCGGGCCTGAGGAAATCCGTAGTGCCGAAAAGCTAACTCAGCGCTTGTGCTCGATTCAGCGCTTTTCCTTGATCTTGGCGGCCTTGCCGCGCAGCTCACGCAGGTAGTAGAGCTTGGCGCGGCGCACGTCACCGCGGGTCACGACATCGATGTGGTCGATGTTCGGGCTGTGCACCGGGAAGGTGCGCTCCACGCCGACACCGAACGACACCTTGCGGACCGTGAAGGTCTCGCGGATGCCACCACCCTGGCGGCGGATCACGACGCCCTTGAAGACCTGGATGCGCTCCTTCGAGCCTTCGATGACCTTCACATGCACGTTCAGCGTGTCACCCGGCCGGAAGTCGGGGATATCGCTGCGCAGCGACTTTTCGTCGACGAAGTCAAGGGTGTTCATTTCCATCCTTCTGGTTTCGCGCGAACAGAGGACCCTGGCGGCACTGCGCGTGCTCGGCCGGTTCATGCTCCGAATTAGGGGATGCGCCGGGCGGACAACCACCCAGGGCAACCTGAGCATTGTGCCAGATCGGCGCGGCCCCGAAAAATCGGCCCAGCGAAACGCGGCGGCGCTTTCTTCACGCTACGCCAAGGCACGCTGAGATGACCGCATCCTCGCCGGGGATCCGCGCTCCGATCCCGCCCCCGTCTCGCACCGGTTGCCGCTATCCACTATGCGGCATCGGTAGCGCCGTCCAGCGAGTTCTCGACCACACGGTCAGTGATTCGGTTCGCCGGAATTCGTATCCTGCGCAGCCGGTGGACCGGGCGAGTCCGTGGCGTGGTGGTCGGCATGCCAGAGCGGGTGATGGCGGTGTGGCGCCGGTGGCGCCGGTACCACAGTGCGAGTGAGTTCCGCCTCCGCCGCCTTGCGGACATGGTCGACGTCCGGTTTCCCGGCGACCAGATCCTGCACGAAGATTTTGGCGCGAATCACCGGGCGGCGATAGCGCCGTTCGCGGACGATGGCCCGGTACATCAGCCGCCTGCGATCGGCGTAACGCCAACGCGCCCACGGCGCGCCCGGACGGCTGAGCCGCAGCGCACCGACCACCAGTAGCGGCAGGAAGAACATGCCGAACAGGCCGGTCCAGATCTTGCCTTTGGCGATGACGATCGCGGCCAGCGCCAGGTTCACCACCGCGAACACGACGACGAAGGCGCGCACCTCGGTGCTCGGATCGCGCCGAAGGTCATTGATATCCAGCATCCACAGCGGGTGGAAGCCGAGCAGCAGCAACCCGGTCACCGCCAGTGCGACGAAGACCGCGTCGACCGACGTGCGCCCCTGTTCCTCCCAGTACACGTCGCGCAGGTAGAAGATCAGCGCGAATTCGTCGAGCACCAGTGCGGCACCGACGCCGAAGGCGGCGGCGAGCCCACCGGCCGTTGCCGTGTCCGCGTCCTGGTACACCGTGACCATGCCGATTCCGGACATGAGCACCAGGATCACCCCGAAAACCATGTGATGGATGTGGGTGTCACCGGCCCGCAAGTTACCCGGCCACCAGCGCACCCGCGCCCGGATCAGGCGCACGCTGATCCGGATGAACAGGAAGCCGACGATGAACCCGAGGAGCAGGCACAGCAACGGCAGCCGCCCTTGGGCGATCACGTCCTCATGCAGCCACCGTCGCATGCCCGCCTACTCCCTACCGCGCACCGGACTACTGGCCGAAGCCCGCCCTGCGCAACGCGTCTGCCATCGCACCGCTCGCCGGGGGCGCGTTGCGGCGCTGGTTTCCGCCGCGCCCCTGCCCCTGGTTGCGGTTTTGACCCTGCTGCCTGTTCTGGCCATTCTGCCGCTGGTCGCCGCCGGATCGACCGCTCGGGCCGCGCTGCTTCTCGCCGCCCTTGCCCGCAGCGCCTGGTTCGTCGTCGAGGCGAAGCGACAGGCCGATGCGCTGACGCGCCACGTCCACCTCGAGCACCTTCACTCTGACCACGTCACCGGACTTGACCACCTCGCGCGGGTCCTTGACGAAGTTGTGCGACATCGCCGAGACATGCACCAGCCCGTCCTGGTGCACGCCCACGTCGACGAACGCGCCGAACGCGGCCACGTTCGTCACAACACCCTCGAGCACCATGCCCGGCTTCAGGTCGGCGACCTTCTCCACGCCCGCGGCGAATTCCGCGGTCTTGAACTCCGGACGTGGGTCGCGGCCCGGCTTCTCCAATTCCGCGATGATGTCGCTGACCGTCGGGACACCGAACCGGTCGTCGGTGAAATCATCGGCGCGCAACCCACGCAGCACCGGGCTGTTGCCGATGATCTCCGCGACCGGACGGCCGGTCGTTTCGAGGATGCGCCGCACCACCGGGTACGCCTCGGGATGCACCGCGGAGGTGTCCAACGGATCATCACCCCCGCGGATGCGCAGGAAGCCCGCGCACTGTTCGAACGCCTTCGGTCCCAAGCGCGGCACGTCGAGCAGCGCCGTCCGGCTCCGGAACGGGCCGTTCCGGTCCCGGTGCGCCACAATGCTTTCCGCCACCGAACCGGCGATCCCCGACACCCGCGACAACAGCGGCACCGAGGCCGTGTTCACGTCGACGCCGACGGCGTTCACCGCGTCCTCGACAACCGCGCCCAGGGAGCGGGCCAGCAGCGATTCGGACACGTCGTGCTGGTACTGGCCGACGCCGATGGATTTCGGGTCGATCTTCACCAGCTCGGCCAGTGGGTCCTGCAGCCGCCGCGCGATCGACACCGCGCCGCGCAGCGAAACGTCCAGATCGGGCAACTCCTGGGAGGCGTAGGCCGAAGCGGAGTACACCGAGGCGCCCGCCTCCGACACCACGATTTTGGTCGGCTTGTTCGGCCCGTGGTCCGACGATCCGGCGATTCGCGAAATCAATTCGGCGGCAAGAGCATCCGTTTCCCGTGACGCGGTGCCGTTGCCGATCGCGATGAGCTCGACCCCGAACCGGGCGACCAGCGCGCCCAGCACCGCGAGCGACTTCTCGGTCTGCCCCTGCGGCTTGTGCGGGTAGATCACCTCGGTGGCGACCACCTTGCCGGTGGCGTCCACCACCGCGACCTTGACGCCGGTGCGGTAGCCGGGGTCGAGGCCCATGGTCGTGCGAGTGCCCGCGGGAGCGGCGAGCAGCAGATCACGCAGGTTGGCGGCGAACACGTCGACGGCATCCTGCTCCGCCGCCTGCCGCAGCCGCATCCGGGTATCGATGCCGAGGCTCACCTGCAATTTGGTGCGCCAGGCCCAGCGCACGGTGTCCAGCAGCCAGGAGTCGGCGGGGCGGCCCCGGTCGGCGACGCCGAAGCGGGCGGCGATGCGGCCCTCGTAGATCGTGCGCAGGCCCGGCTCCGGCTCCTCGGTGTCCGGCTCGAGGTGCAGGGTGAGCACCTCCTCCTTCTCCCCGCGCAGCAGCGCCAGAATGCGATGGGACGGCAACTTGCCGAACGGCTCACTGAATTCGAAGTAGTCGGCGAACTTCGCGCCCGACTCCTCCTTGCCCGCGCGCACGGTCGAGGTGACCTGTCCGCGGGTCCACATCAGCTCACGCAGTTCGCCGACCAGGTCGGCGTCCTCGGCGAAGCGCTCGACCAGGATGGCGCGCGCCCCGTCGAGCTGTTCGGCGCTGTACTGCGCCGGATCGGTGTTCGGGTCGTCGATCAACGCGTCGGCCACCGGCTCGTGCCCCGCCTCGCGCGCGATCTGCGCTTTGGTGCGCCGCTTCGGCTTGTAGGGCAAGTAGATGTCCTCGAGCCGGGCCTTGGTTTCAGCGAGCAGGATCTGCTGGTGCAGGGCATCGTCGAGTTTGCCCTGGCCGCGGATCGATTCGATGATCGTGGCCCGGCGTTCGTCGAGGTCGCGCAGATAGTGCAGGCGCTCATCGAGCAGGCGCAGCTGGGCGTCGTCCAGACCGTCGGTGACCTCCTTGCGGTAGCGCGCGATGAACGGCACCGTCGAGCCCGCGTCGAGCAGCTCGACGGCGGCACGCACCTGGGTCTCGCGCACCGCGAGTTCGTCGGCGATCCGACGGGTCACGCTGGCTCCGGCCGCGGCGCGGGAAGGCGGCGGTGCGGGCGGGAGCACGGTATCGGACTCTGCACTGGAAGTCTCTGGCGCTGTCGTCACGTTCGGAGACACTACCGCGCGGTTGCGCCGCACTCCCCCGCCTCTCCAGGTCTCGGCCGTACCGGTCCGGACACCAACCAACGCACAACTGCGCAACGCCATCGTCGCCCAACTGGGCACAACATCATCGAACACACGCAGGCACAGTGCGCGTGCGCGGGGAACACCTCGGCCCTGTGGCCGCGGGACTACGCACCGCAGCGACCGCACTCGAAACGGCGGCGGTTTCAGGTCGGTATGTGGTGCGCCGCGCAGGGCGGTTTCGAGCTAGTGCCCGGGTTCGCGCGCCGGGTCCGGCTCGGTCAGCAGGTCCGGGCGTCGCTCTCGCGTGCGGGCGAGGGATTGCTCGCGTCGCCAGGCCGCGACCTTCGCGTGATCGCCGGAGAGCAAGATCGGCGGCACCTCGAGTCCGCGCCAGGAGACCGGCCGGGTGTAACTGGGGCCCTCGAGCAGGCCGTCGGAGAACGAATCCTCTTGGTGCGACTGCTGATTGCCGAGCACGCCGGGCAGCAGCCGGACCACGGCCTCGGCCATCACCAGCACCGCGGCCTCCCCGCCGATCAGCACGTAGTCGCCGATGCTGACCTCCGCCACCCGCACCCGGCGGGCGGCGTCATCGAAGACACGCTGGTCGATCCCTTCGTAGCGACCGCAGGCGAAGACCAGATGCTGCTCGGCGGCCCAGCGGTGCGCGGTGGCCTGGCTGAACGGCACGCCGGCCGGGGTAGGGACGACGAGCAGCGCGTCGTCGGGGCAGACCTCGTCGAGCGCGTCTCCCCAGACGGTCGGCTTCATCACCATGCCCGGCCCACCCCCGTAGGGTGCGTCATCGACCGACTTGTGCACGTCGTGCGTCCAACGCCGCAGGTCGTGCACCGTCAGGGAGATCAGCCCCTTGTCGATCGCCTTCCCGAGCAGCGCGGTACGCAGCGGCTCCAGGTATTCCGGGAAGATCGTGACGACGTCGAGTTTCATGCCTGTCTCCTACCGCCGCGCCCAGCGGGGCGGGCGCCGCGCGATCGGGTCTCCCAGCGGCTCATTCCGGGTCGAGCAAGCCCTCGGGCGGATCGACGACGATCACGCCATCGGCGAGCGAGACGGTGGGCACGATCGCGGTGACGAACGGGATCAGGATCTCCCGGCCGTCATCGGCGGCGCGCACGGCGAGCAGCTCGCCCGCCGCGGAGTGCAATACCTCGCGCACCGACCCGACCACGGTCTCGTCGGTGAGCCGGACCTCCAGCCCCTCCAGCTCGTGGTCGTAGTACTCGTCCGGGTCCGCCGACGGCGGCAGATCCGCACTATCGATCACCAGGAGCATGCCGCGCAGCGCGTCCGCCGTGGCGCGGTCGGCGACACCGGCGAAAAACACCAGAAGCCGGCCCGAGTGCTCCCGGGCCGACTCCACGGTGAGGTCGCGCACGTCATTGGTCCGCGGCAGCCGACCGCGCAGCGTGGCACCGGGTACGAAACGCGCCTCGGGCTCGTCGGTGCGCACCTCGACGACGAGCTCGCCGCGCACACCGTGCGCTTTGGCGACCCGTCCGACGACGAGTTCCATCTACTGGTCGGTGTCGACCACGTCGACCCGGATGCCCCGGCCGCCGATACCGGCGACGAGGGTGCGCAGCGCGGTCGCGGTGCGCCCGCCGCGGCCGATCACCTTACCCAGGTCATCGGGATGGACGTGCACCTCGACGGTGCGCCCGCGGCGGCCGGTGATCAGCTCGACGCGGACGTCATCGGGGTTGGCGACGATACCGCGCACCAAATGCTCGACGGCATCGGCGACGACGGCGCTCACTGCTCCCTCACCTCGAGACGCGATTCCCCCGTCGGGGCCGCCCCACGGGCGGCTCGGGACGGGTACCCACCGGCCGGGTAACGCCGACTCATTACTCGGCGGCCTCGGTGGCCTCGGCGCCCTCTTCGGCGTCCTTCTTGGCGGCCTTCTTCTTCGGCGTGACCGCCTCGGCGACCGGCTCGTTGTCGGCGGCGGCCAGCGCGGCGTTGAACAGGTCCAGCTTGGACGGCTTCGCCGGCTTGACCTTCAGGGTGCCCTCGGCGCCGTCGATGCCCTTGAACTTCTGCCAGTCACCGGTGATCTTCAGCAGCTGCAGGACCGGCTCGGTCGGCTGCGCGCCGACACCCAGCCAGTACTGCGCGCGCTCGGAATCGATCTCGATGAGCGAGGGCTCTTCCTTCGGGTGGTACTTGCCGATCGACTCGATGGCCCGGCCGTCCCGGCGGGTGCGGGCGTCCGCGACGACGACGCGGTACTGCGGGTTGCGGATCTTGCCGAGGCGGGTGAGCTTGATGCGAACAGCCACTGCTGATCTACCTTTCGTTGGTTGGTCACGACGCAATTCGGCGACCCGCATGGTCTGCGAGTCCGGTTTTGCGCTTTGGAGTGTGTGACCGCCGCGCGGTACGGAACCGGAGACGGGCTGACACTTGCCCCGAAGGACGATGGTCCATTCTGCCAGACGGCACTATCGCACCAGAAATCGCGCCCGGGCACGTCACGTCGCCCGAGGCGCTATAGCCCGAGCACGGACTCTCCCGCCACAACCGCAGTCACCGGAACAGCAGCACTCGCGCCGCCATTCACGGCCGCTTCCCCCTCGTCAGCCCACCAGCGGCGCCAGCGTGCGTCCGGCGAGTTCGACCGCGCCCGGCTCGTGTCCCTGGAAGATCATGTTGACGATCAGACCGTCGACACCCTGGTCGAGCACGCGCGTACGCAACTGCTCGGCAACCTCGTCCGGCGTACCGACGAACTGGCGGTCGGCCGGGGACTGCTTGCGCTCGGCCTGCGACAACGCCGACAGGTCGATACCCATGCGGCTCAAGTAGTCCTGCTGCTGCTTGCGAACCAGATCACCGTCTTCGTCCACCATCAGGAAGCACAGGTAGCTGGTCTCCAACGTCCCCGGGTCGCGGCCGACTTCGGCGCAGCGCTCGCGCAGAACGTCGATCTTGCGCGGGAGCTCGGAGGCGTTGCAGATGAGGTTGAGATGGTCCGCGAAGCGCGCGGCCAGCCGGAAGGTCTTCTTCTCGCCGCTGCCACCGAGCAGGATCGGCACGTCGTCGCGCACGCGCGGCTCGTTCATCGCGTTCTCGACGTGATACCACTTGCCCTCGAAGGTGGGGCGGCGGCCGTTCAGCATCGGCTGGATGATCTGCAGCGCCTCCTCGAGACGTTCGAAGCGGTCGGTGAAGGTGCCGAATTCGTAGCCGAGAGATCGGTGCTCGAGTTCGAACCAGCCCGCGCCGATCCCGAGCACCGCGCGGCCGCCGCTGACCACGTCCAGCGTGGTGACGGTCTTGGCGAGCATGGCCGGATTACGGTAGGTGTTGCCGGTTACCAAGGCCGACAATTGGATTCGTTCCGTCGCCGTGGCGAGGCCGCCGAGCGCGGTGTACGCCTCCAGCATCGGCTCATCGGGCGTGCCGATCCCGGGCAGCTGATAGAAGTGGTCCATCACGAAGGCCGTGTCGAAGCCGGCGGCTTCCGCCTCCCTGGCCTGCGCGATGACTGTCGGGAACAGCTCACGTACCGACTTGCCGTAGCTGAAGTTGGGTATCTGATAACCGAGGCGAATGGTCACGACGCTGGACCTTACGCCTCGTTCGGGAACGAACAGGTGAGGCCAGGGATAACAAATTACCGATGACCGGTGACCGGACCGCGCCCGCGATACGCTCGCCCACGCAGCACGACGGCGTACGGCGCGGTGAGCGCTTCGGGATGGGTGCGTGGGTCCTGCTGGTAGACAATGAAATCCGCGGATGCGCCCGGCTCGACGGCCGGCCGTCCGAGCCAGCTGCGCGCGTCCCAGGAGGCCGCGCCGAGCGCGTCGTGCCGGGACAGGCCCGCGGCGCCCAGTGCGGCGATCTCGTCGGCGATGCGCCCGTGGCGGATGGAGCCGCCGGCGTCGGTGCCCGCGAAAATCGGCACGCCCGCCTCGTGCGCGGCGGCGACCGTGCCGCGCACCCGACGGTGCAGCTCGCGCATATGCGCGGCGTAGACGGGGAATTTGCCCGCGCTGTCGGCGATCTCGGGGAAGGTGTCGATATTGACCAGGGTGGGGACCAAGGCGGTGCCGCGTTCGACCATCATTTCGATGGTGCCGTCGGTGAGGCCGGTGCCGTGCTCCAGGCAGTCGATGCCCGCGTTGATCAGCCCGGGCAGCGCGTCCTCACCGAAGACGTGCGCCGTGACGCGCGCGCCATGGGCGTGCGCGGCGTCGATGGCCTCTTTCAGGATCGAATCGCTCCACAGCGGCCGCAGATCACCGGCCGAGCGGTCGATCCAGTCGCCGACGATCTTCACCCAGCCGTCGCCGACCCGGGCCTGTTCGGCGACGATGTCCGGTAGGTCGCGTTCGTCGTCGAGTTCGATGCCCAGCTCGCGGATGTAGCGCTTCGGCCGTGCGATGTGGCGGCCCGCGCGGATGATGCGCGGCAGTTCATCGTGGTCATCGATGAACCGGGTGTCGATCGGCGAACCCGCGTCGCGCAGCAGCAGCGCACCGGCCTCCCGTTCGATTTCGGCCTGCGCGATGGCGCCCGCGCGGTCCTCGTGACCGCCGCCGTGCCGGATGCCGACGTGACAGTGCGCGTCGACCAGTCCGGGCACGATCCATCCGGAGGCGCACAGGGTTTCGGCGCCGGGCACGGGCTCGAAAGACACGAGACCATCGCGAACCCAGAGATCACGCACCTCGTCACCAGGGAGAACGACACCTCGCAAATGCACAGCAAACCTCCTGGACATTGTCGGCTGCTTCCAACCTACTGTCCGCGCCGCGGGACGGTCACCCGGCGTTGCGCCGGCGCCGCGAAGGCGCGGCGAGTCCTCGTGCTCGGCCTGGCTCTATCGGGCCAGGCCGAGCACCGCGAGGTCACCGCGTCGCGGATAGCGCAGCACGCGGGCAGCACAGAATCCGCGCGACGGTCACGCTCGGTCCGACGTCTAATTCTTCGGGAACTTCAGCTTCGACAAGTCGAAGCCCTCCAGACCAGGCGGCAGCTGGTCGAGCCCCGCCGGCATGCCGGAGAGGTCGGGCATCCCGGCGGGCATCGCGCCCATGCCCGGGAAACCGCCACGTACCTTCGGCGGAGTCGGGCCCCGTCCGCCCTTCTTGCCTTTCTTGCCCTTCTTCGCGCTGCCGCGGCGGGAGCCGGGCAAGCCCATCTGGCGGCCCATCATCGCCATCATTTTCTTGGCCTCGAAGAACCGGTCGACGAGCTGGTTGACCTCGGAGACCTGAACGCCGGAGCCGTTGGCGATACGCAGGCGACGAGAAGCATTGATGATCTTGGGATTTTCCCGTTCGGCCGGAGTCATGCCGCGGATGATCGCCTGCACGCGGTCGAGTTGTTTGTCGTCGACCTGGGCGAGCACGTCTTTCATCTGGCCCGCACCGGGCAGCATGCCGAGCAGGTTCCCGATCGGCCCCAGCTTGCGGATGGCCAGCATCTGGTCGAGGAAGTCTTCCAGAGTGAGCTCGCCGCTGCCGATCTTCCGGGCGGCCTCCTCGGCCTGCTCGGCGTCATAGACTTGTTCGGCCTGCTCGATCAGGGTGAGCACGTCGCCCATGCCGAGGATGCGGCTGGCCATGCGGTCCGGATGGAAGACATCGAAGTCTTCGAGCTTCTCACCGGTGGACGCGAACAGGATCGGCACGCCGGTGACCTCGCGGACGCTCAGCGCCGCGCCACCGCGGGCGTCACCGTCGAGCTTGGTGAGCACCACGCCGGTGAAGCCGACACCGTCGCGGAACGCCTCGGCCGTGTTGACCGCGTCCTGACCGATCATCGCGTCCAGCACGAACAGCGTCTCGTCCGGCTGCACGGCGTCGCGGATGCCCGCGGCCTGGCGCATCAGCTCTTCGTCGATACCGAGACGGCCCGCGGTGTCGACGATGACGACGTCGTACTGCTTCTGCCGCGCCTGCTCGACACCGTCGCGCGCCACGCTCACCGGATCTGCCGCCGAAATGCCCAGCGGGTTCTCGCCGCCACCGATCGAGGTGCCGGGGTGCGGCGCGTAGACGGGCACGCCCGCGCGCTCGCCGACCACCTGCAGCTGGGTGACCGCGCCGGGACGCTGCAGGTCGCAGGCCACCAGCAGCGGCTGATGGCCTTGCCCCTTGAGCAACTTCGCCAGCTTGCCCGCGAGCGTGGTCTTACCGGAACCCTGCAGACCGGCGAGCATGACCACCGTCGGCGGGGTCTTCGCCAGGTGCAGCCGCCTGGTCGCGCCACCGAGGATGCCGACGAGCTCCTCGTTGACGATCTTCACGACCTGCTGGGCCGGGTTCAGCGCCGCGGAGACCTCCGCGCCCTTGGCGCGCTCCTTGATCCGGCCGATGAAACCGCGCACCACGGGCAACGCGACGTCGGCCTCGAGCAGCGCGAGGCGGATCTCGCGACAGGTAGCGTCGATATCGGCCGGTGACAGACGCCCCTTACCACGCAGATCCTTGAGGGCACCGGTAAGCCGGTCGGACAGGGATTCGAACACCGATCGCGCTCCTGATCTCGGGGGACGTCACATTCTCTCCCAGGGTAATGGGATCGCCCGCGTGATCGCGCAGGCGGTGCGTCCTTCGAGGCGAAGAGGCTTACCGGTCGAGCACGCGACGGCGCGGTTTGGGCGTTTTGCGATAGTCGTGATTCTCCTCGACGACCATGAAAACCGCCTCGTTGGCGGTCAGCCCCAGCTCGAGCGCCAGCTCGTCGAGCGTGGCCCACTCCGCCGCGCTCGGGAAGGGCGAGGTGGCGACCGTGGACGCGATCGTCATGGCGGTGACCGCCTGCCGTCCGGTCACTGTCCGGCCGGGGAGCCAGGAAACCACCCAGCGATCGCCACCGACGCAGCGCGCCATATGCGTGGTCTCGTCACTTGTCATCGTCGACGCCGAAACGACTTCAATTGCCACCGACCTGCTCCCCTCGTGCTCGCGATAGCCGGACGCTCTAGATCGTAGGGGCCGGTTTCCGAGCCGGAGCCGATATTCAGCAAATATCTAGCAACAGATTGATCACTGGATCTATGTGCAGGTCGGTTCCGATTTCAGGCGTTGAGAGCGTCGCTTTCCGATGGTTTCGGCGCAGGTCTGGGCACCACCGTGAGAATTGCCTTCTCGATCGCTTCCCGGCGCGCGGGACTGTCTTCCGGACCCAAATCGAGGCAGAAACTGTCGACCACCGCCGACCCCATCGTGACCACCTTGGCCCAGCGGACGTCCGCACCACAGCGGGCCAGCTCGGCAGCCAGCCGGCTGAGCAACCCGATCCGGTCCTCGGCACGCAACTCCAAGATCACTTGACCGGGCACCGAGGTGTCCGACCAGATCACCCGCGGCTGCGCTTGCGCGTACCGGCTCCGGCCGACGCCGCTCGCCTCGCGCTCGTGCTCGGTCAGCGCCGCGGACACGTCCAGGTCTCCGGCCGTGGCGCGGATCAGTTCCTGCCGCAACAGCCCTGGATCCGGCGGATCGCCGAATTTGGGCGAGACGACGAAAGTGTCGACGGCGCAATCGCCTTCGCCCCCCAGTGCGGCCGACAGGACGCGCAGCGAGTGCAGTGCCAGCACGCCCGCGGCGTCGGAGAGCAGCCCGGAACCGTCGGGCGCGATGACGGTGATCGTATAGGTGAATTTGCTGTCCCCCGGCTCGAGCTCGACGTGCACACCACCCGCACGGGCCTTCTCGATCAGTTCCGGTGCGATCGGCTCCGGCGTCGGCAGCTGGTCGCCCGCCATGACCAATCGGCAGCGCCGGACCAGCTCGCCGATCAGCGACGCCTTCCAGTCACCCCACACGCCGGGCCCGGTGGCCAGCGAATCCGCCTCGGCCAGCGTGTGCAGCAGTTCCAGCAGCTGGGGATCGCCGTCGAGGGCCTGCACCACGGATCGGACTGTCTCCGGGTCGGACAGATCACGCCGGGTCGCGGTATCCGGCAACAGCAGATGGTGGCGGACGACCGCGCTGAGCGTGCGTACGTCCGAGGGCCACAGGCCCAGTCGCCGGCCGATGTGCGTGGCCAGCTCCGCCCCGACGACGCTGTGGTCGCCCGAGCGCCCCTTGCCGATGTCGTGCAGCAGCGCGGCGAGGGCCAACAGATCCGGGCGGGCCACCCGGGTGCTGATCGCGCCGGCGTAGGCGACTGTCTCCACGAGGTGCCGGTCGACGGTCCAGGTGTGCAGTACATCGCGGGGTGGCAGGTCGCGTACGGCACCCCACTCCGGCAGCAGCCTGCCCCACAGGCCGGTCCGGTCCAGCGCCTCGACCGCGGCGATGGCGCCACGGCCCGCGCCCAGCAGGACCAGCAGGTCGTTGAGCGCGTCCTTGGGCCACGGCTCGCGCAGCTCGGGCGCGTCCTCCGAGAGGCGATTGAGAGTCGTGGCCGACATCGGCAGCCCGGTCTGCGCGGAGGCCGCCGCCACCCGCAGGATCAGTCCCGGGTCGCGCTGGGGGCGCGCGTCGCGAGCGAGCACGACCTCTCCGGCATGCTCCACCACACCCTCGTCGAGGGGCCTGCGCACCGGCATCCGGCGCAGCCGCGCCAGGCCCCGCCGGGGCAGCGCGTTGGCCGCGGTGCGCAACCCGACGTCCACCGAATAGCTCACGGTGCGTGCCGCATCGCTCAGCATCCGAGCCAGATCGAAGCGGTCGCCGATGCGCAGGGCAGCGCCGATCTCGTCGGCGTCCTGCGCGCGCAGCTGATCGCGGGAACGGCCCGCCACCCGGTGGAGTTCGGTGCGCACGTCCAGCAGGCGACGGCGGGCCTGCTTCAATCCGCCGCCCGGCACGTCGGGTCCGAGGCCCGGCATGGCGTCGGTCAGCTGAGCGATAGCCAGGGCGTCGAGCAGCTGGATGTCGCGCAGCCCGCCCCGCCCGTTTTTCAGATCCGGCTCGGCGCGGTGCGCGATGTCGCCGTTGCGCTCCCATCTGGTCTTGGCTTGCGCGATGAGGTCATCGAAGCGGGTGCGGATTCCGGCGCGCCATTCCCGCCGCACCCCACCGATCAACCGGTTGCTCAATTCCTGGTCGCCGACGATGTGCCTGGCTTCGAGCATGCCCAGCGCGGCGATGAGATCATCGGCGGCCACGCGCAGTGCCTGCGGCACGGTCCGCACACTGTGGTCGAGCTTGATGTGCGCGTCCCACAGCGGGTACCAGAGCTGGTCGGCGACCGCGGCGACCAGGGCCGGATCGACCTCGTCGTGCAGCAGCACCAGATCCAGATCCGAATACGGCAGCATCTCGCCGCGGCCCAGACCGCCGACCGCCACCACCGCCAGACCGCTGCCGGGGGTGATGCCCAGTTCCGCGCCCTTGCTGGTGAGCCAGAGTTCGAAGAGGTCGACCAGAGCCTGTCGCAGCGACTGCGCGTCGAGCCGAGGATTGCGGGGCAGCCCGCCGTGCAGCAGTTGGGTTCGTGCGCGGACCAGAGCCGCCGCCCCATTGGATATGTTGCTGTTGACTTCTCCGGTCACCTTCGGGTCACCGTCACGCTCGTACTGACTGCGCTCGTACTGACTGCCCACAAACCACCGCCCATTTCACGCGTGCGGCCCCGCCCCGACCGGGAGCTCCGGTGGGAGCGGGGCCGCCGCTGTGCTCGAGATTCGCCTACAGCGCGTCGGTGCCGCGTTCGCCGGTCCGCACCCGGATGATCGACTCCACCGGGGTGACCCAGACCTTGCCGTCACCGATCTTGCCGGTGCGGGCGGCCTCCACGATCACCTCGACGACCTTGTCGACAGACGCGTCGTCCACTACCACCTCGACCCGGACCTTCGGCACGAAATCGACCGAGTACTCCGCGCCGCGGTACACCTCGGTGTGCCCCTTCTGGCGGCCGTACCCCTGCACTTCGCTGACGGTCATGCCCAACACGCCCGCCTGCTCGAGCCCGGACTTGACGTCCTCGAGCGTGAACGGTTTGACGATTGCCGTGATCAGTTTCATGTTCGTCATGCCTCCTTGGCCGAACGTGCCGTGCTACCCAGAGCGGCGAAGTCGTAGGCGGTTTCCGCGTGCTCGGACTCGTCCAAGCCCACCGACTCTGCTTCCTCGCTCACGCGCAGCCCAATGGTGAACTTCACGATATAGGCAATGATCAACGTCGCGATGAAGGAGAAGGCAAGCACCACACCGGCACCCACCGCTTGCCGCCACAGCTGGTCGATGCCGCCGCCGTACAACAGACCGGTCTTGCCCGCACCCGTCTCGGGCGCCGCGACGAAACCGACCATCAGGGTGCCGACGACGCCGCCGACTAGGTGCACGCCGACCACGTCGAGCGAGTCGTCGAAGCCGAACTTGAATTTCAAGCCGACCGCGAGGGCGCACAGGGCGCCCGCGACCACGCCGATGGCGAGCGCGCCGAACACATTCACCGACGAACACGACGGGGTGATGGCCACCAGACCGGCCACGATGCCCGAGGCCGCGCCCAGCGACGTGGGTTTGCCGTCGCGGATCTTCTCCACCACCAGCCAGGCCAGCATCGCGGCGCAGGTCGCGAGGGCGGTGGTCAGGAAGGTCGAACCGGCCAGGCCACCGGAGGTCACCGCGGAGCCGGCGTTGAAACCGAACCAGCCGAACCACAGCAGGCCGGCGCCGAGCATGACGAACGGCAGGTTGTGCGGGCGGAACGGCGTCTTCGGCCAGCCCTTGCGCTTGCCGAGCACCAGCACCAGCGCCAGACCGGCCGCACCAGCGTTGATATGCACCGCCGTGCCGCCGGCGAAGTCGACCGCGAGCAGCTTGTTGGCGATCCAACCGCCCTCGTGCACGATGTTGCCCTCGGCATCCTTCACGTCGAAGTCGAACACCCAGTGCGCGACCGGGAAGTAGACCACCGTGGACCAGATGCCGGCGAACAGCAGCCACGCGCTGAACTTCAGGCGATCGGCGACCGCACCCGAGATGAGGGCGACCGTGATGATGGCGAACATCAGCTGGAAGGCGACGAAGACCGTCGCCGGGATCGTGCCCGCGAGCGGAATGTTCACCGCCTGCGTGGTGACCACGCCGGCCGCGTCCTTGACTTCGGCGACGGAGTTACCGCCGATCAAGCCCTTCAGGCCGAAGAACTGCGTGGGGTCGCCGATCACACCGAACTTGTTGTCGCCGAATGCCGTCGAGTATCCGTACAGCGACCACAGCACGCCGACCAGACCCGTCGCGCCGACACTCATCATCATCATGTTGAGTACGTTCTTCGATCGGACCATGCCGCCGTAGAAGAATGCCAAGCCCGGTGTCATCAGCAACACCAGCGCGGAACTCGCCAGCATCCATGCGGTATCACCGGTGTCCGGCGCACCGGTAAGCGGAAATGCCACCTTAATGTCCTCCTCATCTCGGGCCCAGCCGATTCCGGCGAATGGACCTGCACAGAAGGTTCCTCACTCGGTGTTTCATCCGTAGAGCTGTCGTGTTTCGCCTGCGTGAACGCATGGCGCCGCTGTGTTGCTACCACGTTTCGCGATGTACACCGGATGTTTGCCAGCCCTGTGAGCAGCGTGTCCTCGATCGGAAAATTCGGGATCGCCGAGCAGCAGTCGGCAAACATCCGGAGTGTGACAGAACTCGCACCGAATCGGTGGGGTGCGCACTGCTGCCGCACGGCGCGCCGACTACGCGGAACGCCGTGGGCGCCAAGGTTTTCAGGGGATCAGCGGGATCAGCCCAACAGCGCGTCCACGAAGGCGGCCGGCTCGAACGGAGCCAGGTCATCGGCGCCCTCACCGAGACCGACCAGCTTCACCGGCACACCCAATTCGTGCTGCACCTGGAAGACGATGCCGCCCTTGGCGGTCCCGTCCAGCTTGGTGAGCACCACGCCGGTGATGTCGACCACTTCGGCGAATACCCGCGCCTGGGTCAGTCCGTTCTGGCCGACGGTAGCGTCCAGCACCAGCAGGACCTCGTCGACGGCGGCCTTCTTCTCCACGACGCGCTTGACCTTGCCCAGCTCGTCCATCAGACCCGTCTTGGTGTGCAAGCGGCCCGCGGTGTCGATGAGCACCGCATCGACACCGTGCTCGATACCGGCGGCCACCGCGTCGAACGCGACCGCGGCGGGGTCGGCGCCTTCCCGGCCACGGACGGTGTCGGCGCCGACCCGCTCGCCCCAGGTCTGCAGCTGGTCGGCGGCCGCGGCGCGGAAGGTGTCGGCCGCGCCGAGCAGCACCCGGCGACCATCGGCGACCAGTACCCGGGCGAGCTTGCCGGTGGTGGTGGTCTTCCCGGTGCCGTTCACGCCGACCACCAGCAGGATGGACGGGTGATCCGGATGCGGCAGCGCGTGCACCGCGCGGTCCAGCTCCGGCCGCAGCTGCTCGATCAGCACGTCGCGCAGGACCGCACGGGCCTGCTCGGTGGTGCGGACACTACGTGCCGCCAGCTCGGCGCGCAGGCGGGAGACGACCGCAGTGGTGCTCGCGGTGCCGAGGTCGGCCAGGACGAGGGTGTCCTCGACTTCCTCCCATGAGTCGTCGTCGAGGTCACCACCGCCGAGCAGGCCGAGCAGGCTCTTGCCGACCGCGTTCTGGGACCGGGACAGGCGTCCACGCAGGCGGACCAGACGGCCCTCGGTGGGTTCGATCTCCTCCAGCGCCGCCGCGGTCTCGACGCCCGCGGCCGTGTCCGGGGCCTGGACTTCGGCCGTGGCGGCAGCGCCGGTGTCCGCGGCGGTGGTCTCCGGCTCGGCGGTGGTCTCCGGCTCGGCGGTGGTCTCCGGCTCGGCGGTGGTCTCCGGCTCGGCGGTGGTCTCCGGCTCGGCGGTGGTCTCCGGCTCGGCGGGGGCCTCCGCGACGCCGGGTTCGATGATCGGTGCGGCGGTGTCGGCGACGTTCTCCGGTGTCGTCACCTGGTCGGTCGTCGCGGGCGGGGCCGCCTCGGTTATCGGAGATTCGGCCTTCGCCTCTGGCGCCGCTTCCGCCTCGGGCCCGGCCTCCTTCTCGGCGGGCGCCGTCGCGGCGGCGGCGCCGCCGGACACCGGAGGCGCTTCGGCGACGTCCGCCTCCGGCAGCGGAACGTTGGTGATCCCCCGTTTGGGCGCGTCGCGCGGGATCGCGGCGTCGTCGCCGATGTGCGGCTGGCCTTCGGTGTCGGTGCGCTCGACCGGTGGCGGCGCGGTGGCCGTGCCGCCCCGGCTGAAGTTGAATCCGCCGGACGCGGTGTAACCACCGGACCGGTCGGTCACCTCCTTGTCCCGCACGGGCGGGGCCAGCGTCACGCGGCCGCGCTTGTACCGGACGAAACCGGCGACCAGCACCACGAGCAGCAGTGTGGCGACCGCAGCGATCAGGATCCAGACTTCGGGACTCACGCCGACCATCCTTGCAGACCGACCATCGCGGGTCGGGCGCCGAGCCGCACCGCATGGTCGCGGCGCGCCCGTGCGAGCACGACGCACGCCCGGCCGACAGCGCCCGGCTCGCGCCGGAGACCGATGTCGGCGCACCGACACAGCCCATGAGATTTCTTGTCCTGCGGAACTTCTCGCGAAGTGACAATAGGATCGGCGACGTGACCGATCGAAACGTGCTTGGGGGGCCGCTGGAAGAGTGCGGCGCCGATCCTCTCACCGGCTTCTACCGGGACGGCTGCTGCAGTACCGGGCCGGAGGATCTGGGCAGTCATACCGTCTGCACTGTCGTCACGGCGGAGTTCCTGGACCATCAAGCGTCCATCGGGAACGATCTGAGCACGCCGCGACCGGCGAACAATTTTCCGGGCCTGCAGCCGGGCGACCGCTGGTGCGTGGTCGCCGTCCGGTGGTTGCACGCACACGAAGACGGCGTCGCCGCGCCCGTCGTGCTGGCCGCCACCCACGAGAACGCCCTCGAGGTGATCTCGATGGACATCCTGCGCAAGTACGCCGTCGACGTGCCGGACGACGTCAGCGACCTGCTCTAGCCCAGCAGTGCGGTGCGGTGGCCATCCCGGCCGCCGCACCGGGCAACGCCGTCTCGCCCGATCGGTTCATGGCGCAAGCGAGACGGATGTGGCGCAAATGCGCCGAACAACACGGACCTTCCGCCCGTCGGCCCAGCTGTCCGCTACCCCGTGACCGTCCCGCCCGGTACGTGCCGCGACGGCCAGGTGCGGGATCAGCTCGTCGCACCGACCGGAGCCAGGTTCTCCCCGCGCAGCCGCTGCGAGATCACCTGGGTGATACCGTCGCCGCGCATACTCACGCCGTAGAGGGCGTCGGCGATCTCCATCGTGGGCTTCTGGTGGGTGATGACGATCAGCTGGCTCTTCTCGCGCAGCTGCTCGAACAGGCCGATCAGGCGGCGCAGGTTGGTATCGTCCAGCGCGGCCTCGACCTCGTCCATCACGTAGAACGGCGAGGGCCGGGCACGGAAGATGGCCACCAGCAGCGCGACCGCGGTCAGCGACTTCTCGCCGCCCGACAGCAACGACAGCCGCTTGACCTTCTTGCCCGGCGGCCTGGCCTCCACCTCGATGCCGGTGGTGAGCATGTCGGAGGGGTCGGTGAGCAGCAGCCTGCCCTCGCCGCCGGGAAACAGCTTCGCGAACACCCCGACGAATTCGCGCTCGACGTCGGCGTAGGCCTCGGTGAACACCTGCAGGATGCGCGCGTCCACCTCGGCGACGACGTCCAGGAGGTCTTTGCGCGCGCTCTTGACGTCCTCGAGCTGCGTTGCCAGGAAGTTGTAGCGTTCCTCCAGCGCGGCGAACTCTTCCAGGGCAAGCGGATTCACCTTGCCGAGGGTGACGAGGTCCTTCTCGGCGCGCTTGGCGCGGCGCTCCTGGGACTGCCGGTCGAAGGGCATCGGCGCCGGCGGGCTGACCTGTTCGCCGCGCTCGGTGGCCTGCTCGTATTCGTGCAATTCCAGCGCCGAGGGCGGCATCGGGACATCGGGGCCGTACTCGGCGATCAGATCGTCGAGCGCGATGCCGAATTGTTCGGCGATGATCGCTTCCAGTTGCTCGATGCGCAGCGCCGCCTGAGCCTTCGCCACCTCGTCGCGGTGTACGGCGTCGGTGAGCTGCGCCAGTTGCGTTCCGAGCACGCGCACCCGCTCCTTGACCTGCTCGACCTGGGCGGCGCATTCGGAGCGCCTGCGCACCAGCTCGTCGCGGCGGGTGCCTGCCTCGGCGACCACCTGTTCCAGTTCGGCGGCGATCTTCGCACCGGACTCCGCGACCGCGGCGGCCACCTCGGCAGCCTTCTTGCGCGCGGCCTGGGCGCGTTCGGCGCGGGCCCGGGTTTCCCGTTCCGCGTGCGCCGCCCGTCGCAGTGAATCCGCTTTACCGCGCACCGATTCCGCACGTTCCTCGGCGGTGCGCACGGCGAGCCTGGCTTCGACTTCCATGGCGCGCACCTCGGCCAGCGCGGCCGCGGCCTCCTCCCGCGCACGACCCGCGGACTCGATGCCCGCCGCGCCCACATCGTCGGCATCGACCTCGGACTGTTCGAGCTCCGCGTGCCGCAGGCGATCTTCCAGCTCGGCGAGTGCGGTGAGCGCTTCCTCCCGGCCGGTTTCCGCGTCGGTGCGCTGGGTCAGCAGGCGCTCGCTCTCCGTGTGCGCGGTGCGGGCGGTCTGGCCGAGCCTGCCGAGCCGCTCGTAGATCGCCACCAGCGCCTGGTCGGATTCGTGCAGGGCGAGCAGTGCCTGATCGACGGCGTCCTTGCGGTCGGCCTGCTCGTCCAGCGCACCGGACAGCGCGGCCTCGAGTTCCTCGGCGCGCCGCTGTGCGGCGACCAGATCGCCCTTGGCCGCATCGATATCGGCCTGGATCTCCAGCTGGCTCGGTGCGCGATCGGAACCGCCCAGCAGCCAGCCGTTTCCGGCGAGGTCGCCGTCGCGAGTGACGACGCGGACATCGGGCCGGGCCGCGACCACCGCACCGGCGGTGGGCAGATCATCGACCACGGCGATCTGCGCGGTCAGCGCGGTCAGCGCGCCGCGCAGGCCGTCGGGGCAGTCCAGCACGTCGATCAGCCATCGGGCGTCGCCGGGCAGCGCGCCCAGTCGCGGCCGATCGGCCTGCTCGGTGCCGAATACCACGGCGGCGCGTCCGCCGTCGGCGTTTTTGAGCGCGCTGATCGCGGCGTGCGCGGACGTGCCGGTATCGGCGGCGATGGCGTCGGCGAGAGGCCCAAGGGCGGCGGCGACCGCCGCCTCATAGCCACCCTGTACGTGCACGAGCGCGGAGAGCGGACCCAGCAACCCTTGTTCCCGGTTCTCCACCAGCCAGGCCACGCCGTCCCGGCGGGCCAGGTTCATGCCGAGCGCTTCGATGCGCGCGCTCAGCGACGCCACCCGCTTGCCCGCGTCGCGGTCCTGTTCGCGCAGTTCGGTGACCCGATGATCGGCCAGTTCCAGTGCCTGCACCGCGTGCTCGTGCTGCGTGTCCAAGCCCACCTCGCCCGCGTCCAGTTCGGCGAGTTCGGCCTGCACCGTGTCGAATTCGGCCTGCGCGGTCTGGCCTCGATGCCGGGCGTCGGCGATGGCGGCGGAAAGTCTGGCGATCTCCGCGTCCACCGACTGGGCTCGGGCACGTAACGTGTCGACCTTGCCGGACAGCCGGGCCAGGCCCTCGCGTCGGTCGGCGATCGCCCGCACGGCGGCCAGATGCGCCTGCTCGGCGGCCTTGGCGCCGTATTCGCGTTCGGCCAGCTGGTCCCTGGCCGCCTCCAGTGTCTCGACGGCGATCTCCACCGCTTCGCGCAGCTCGGCCTCATCGGCCTCCACCCGGGCGGCCTCGGCTTCCAGCTGCTCGGGGTCGCGACCGGAACCGACCGGGATCGCCGTGTCCAGATGACGCGCGCGGTCGCCGGCGATCCGGATGGTGGCGTTGACCCGCTCGGCCAGCGCGGAGAGCTGGAACCAGATCTGTGCGGCGGCCTCCGCGCTCGGGGTCAGGCGAGACAGCTGGAATTCCTGCTCCGCCAGTGCCGCGTTGGCGGCGTCCAGGCCGGATTGCACGGTGATCTGCTGCTCGCGGGCGTAGGCCTCTTTGCTCTGCTGGCTCTCCAGTTCCCGGCGGCGGGTGACCAAGTCGTCTGCGGCCAGGCGCAGCCGGGCATCACGCAGATCGGCCTGCACGGTCTGCGCCCGGCGGGCCACCTCGGCCTGTCTGCCCAGCGGTTTGAGCTGGCGGCGCAACTCTGTGGTGAGGTCGGTCAGCCGGGCCAGGTTGGCCTGCATGGCCTCGAGCTTGCGGACCGCCTTTTCCTTGCGCTTGCGGTGCTTGAGCACACCGGCGGCCTCCTCGACGAACGCGCGGCGGTCCTCCGGGCGCGACTCCAGGATGGCCGACAGCTGGCCCTGCCCGACGATGACATGCATCTCGCGGCCGATGCCCGAGTCACTGAGCAGTTCCTGCACGTCCATCAGGCGGCAGGAACTGCCGTTGATCTCGTATTCGCCGGCGCCGTCGCGGAACATCCGCCGGGTGATGGACACCTCGGCATAGTCGATCGGCAGCGCGCCGTCGGAATTGTCGATGGTCAGCGTGACCTCGGCACGGCCGAGCGGCGCGCGTCCGGCGGTGCCGGCGAAGATCACGTCCTGCATCTTGCCGCCCCGCAGCGCCTTCGCGCCCTGCTCGCCCATGACCCAGGTGAGCGCGTCGACGACGTTCGATTTGCCCGATCCGTTCGGACCGACCACGCACGTGATGCCGGGCTCCAACCGCAGCGTCGTCGCGGACGCAAAGGACTTGAAGCCCTTCAACGTCAGGCTTTTCAAGTGCAAATTCGACGACCTTTCCGTATTCCGCCCGGCCGTTGACCTGCCTGTGCTCGGCAGCGCCGTCGGCGACCAACATGCTATTGGGTCGTGCCGCAACGTCCCTGCGGCCGACGGCGGCGACCGGGTAGCGATTCGGCACTCTCGATAGGTTATCGAGGTTATCGACTCGGCACGGGATCCGGTGCCTTGCGATGTGCCCCGAGTTTGCCGGAACGGCTCGGATCGCTGTCTTCCGTGCTCGGTCAGCACACGCAACGCGAGCAGGACAGATCACCAACGGTCCGGCGCACCGCGCTGGGAGAACCGACCGGTGGTCCGCGTTCGGGCGTGCGCGGCCGACACCACCGCGGCGAGGCCGAGCAGTCTCGAATTGGCACCGACGCCGCGCGGCCCAGCCACATACGATGCCCCCTGATTCGCCAGCGGAATGTTCGGGAGCGCACCACCATGTCTGCCCCCTCACCAGGGAAGCCCACCGCGTTCCGCCTTGCCCGCATCACGGCGCTGGTGCTGGGCAGCCTGCTGTTTCTCTACGCGTGCGAGCGCAGCAAGAGTGCGGTGCTCAGCGATGTGTGGGTGGAAGTCGGCATCGCGCTCGCGTTCGGGGTCGGCGCTCTGGCCGCGGCGTGGTTCGAAATCACGCTGCGGGCGCAGGATCCGGAACACGACACGGAGCGGGCCGAGGCTCCCTTTCGCGGGAATTCTCCCAGCCGATCCCGGCTATCCGAAATCGAGGACTACCCAGAGCATGAGCAGGACGAGCGCACCGGCCGGGCGACGCGATCGGTGCCGATGGCCGCACTCGGGGCCGACGGCCACTCGGAACCCGCCGACCACCCGGCGCACCGCGGCCTTGCCGGCAGGACAGCGCGGACATTGCGGGGCGGCGGCTCCGACGCCGCCGACGAGCAGCCATTGCTGTCCACCTGGCACACCGTGACCAAGTGGGTGCGTCGGGCCGAGCCGGATACGGACGCCGATCTCGACGACCACGATGAGATCGAACAGATCACGCGCACCGAAACAGGCGAACTCCTCGTCGAATCCAGCACGCGGACGATCCGAGCCAAAATCGCCCGGTCCGGGGACCTCGTCCTACACGGCCGCGCCATCGGCGATCCGCGTCCGCCGTCGGAATGGCGATGGTCCTTCCAGCCCGACGTCTTCGCCAGCATCCGTGCCGTGCTGGGCAATGGGTCCGGTGATCTGCTCGACCTGCTCGAGGAAACCATTCCGTGGCTGGACGCCGACGCCCGCTATGACCCGGGCGCCTGGCTGCGGGCGCACGATATTCCGGCGACCTATCGCGAAAAGGGCGTCAGCGCCTCCCAGATCACCCGCGAGCTGCAGGTACTCCGGCCCGGCCATCCGCCGCAGCAGTCCGGAAATCCGCCTCGACAAGCGCCGCGGGGCGCACCCCGAACCAGGAATCCGGGCGTGGCGGCGCCGGAAACCGCAGCTGCCCGCCCCGCCCATCCACGATCCGACTACGCCGCCGACGCCCGGCCATCACCTCGAGAATCGCACCGTCGGCGAAACCTGTACGCACCCCCGGACTCGGAGTCGAGGACCGGGCGACGCGCCCAGACCGAGCGCCCACGCCCAGACCGCTTCACATCACTCAGCCAGGCCGCCGAACGACCGGCCTCCGCCTCGCGTCGCAACGGTGACCAGTGGCACGATCGCTCCTCGGTCTCGCCTGAGCCGGCCATTCGGCGCGACTGGTAGGAAACGAATTCCGCTTCGCCACCGGATGTTCCGAATGACAGCGCCGAATCCAGCTCAGCTCGCGCGCCGGCCGCAACGACCGCTCTCGAAGCCGGCCAGCACACGGAACGCGAGCACGGCCCCCCACGGGCCGATCACCCACAGGGGCCAGAAGTAGGTGAAAGCGCCCACGCCGGCCGCGGCGGCAGGGCCGCGATCAGCCGCGGTACGGGTAGCGGTGATCCAGGTCCAGGTTCAGCTGAAGGACATCGACGCGCGGCTCGCCGAGGAACCACAGAGTCCGGCCGGTGGTGTGTGCGTCCACCGCAGCGCGCACCTGCTCCGCGGAAACGTTACGCGCCCTGGCGACACGAGCCACCTGGATGGCCGCATACGCCGGGGAGATATGCGGATCCAGCCCGCTGCCGCTCGCCGTGACGGCGTCGGCGGGCACCGCCGGGTGGGCGGAAGCATTGCCGTGGATCGGCACGATGCGGCCGACCGAGTAGTCGTGGCCGGGCTCGGCGCATTCGACCCGCACCCCGCGGTAGGTGTCGAGGAACGGCTGCGCCGGGCACGCCTCGTTCACGGTGACCACCTGTACCGGATGCGAAACCTCGCCGTCGGCGTCACGTGGGCCGATCACCGAGAGCACTGCTCCCACACCGCCTTTCGTACAGAACGGACGGCTGCCGTCGACCCTCTCACGGTCGCCGACCGCCCTGCTCCGGGCACACACCTGGGTCAGCAGGCTCTTGCGCGACGCGGTGTCCACGATGTCCTCCGGGCCCAGGTTGCTCGCTGCGGTGGACAGTGGATCGTAGCCGTCACCCGCGGCGGACGGACGACTCTGGAAATACTGCGCCAGAGCAGTGCCGCCGACGTCGGTGAACGACTGACCGATCAGGCTCGAGCCCACAGCCGTGGCGTTCGCCTCGACCAGCGAGCCGTCTGCCTTCGTACGAAGCCCGGGCAACTGCGCGACCGCGAAGACCGCCAGCGGATACACGATTCCGGTGATCGCCGTGAGCACGAGCAACGCCCGCAGCGCGGCGACATGTTGCCGGATCAAAGTCGAGAAACGCATGTCAGGACATCCCAGGGAGGAATTGGACCACGAGGTCGATGAGTTTGATACCGAGGAACGGCGCGATGATGCCGCCGAGCCCGTACAGGGTCAGATTGCGGCTCAACAACTTCGAGGCGTTCGACGGCCGATAGCGCACGCCGCGCAGCGCCAGCGGGATCAGCGCGACGATGACGACGGCATTGAAGATCACCGCGGACAGGATCGCCGACTGCGGGCTGGCCAAACGCATGACGTTGAGCAGGTCCAGGCCCGGGAACAGCGACACGAACAACGCGGGAATGATCGCGAAGTACTTGGCGATGTCGTTGGCGATGGAGAACGTGGTGAGCGCGCCGCGGGTGATGAGCAACTGCTTGCCGATCTCCACGATCTCGATCAATTTGGTCGGATCGGAGTCGAGATCGACCATGTTGCCCGCTTCTTTGGCCGCCGAAGTGCCGGTGTTCATCGCCACGCCCACGTCGGCCTGGGCCAGGGCGGGCGCGTCGTTGGTGCCGTCGCCGGTCATCGCGACCAGACGTCCACCGTCCTGCTCCTGCTTGATCAACGCCAGCTTGTCCTCCGGCGTCGCCTCGGCGAGGAAGTCGTCTACCCCGGCTTCGTCCGCGATCGCCTTGGCGGTCAAGGGGTTGTCGCCGGTGATCATCACGGTGCGGATGCCCATCCGGCGCATCTCGTCGAACCGCTCGCGCATCCCCTGCTTCACCACGTCCTTCAGGTGGATCACGCCGAGCACCCTGGCCGTTGCGTCGACGACCTGGCCGACAACCAGCGGCGTGCCGCCCGCGGCGGAGATGCCGTCGACGGTCGCGCCGAGTTCCTCGGGCACCGCACCCCCCTGGGCACGCACCCATTCGGTGACCGCGCTGGCCGCGCCCTTGCGCAACTGGCGACCGTCCAGGTCGACGCCCGACATCCGGGTTTGCGCGGTGAATTGGACCCATTGCGCGTGAGTCAACTCGCCCGGCGTCCGCTCCCGCAGCCCGTGGGCCTGCTTGGCGTAGACGACGATGGAGCGGCCTTCCGGCGTCTCGTCGGCGAGGCTGGAAAGTTGTGCGGCGTCGGCCAGCTCGTCCTTGCGCACGCCAGGGACCGGAACGAAGTCCGCGGCCTGGCGGTTGCCGAGCGTGATGGTGCCGGTCTTGTCCAGCAGCAGCGTGTTCACATCGCCCGCGGCCTCGACGGCGCGACCGGACATGGCGAGCACGTTGCGTTGCACCAGACGATCCATGCCCGCGATGCCGATGGCCGACAGCAGCGCGCCGATAGTCGTCGGGATCAGGCACACCAGCAGTGCGACCAGCACGATGCCGGTTACGCCGTGCAGGTCCAGTGCCGAGGTGTCGGCCACCCCGGGGTTGTTCGCTTTGCTGAAGATCGCCAGCGGCTGCACGGTGGCGACGGCGAAAACGAAGATGATGGTCAACGCCGCCAGCAGGATGTTCAGCGCGATCTCGTTCGGCGTCTTCTGCCTGCTCGCGCCCTCGACCAGGGCGATCATCTTGTCGATGAAGCTGCGGCCGGGTTCCTGGGTGATCCGCACGACGATCCGGTCCGACAGCACGGTGGTGCCGCCGGTGACCGCGCAACGGTCACCACCGGACTCCCGGATCACGGGAGCCGACTCGCCGGTGATCGCCGACTCGTCCACCGAGGCGATACCCTCCACCACGTCGCCGTCACCGGGGATGACCTGGCCCGCCTCGACCACCACGTGATCACCGGGACGCAACTGCGGTGCGCCGACCCGCTCCTCGACCACCCGCGCGCCCGGCGCCCAGTCGACCAGCCGCCGCGCGATCGTGTCGGTCTTCGCTCTGCGCAGCGTGTCGGCCTGCGCCTTGCCCCGGCCTTCCGCGACGGCCTCGGCAAGGTTCGCGAAAATCACCGTGAGCCACAGCCACACGACGATCGCCCAGGCGAAGAAGCTCGGATCCACCAACGCGAGAATGGTCGACCACACTGCGCCCAGTTCGACGATCAGCATCACGGGGTTGCGCCACAGGGTGCGTGGATCGAGCTTTCCGACCGCGTCCGGCAACGAGGTCAGCAACATCTTGGGGTCGAGGACCCCGCCCTGGACACCTTTTCCCCGTCGCGGCCGCTGGGATTCGGGCTCCGCGGAGGCGTTGTTGTCGATGACGGGACTGGACATGTCAGTGGATTCCTTCGGCGAGCGGCCCCAGCGCGAGCGTGGGCAGGAAAGTGAGCGCGACCAGGATCACCGTCACGCCGACGACCATGCCGACGAATTGCGGCCGGTGCGTCGGCAAGGTGCCGATCGATTCGGGGGTGGTGCCTTGCTGCGCCAGCGAACCGGCGAGCGCGAGCACGAAGATGATCGGCAGGAAGCGGCCGAAGACCATCGCGAGGCCGAGCGCGGTGTTGTACCACTCGGTGTTGCCGGTCAGGCCGGCGAACGCCGAGCCATTGTTATTGGCCGCCGAAGTGAACGCGTACAGCACTTCGGACAGACCGTGCGGCCCGGAATTCAGCATGCTCGCCCGCTGCCCGGGCAGCGCCATCGCCGCGGCCGTGCCGACCAGTACGATCAGGGGGCTGATCAGGAAATACGATGCGGCCAGCTTGATCTCGCGCGGCGTGATCTTCTTGCCGAGGTATTCCGGTGTGCGCCCGACCATCAGGCCCGCCACGAACACCGTGATCACCGCCAGGATCAGCATGCCGTACAGGCCCGACCCGGTGCCGCCCGGCGCGACCTCGCCCAGCTGCATATTGAACATCGTCATCAGCCCGCCCAGGCTGGTGTAGGAGTCGTGGAACGAGTCGACGGCCCCGGTCGAGGTCAGCGTGGTCGAGGCGGCGAAGGTGGCGGAATCCGGCACGCCGAAACGCTGTTCCACACCCTCCATCGACGCACCGATCGCCGTCGGCACGGTGCCATGGTGCTGCAACTGGAACAGGTTGGTCAGCGCCACGCTGATCAGTGCGATCGTCCCCATCACCGCGACGATCGCATAGCCCTGTTTGCGACTGCCCACCATCCGGCCGAAGGTGCGCGGCAGCGAAAAGCTGATCACCAGCAGCAGGAAGATCTCCAGCCAGTTGGTCCAGCTGGTCGGGTTCTCGAAGGGGTGCGCGGAATTGGCGTTGTAGAAACCGCCGCCGTTGGTGCCCAGTTCCTTGATCGCTTCCTGACTGGCGACCGGTCCGCCGGTGATCGTCTGCTGGGTCCCGTTCAGGGTCTGCGCCACCTGATCGTGCAGGTGGAAGTTCTGGATCACGCCGCCCGCCACCAGCACGAGGGCGAAGACGAACGCGATCGGCAGCAGGATGCGCAGCGTGCCACGCACCAGGTCCACCCAGAAATTGCCGAGGTCGCCGGTGTGCCTGCGGGCGAACCCGCGCACCAGCGCAACCGCCACCGCCATGCCGACCGCCGCGGAGACGAAATTCTGCACCGCGAGCCCAGCCATCTGCACCAGGTGGCCCTGGGTCGTCTCACCCGAATAGTTCTGCCAGTTCGTGTTCGTCACGAAGCTCACCGCGGTGTTCCAGGCCAGCGCGGGGGTCATCTCGGTGGCCGGATCGTTCAGGTGCAGCGGCAGTGTGCCCTGGACCAGCTGAAAGAAGAACAGCAAGAGGATGCTCACGGCCGAGAAGGCCAGCACGCTGCGCGCGTACACCGGCCAGGTCTGCTCGACTTCGGGCTGCGCGCCGATGGCGCGATAGACGAGGCGCTCGGCACGAGAATGCTTGCGGCCGTTGTAGACCCGGTACATGTAGTCGCCCAGTGGGACGTGTGCCAGCGCGAGCGCCAGGAACAGGGAGGCCACGAAGGCGATCCCCGCGGTAGTCGTGCTCACTCAGAACCTCTCGGGAAACAGCAGTGCCGCGACCAGATAGATCGCGACACCCACAGCGAGAACCAGACCGATCAGATTCGCGGTCACAGCTTCTCCACCCCGCGCTGGACGAGCCCCAACAGTGCGAACACCGCGACGGTGAGCACTGTGAACACCACGACCGACATGACTCGTCACCCTCCATCCGCGCGCCACGCTTCGGCGCATCAGAGCGAGTGAAGCGTTCACATGGCTGTCTCGACCGTTTCCTGACGACTTCTTTACGGGCCGGAGGTCGGCATTTGCGATTCGTTGACGCACCGGGCAATGCCGCAAGTATCGCGTCAAAGTAGCCGACCGAACTGTCAACACACCGTAAAGATCGAGGTCGACGCCCGTAACGAAGGTAGAAGTGGAGAGCCGGCCAGGCGGAGGACTCCAGCGCGACCGGTGTCATCCGCTGGGCGGGAAGAGAGGACAACCATGTCGGCGATAACGCTGGTCGTCGGATTCGTCTGCTGCGCGCTGATCATCCGCGCTCTCGGTATGCGCGAGCAGGCACGGTATTCGCAGCCCGTCGCGATCGAAGTGGACGGTGCGCGGCGGTGACCCGAGCGCCGACCTCGGACGCACCGCGCCGGCGCCCGGCGCGGCACCCGGGCAGTGCCGCTGGGCTGGAGAGGCGCGACGCGCGATGATGAACGCGTGAAGCGCGGTCAATTGCGGATCTACCTCGGCGCCGCGCCGGGAGTCGGCAAGACCTACGCCATGCTGGGCGAGGCGCACCGACGACTGGAACGCGGCCGCGACGTGGTGGCCGCGGTGGTCGAAACGCATGGCAGGGAGAAGACCGCGCGGCTGCTCGAGGGCATCGAGCGCATTCCGCCGAAGATGATCGCCTATCGCGGCGCCACCTTCCCCGAACTGGATGTCGAGGCGGTGCTGCGGCGGGCCCCCGCGGTGGTGCTGGTCGATGAGCTGGCGCACACCAACGCACCCGGCAGCACGCACGAGAAACGCTGGCAGGACGTGGCCGACCTGCTCGCCGCGGGCATCGACGTGATCTCCACGGTCAACGTGCAGCACCTGGAGAGCCTCAATGACGTCGTGGAACAGATCACCGGTATTCAGCAGCGCGAGACCGTGCCGGACGCGGTGGTGCGCGAAGCAGACCAGGTGGAGCTGGTCGACATCACGCCGGAAGCACTGCGACGCAGGCTTTCCCACGGCAACGTATACGCCGCCGAAAAAATCGACGCGGCCTTGCGCAACTACTTCCGGCAGGGAAACCTCACCGCGTTGCGCGAACTGGCGTTGCTGTGGCTGGCCGACCAGGTGGACGCCGCGCTGGCGAAGTACCGGGCCGATCACCAGATCACCGAACTCTGGGAGGCACGCGAGCGCGTCGTCGTCGCGGTGACCGGCGGCCCGGAATCGGAGACGATCGTCCGCCGGGCCAGCCGCATCGCCACCAAGTCCAGCGCCGACCTGGTGGTCGTGCATGTGGTGCGCGGCGACGGCCTGGCCGGGGTGTCCACCGAGCGGATGACCCGGCTGCGCGAACTCGCGGCCAGCCTGGACGCTTCGCTGCACACCGTGACCGGCGACGACGTGCCCACTACCCTGCTCGAATTCGCCCGCGAGGTGAATGCCACCCAGCTGGTCCTCGGCACGTCGCGGCGCTCGCGCTGGGCGCGGATGTTCGACGAGGGCATCGGCTCCACAGTGGTGCAGCTGTCCGGCAAGATCGACGTCCACATGGTGACGCACGAGCAGGCCCACCGCGGCTTCCGGCTTCCGGCGCCGCACCTGCGGCGACCGGTTTCCGCGTGGCTGGCCGCGGTGCTCGTTCCGGTTCTGGTGTGCGCGTTCAGCATCACATACCTGGACGGCGTGCTGGACCTCGGTGCGATCAGCGCGGTTTTCGTGGTCGGCGTCGTCGCGGTGGCGCTGCTCGGCGGCGTCGTGCCCGCGTCGTTGTCGGCGCTGCTGTCCGGCGTGCTGTTGAACTGGTTCTTCGCACCGCCGCGCTACAGCCTGACCATCGCCGAGCCGAACAGCTTCATCACCGTGGTGGTGCTGCTCATCGTCGCCGTCGCGGTGGCGGCCCTGGTCGACCTGGCCGCGAAGCGAACCAGACAGGCGCGCAAAGCCTCCCGGCAGGCCGAGCTGCTGACCATGTTCTCCGGCGCCATCCTGTACGGCGCGGACCTACCCAAGCTGCTCGAGCATATCCGGGAGACATTCGCCCAGCGTGCGGTCGCGCTGGTGGCGGGCGACCGGGTACTGGCCGAGGTCGGCACCGATCCGCCGCGACAGATCTCGGCGGCGGACACCGTGGTCGAGGCGGGCGACGCCCACCACTGGTTGCTGCTTACGGGCCGTCCGCTGGCGGCGGCCGACCGCCCGGTGCTCAACGCGGTGGCCAACCAGGCCGTCGCGCTGGTGCGCCAAGCTCGCCTCGCCGAAGAGGCCGGCGCCGCCGCCGCGCTGCTGGAGGCCGACCGACTGCGGCGGGCGCTGCTCTCGGCGGTCAGCCATGATCTGCGCACCCCGCTGGCTGGAGCCAAGGCCGCGGTCTCCAGCCTGCGCAGCGACGACATCGAATTCTCCGCGGAGGACACCACCGAACTGCTGGAGACGATCGAGGAATCGGTGGATCAGCTCACCGCGTTGGTCGGCAATCTGCTCGACTCGTCACGCCTGGCCGTCGGCGTGGTGACCCCGCAACTGCGGCGGGTGTACCTGGACGAGGCGGTGCACCGCGCACTGGTGAGCGTCGGAATGGGCGCCCGCGGGCTGCGGCGCGCGGCGATGAACCGGGTCGAGGTCGAAGTCGGCGACCTCTCGGTGTGCGCCGACAGCGGCCTGCTGGAACGCGTGCTGGCCAACCTGATCGACAACGCGCTGCGGCACGCGCCGCGCGACAGCACGGTCCGGGTCAGTGGCGACCGGGCCGGCGACCGCGTCACGATCGCCGTCGTCGACACCGGCCCCGGCGTGCCGGACGGTACCGAGGAGCAGCTCTTCGAACCGTTTCAGCGCCTCGGCGACCGGGACAACACCACCGGCGTCGGGCTCGGCCTCTCGGTGGTGCGTGGGTTCGTGGAGGCGATGGGCGGCACGGTGCACGCCGAGCCGACGCCCGGGGGAGGATTGACCATGCTGGTCGACCTCCCCGCCGACGCGGCGCCGAAGGCCGACGACACGGTCGGCGAGGTCGCCCGCGAGACGACGAGCGCAGGTGAATGAGGTGTCCCCGACGACACAGGAGGCGGCGGTTGTGACGAGAACGCCCGAGGCAGTCGCGACGAAGGTACTCGTAGTCGATGACGAACCGCAGATCGTGCGCGCGTTGCGGATCAATCTGTCGGTCCGCGGCTACGAGGTGATCACCGCGGCCACCGGGGCCGCGGGCCTGCGCGCGGCCGCCGACCGCCATCCCGACGTGGTGATCCTCGACCTGGGCCTGCCCGACATAGACGGCATCGAAGTGCTCGCCGGGCTGCGTGGCTGGACTTCGGCGCCGGTAATCGTGCTGTCCGCGCGCACCGACTCGGCCGACAAGGTCGAGGCACTGGACGCGGGCGCGGACGACTACGTGACCAAGCCGTTCGGTATGGACGAACTGCTGGCGCGGCTGCGTGCCGCGGTCCGCCGCGGCGCCGCGGACGGGGATTCCTCGGCGCCCGTCGTCGCGACCTCGTCGTTCACCGTCGACTTGGCCGCCAAGAAGGTGACCAAACACGGTGCGGTCGTGCACTTGACCCCGACCGAGTGGGGCATGCTGGAGATGCTGGTGCGCAACCGCGGCAAGCTGGTCGGGCGGCGGGAACTGCTGCGGGAGGTGTGGGGCCCGGCTTACGCGACCGAGACCCACTATCTGCGGGTGTACCTGGCCCAGCTGCGGCGCAAGCTGGAGGATGATCCGTCCCAGCCGAAGCACTTGCTCACGGAGGCGGGCATGGGTTACCGCTTCCAGGAATGATCCGGCCACCGACCACCGGCCACCGACCGCCGCGGAATGGCGTGGCGGGGTCCGGCGTTGCCAGGCGCGAGCCGATTGCGACGAGAATGGCAGGATCGAACCCATGGCTGAACAGACCGCTACACCCGCCACCGCCACTGTGGCGCCGACCGCGCAGGAACCGACCACGCTGTGGGTCGAGCGCACCGGAACCAGGGCCTACACCGGCCGCAGCTCCCGCGGCGCGGAGGTCCTGATCGGTTCGCAAGGTGTCCCGGGCGTGTTCACCCCCGGTGAGCTACTGAAAATCGCTCTGGCCGCCTGCTCGGGTCTCAGCGCCGACTTCGCGTTGTCCCGCAAGCTCGGCGACGCCTTCGATGCCACCATCCGGGTCGGCGGCGACGCGGACCGGGAGAACGAGGTCTACCCGCAACTGGACGAGGTGTTCGAACTCGACCTCAGCGAACTCGACGAGCAGGAGCGCGAACGGCTGTTGGTCACCGTGCAGCGCGCGATCGACAAGGTGTGCACGGTGGGCCGGACGCTGAAAGCAGGATCGAAGGTAACGCTGTCGTTCGACATCGAGGCCTGATGACCCACGCCGTCCGGTTGAGCGCGTGGGTGCACGGCGCGGTCCAAGGCGTGGGGTTCCGCTGGTGGACCCGCTCGCGCGCGCTGGAACTCGGGCTGGTCGGGCGCGCGACCAACGCCCCCGATGGCCGGGTGCACGTGGTCGCGGAGGGTCCGCATCCCACGTGCGAGCGTTTGCTCGAACTCTTGCGTTCGGGAGATACACCTGGTTGTGTGCGGTTGGTTGTGGAAAGCTGGGAGCCCGCGCGGGGTGATCTGACGGGTTTCGAGGAGCGGTAGTGGTAATTCGGCGAGGAGGGGGGCGCAGCGGTGAGTTCGCGGAATCCAGGTGACGGCGACCGTCGAGACGACGCCGAGCTTCCGTCCGAGGACCGGCCGACGCCTGCGACCGCGCCGCCCGAAGCAACCGACCAGCATCCGTGGCCGGCACCCGCTGCCGGCGGCACCGACCGGTCGAATCCGCCGTCCGCGCCGAGCGGATCAGCGCAACCGTCGGAGACCGGGTCCACGCCGGACTCGGTACCGCCTGGCACGCCGACCGGCCAGGAGCCCACCGCGCCCCCACCCCGGCGCGGCAGCGTGCAACGTCAAGAACCAGGCGTCACGCAGCCACGACCGCCCACGGTGGCCGAGGCGCGCGCCAGAGACAAAGCGCGTAAGCGTGCCGAAGAAGCACAGCGCGCGGCCGCCGCGGCCGAAGAGGCCAAGAAGCGCAAGCGCAAGCGGGTCATGATCGGCGGTGTCGCCATCGTCGGTGTCGCGGGTCTGGTCGGCGGCGGATACCTCGCCTATCGCGCCTTGGCCGCGCCGGATCGCGTGACGGCGTACTGCGTGCAAACCGAGAACGGTCAGGAGGTCGTGGTCGATGACTCTTACTGCGGCGACGGCCGCCCGGGCTTCACCAACAGCAGCGGACCGGGCTTGATCATCCTCGGCGGTGGACCGCAGTACCGCTACTACTACGGCGGCACCGGCACCATCGGCAAGCCCCCCACCGGCGGCACCACGGTCAAACCGAAGAGCGCCGAGATCACAACCAAGAGCGGCACCACGATCCAGCGTGGTGGACTGGGCAGCAAGAGCACCGGCGGAGGGTCGTAGATGCGTCGAGTACGGGATACGCCGCGGCCGGGCTGGCAGCAGATCATCGAAAACCAGGGCTTGGTCTACGGCTCCCCGGGGCGGGACGCGAGCGGGCAGCCGCGGCCGTACTGGGACGAATCGGTCCACTACGAGTTCGAGATGCCGGAGATCCTCGCCTTGGAGGCCGATGTCGAACTGCTGCACTCGATGTGCCTGAACGCGGTGGAACACATCGTGCTCACCGAGCGGTTCGCCGACTTCGGCCTGCCGGAGTGGAGTTGGGGCCCGATCGCCGAATCCTGGAAACGCTCCGACCCGCACGTCTACGGACGCTTCGACCTGCGCTACGACGCGCGCCGGCCGGCGAAACTGCTGGAGTACAACGCGGATACGCCGACCTCGCTGCTGGAGGCCGCGATCGTGCAGTGGCACTGGCTCACCGACCGGCATCCCGGCGGCGACCAGTGGAACTCCCTGCACGAGAAGCTCGTCGAGCGGTGGAGCGCGCTGCGTGACGTGCTGCCCACCGCGCAGCTGCACTTCACCTGGTCCGGTGCGGATGCCACCGGCGAGGACAACGTCACCACGGCCTACCTGCAGGAGACCGCGGCCGAGGCCGGGTTCGACACCGTCGCACTGCCGATCGAGGAGATCGGATTCGATTCCGAGCTGGAGCGTTTCGTCGACCTGGCCGAGGCGCCGATAGAGTCGATCTTCAAGCTCTACCCGTGGGAATGGGCGCTCGACGACGAGTTCGGCAAGCGCGTCGTGGACAGCCTGCCGCAGACCATGTGGATCGAGCCGCTGTGGAAGACGCTGCTGAGCAACAAGGCGATCCTCGCGGTGCTGTGGGAGATGTACCCCGGTCACCCGAACCTGTTGCCCGCCTACCTCGACGAGCCGCATGAGCTCACCGAGTACATCCGCAAGCCGAAGCTCGGACGCGAGGGCGCGAACATGACCATTGTCGGCGCCGGCTTGGAAACCGCGACCGGCGGCGTCTATGGCGAAGAGGGCTATGTGTACCAACTGCTCGACCCGCTACCGGAGTTCGATGACATGCGCCCGGTGCTCGGGGCGTGGATCGTCGGCGATACCGCCGCGGGTCTCGGCATCCGGGAGACCGCGGGCCTGATCACCGACGACGGCTCCGCCTTCGTCCCGCACCGCATCGTTACCGGCACAGCATCGTGATCAAGACAACATCGTGATAGACGAACACGAATCCCGCTCGACCGCAGGCCAACTCATTTCGGAAGGATCAAGATGACCGCAGTCGCCCTCGAATCGGTTGCCCTCGAATCGGTCGCCCTCGAATCGGGGTACTGGAACTCGCTGGGCGAGGGTGTGGGAGCGATCATCCTCTACGCCCTTGTCGGTTTGGTGCTCATGCTCGTCGGCTTCTACGCCATCGACCTGACCACGCCGGGCAAGCTGCGCAAGCTGGTGGTGTCGGGCAAGCCGAACGCCATCATCGTGGCCGCCGCGGGCATGATCAGCATGGCGTTCATCGTCGTGCTCGCCATCTTCTCGGTGGGCGGTGGCGGCAAACTCTCCGAAGGACTGATCGCGGCGCTGGTGTTCGGCCTGGCGGGCATTGTCGCGCAGGTCGTCTCGGTGCGGGTCATCGAGCGGGCGCTGGGTATCGACATCGGCGCGGCGTTGCACGCCGAGACCTACACCGCCGAGGTTCTCGTCGTGGCGGCCGCGCACTTCGCGCTGGGGCTGGTCGTCGCCTTCGCGATCTTGTAGCGACCACCCCGATAGGCGGAAGTACTGGCGCAACGCATCCGCCGGGGGTAGCCGCGGGTCAGGGGTCGTCCACATGATCGAGGCAATACGCCGCCGCCGCGAGGTATTGGCGGCACTCCGGGCCGTGACCGGCGTGCACGCCGCGAACAAACAGCGCGCGATCCAGGTCGAGGTCGGTCGTGGGCTCCGCGGAACAGTCCCGGTGCTGCGTGCGCCACAAGTCCTGAATATCCAGCGATGTCTGCATCGTGCACCTCCCATGCCTGCGTGTCAGTGCGAGAAGGCTTGCCAACATCCTTTCGTCGCAGGCATACCCGCTCGTGGCTCTCGGCAACCCGGCCGGGTCATCGGGTCACCAATCGCCAGTCGTCAGGCAGGCGCGCCGCCGTGATCTGGGTACCCTCCACCTCCAGGTCGACGGTGATCACGCCGAGGCGCAACGCGCGCAGCGAAACCTTGCCCCACCTGTCCGGAAGGTGCGGACGCACGGTGAGGGTTCGGGTCGGGACGTCCGGGTCGAGCCCGAGAAACGCGCGCACCAGCAGCAACGGCGCCGCGCTCGCCCACGCCTGCGGTGAACAGGAGGTCGGATAGGGCACCGGGGTGGCGAACCGCGACCGGGGAAAACCACAGAACAACTCCGGCAACCGCCCGTCGAACACGGCTGCCGCGTCCAGCAATCCGACGGCCAGCTGCGTCGCGAGTTCCACCGCGCCCGGCACGTGCTGGTAGCGCAGCAGGCCCGCCACCGCGATCGCCGTGTCGTGCGGCCAGACCGAGCCGCAGTGGTAACTCATCGGATTGTAGGCGCCCATACTCGACGCCAACGTGCGCAATCCGAATCCGGAGTCCATCTCCGGGCCCGCCATGCGTTGCACCAGTTCGGCCGCATGCTCGTCACTCGCGATCCCCGCCCAGAGGCAGTGCGCCGCGTTGCTGGTCAGCGCGTCGACCTGCCGCTTGCCGCCGTCCAGCGCCACGGCGTACCAGCCGCGCTCGGGCAGCCAGAACTGCTCGGCGAACTTGCCGCGCAGTTCCGCGGCGCGCTCCCGCAGTTGTCCGGACAGCCGCGGGTCGTCGAACGCGTCGGCCAACTCGGCCCGGGCCAGCAACGCCGCGTGCACGTACCCCTGCACCTCGCACAGCGCGATGGGCGCCTCGGCGATATGCCCGGTGGCGTCGGTGATTCCGTCGAAGCTGTCCTTCCACCCCTGGTTGACCAGACCGCGGTCGGTCGCGCGGCGGTACTCGACGAAACCGTCGCCGTCGCGATCGCCGTAGTCGGTGATCCAGCGCAATGCGGCGTCGGCGGCGGGCAGCAGTTGCCGGATCGCCTCGGGATCCGCGCCCCAGCGATGGCACTCGGCGAGCAGCATCACGAACAGGGGTGTGGCGTCGGCGCTGCCGTAGTAGATGTTGCCGCCGAGCACCTGGCCACCCGCCGGGCCGCGGCGCATTTCGTGCATGATGCGGCCCGGCTCCTCCTCGGTGAGCGGGTTCACCTCCTGCCCTTGCAGTTCCGCCAGCTGATGCAGTGTGCCCAGCGCGAGATCGACCTCCAAGGGCAGCGCCATCCACGCGGTGAGCAGACTGTCGCGACCGAACAGGGTCATGAACCACGGCGCACCCGCGGCGACGAACGGCCGGGCGTCCCCGGACTCGTCATGAATCTGCAACGCACCCAAATCGCTTTCGGTGCGGCGCAACACGCGGGTGAGCACCGGATCGGACGCGATGATATCGGTGGCGGTGTCCCGCCACGCCTCGATCTTGCGGCCCGGCGCGCTGATGCCGTAGTGCTCGCCAGGGGCGACCACTTGGAAACGCTGATTGCCCACCGTTGGCTGGGCAATGATCTCGGTCTGCCAGCACTCGCCGACCGGCACGATCACCCGCCACACCAGCGTGCCCGGCATCACCTGGGGTTCCACCGTCGCCGAAATCGAGATGCCGCGTGTGCGATCGGCATGGTCGTGCAGCACCAGCTCGCCGTCAGCGACGGTCACATCCGCCCGCGCGTGTCCCGCACGGCCCTCCTTCACCGCGAACAAGTCGACGAAATCGGCGTCCACATGCAATTCCAGCAGCACCGCCGTTGGTTCGCGTCCCATGTTCTCCAGGGTGAGCAACTCGTGCATGCCGTCGGCTACGATCCGTTCGCGCACCACCAGCAACGTGCTGTCGGCCAGGCCCGCCTGCGGCGGCCTGCGCAACACGAACCTGGCGGCGAACGCCTCGGGACTCAGGACCGAAAGCGGCTCGGCGGGTTTACCGTTCACCAGCAACTCCCAGCGCGACAGCACGCGCGCGTCGCGGAAGAACAACCCGTGCGGCTTGCCCGGCTCCACGTCGCCGAGCCGGTTCGACAGGCAGAACGTGCCGCCCTCGACCAGGGTCACCGAACCGCACCCCCCGAACCCGGTCGGTTCACCGGAATTCAGGGGGGCGGGATTCAATGGTGGGCTACCGGTCACGCCGAACCGCTCGCCACGATTCCGGCGGGCGCCGGGGCCGGCACGGCCGCATCGATCGGCGCTGCGCCGAACCGGTTCTTGGACCGCAGCACCCGGCGATACACCTGCTCGTAGCCGAGGCCGAGGGTGTCGGAGCCGAATTTCGCCTGCACGTGTGCCCGGCAGGCGAAGGGGTCCATCGTTCGAACCTCCTCGATAGCCGCGGGCAACTCGGCGGGATCCGCACAGATGCGGCCGGTCACACCGTCGACGATCACCTCGGACACCGCCCCGCCGCGCAGCGCGACCACCGGCGTGCCACAGACCATGGATTCGATCATCACCATGCCGAACGGTTCCTCCCACCGAATCGGGAACAACAGGCAACGCGCGTTGGCAAGCAGCTTACGCTTGGCCGCCGCGTCGGCGAGGCCGAATAGATGGTCGTTGTCGGTCAGCAGTGGCCGCACCTTCTCCTCGAAATAGATCTGCTCGGCCCGTTCGCTGCACTTGCCCGCGAGCACCAGCGGGATGCCGGCGGCGTGCGCGGCTTCCAGCGCCAGGTGCGGGGCCTTGCACTCGTTGAACCGGCCGAGGAACAGCGCGTAGTCGTCCTTCTCGACCCGGAACGGCCAGTCGTCGACGTTCAGCGCATTGTGTACGCGCCCGGACCAGTTCAGGCCCGCGGCGAGTTCGCGCTGCCGGTCGCTGATCGCGACCAGCGCCACCTCGTCACCCAAATCGTGGTAGTAGCGGTAGATGTCGTCCTCGACCGGTCCGTGCACGGTCAGCACCGTGGGCAGGCCGAGACGCTGGAAGACGGACGCGTTGAGCGGGCCCGCGAACGTGTGGTCGTGCACCAGGTCGATACCCGATGTGGCCACGGCCTTCTCGATCGCGCGCCGAACCCGGATCGCGTGCACGACCTCGGGGAACGGCTCGCCGAGACGCTCGGGGATGATCCGATCCCACACCGGCACGAACTTGGCCTTGGTGCCCGGCTCCCCCGCCCCGAACAGAGTCACGTCGTGCCCGCGAGCCACCAATGCGTCGACCAGATCGGCGACCACGGCCTCGACACCGCCGTAGGCCTTGGGCGGCACATCGAAATACGGTGGTACGACCATCGCGATGCGGAACGGACCGCTGGAACGGTCTACCGACAGGTAGTCGGACGACGCCATCGGCAGATCGGACACCCTCTGTCCGGAAATCGGCACGGAAATCGCGCTCATGACCCTCCTTCCAGGGACAACCATTAGCACTCGCATCCACCCAGCACTCGGAGCACCGGGCGCCGAACTGAACTAAGTGGCCGCCGCGGCGGGGGTGAAGACCTTGCTGCACCGCCGTCCATGGGGCTTGGTTGGCCTGGTCACGCTGTCGACATGATCAGGGGGGCCGACTGGGAGGTACCTCAGACGAGCCGTTTCAAACCAATCGGGGGTGACTAAAGTCAGCGCAATAGCAATTAATCAGCAATCAGTGGGTAGTCCGGTGGCCCAGTTTGTGTCCCCCCTTGGCTTCGGCGCATACCGCGCCTCGTCCGTCGCCGACAGCGGACTACGGAAATTCACCGGTCAGGCAGGCAGCGCCCCGGGTCGGGCAGGTCTGCGCACGGTGCGTTGCCGTGCGATCGCAGCACCTCTTTGCCGATCTGATCGGTCAGAAAGTGCAGGAAGCCGGCGGCGAGCGAGTCGCCCGGCAGATCCCCATTGCTGTAGGCGTACTCGACGCCCCAGAACGGGTAGGCGCGCTGCACCGCGGCGTCGCGGCCAGCGCTGACGCCGTCGATCGCGACCGTGGATGAGCCCGCGGCCAGCGCTTCCGAAAGCTCCATATAGCCGATAGCGCCACGAAGTTCCGCGACCGCCTTGCGCATATCCGCGGTGACCTGCACGTCGCAGTGTGCGGGCGCGGTGATGACCGTGTCCTTCAGCGCCGTGCAGCTGATGTGCGGGCGATCCGGTTGTACGCCATCGAGCAGCCTGCGCTCGAAGGTGTTTCGCGAACCCGAACCGGGATTGCGATTGACCAGCAGCACCGGCAGGTCCGGACCGCCCACCTCGCGCCAGTTACCGATCTTGCCCCGGTAGAGATCTCGGATCTGGGCGAGGGACAGGTCACGGACACCGATGTCGGGATGCGCGATCATGGTGAACAGTGACAGCGCGAGTGGACGGTGCACCAGGGCCTGGTATCCGCTGCCTTTGGGGCCGTCGCTGATCGCGAGCAGGCCGGGATTGCCCGCGCCCTGCTCGGCGAGGCGGTCCAGACCAGCCTCGGTCCCCTCGAAGTCGAACCCGAATTCCGCTCCGGTGCAGCGCTTCCGGTACTGTCCGGCGGCCTCCTGGAGCACCGGGCCGAAAGCCGAGGACCCGGTCACGGTCAGCTTCCCCGACGCGCATTCCAGCGGCGGCGGCGACGGCTCCCGCCAGACCGCCACGAGCAGCAACCCGATCACCAGCACCAGAGACATCGTGAACACGACAAGCCTCCGGGAAGTGCCCGCGCGGGTTTCGATGATCCGGCCGCCTTTGATACCGCCACGCAGCACCGGTTCCGGGTAGTCCCCCGCGCCGTCGGAGCGCTGCAGGATGGCCAGGATCTTGTAGTGATCATCCTTGCGCAGCGGCACTTTCGGCAGATCGATCACGCCGATATGCCCGCCGGTGTCCTCGCGCACGTCGATGCCGGAGTTGTTACCGAGGTGGTCGGCCAGCGACGAAGGGTCGCTCAGTTCGTTCACCGCCATGCCGATCACCCGGCGCTGTGGAAAATGCAGGTGCAGACCGATCTGTTGGCTCGGCGCTGTGTAGTCCTCGGTATCGATGCCGGTGATGCCCGCGTTTTCGATGCGCACCAAGACGACCGAGATGTCCTTCAAGTCCGGGCTCGCGCCATCGACCGAGGGACGCAGCTGGGTGAGCACCCCGGGGAACCTCGACTCGATTTCGCCGGTCACCGGCGTATCCATCTGCACCCGATAGCCGAGCCGTTTGCGGCCCGCCAGAACGAATTCCCATAGCGGGCCGACGACCGCCACGACGAGAGCTATGACCGCGGCAACGGTGCCTATCAGCGTCAGAACTGTGTCGAGCGGCATGTCGCCCACCAGTTGATCCCACTCCCCGAGAAGCAATGTGACACTCATTCTCTGCGGCAATCACGCTCCGGCACGACGAGCTTCGAACTGTTCGATAACCGTTAACCCACCGGTCATGCGCCGGCACGGGTCCACGCCAGCAGATCCTCCAGCGGCCACGTGTTGATCACCCGTTCGGCCACAACACCGTTCGCGAGCGCGCGCTCGCATCCGTACCCCTGCCAGTCGAGCTGTCCCGGGGCGTGTGCGTCGGTGTCGATGGCGAAATGACAACCCATCTCCACAGCCAGGCGCAGCAGCCGCGACGGGGGATCGAGTCGTTCGGGCCTGCTGTTGATCTCGACAGCGGTGCCGTAGGTACGACATGCCTCGAAAACCACCTCGGCGTCGAACGTCGACTCGGGTCTGGTGCCGCGCCCACCCGTAATCAGGCGGCCGGTGCAGTGTCCCAGGATGTCGACGTCGGGATCGGCGACCGCGTACGCCATGCGCTTGGTCATCGTCGCGCTGTCGTCGCGCAGCCGCGAATGCACGCTGGCCACCACGATGTCCAGCCGCGCGAGCAGCTCTGCCCGCTGATCGAGGGTGCCGTCGCCGAGGATGTCGACCTCGATGCCGGTGAGGATGCGCAGCGGCGCCATCCGCTCGTTGAGTTCGGCGACCACGTCCAATTGCTTGCGCAGCCGGTCGGCGGACAGGCCGTTGGCCACGGTCAAGCGCGGCGAATGGTCGGTCAGGGCGCAATATTCGTGGCCGAGTGCCGCCGCGACGCGCATCATCTCCTCGATCGGGCTGCCGCCGTCCGACCAGTTCGAGTGGGTGTGCAGATCGCCGCGCAACCGCTCGCGCAGTGGGCGGCCCGGCGCCCCGATCGGCTGCGCATCCATCCTCAGCTCAGCCAGATAGTGGGGTACCGCACCGGCGTACGCCTGCTCGATGACCGCCGCGGTCTTGGGGCCGATACCGGCGATCTCCTGCCAGCTACCCGCCGCCCGATGCGCCTCGCGCTCGTCGTCGGTCAGCCCGGCGACGACGTCGGCGGCGCGACGGTACGCCTTGACCCGATGGGTTTGCGCTCGGGCGCGTTCCAGCCAGAAGCCGATCTCCCGCAACGCCGCCACCGGGCCGGGTACCGTGGCCCGGTCCGGCGTCCCGCTCGGATCCCGGTCGAGCACCGGGCTAGGCGATCCGGCTGTACTTGACGAAGGCCACGCCGTCCTCGAAGACGGTACTGGTGATCACCCGGAACTTGGCCGGCTCCGGTAGTCGTGGCCCCGCACCGAACAGGGGGCGGCCACGGCCGAGCACGATCGGATACAACTTGAGGAAGATCTGGTCGATCTCCGGCAACAGCACCTGCGCCAGCTCGCCGCCCCCGCACAGCCAGACGCCCAGCCCGCTTTCCCGCTTGAGCGCCCTGACCTTCTCGACCGGGTCCGCGGCGATCAGCTCGACGGCTGGATCAGGGCTCTCCGGCAGGGTGGTCGAGACCACGAACTGCCGCAGATGCGCGTACGGGCTCGAGGTGCCGGTGCGCACGCCGAAATCGTGCGTCTTGCGGCCCATCAACACCGTGTCGAAATAGCGATTGCGCTGGTCGACTCCGATCGCCTCGCGCACCTTGGTCGGCAGTGTCTCCGGGTACTGCGCGTTGATCGCGGGACCATGATCGCCGCCGACCGGGAAGAAGTCGACCGAACCCTCCTCGGTGGCGATGAATCCATCGATGGTCGAGGCGACGTAATAGGTGAGCTTTCGCATGCTTCCTTCCTCACGGGCCGGGTGAGTCTCCGAACCGCCCTGAGGAAACGGTAGCTCGCTCGGGTCAGCGACGGCGCGGCTTCGGTTGGCAGCGTGGGCAGGAATACGACGAACGGTTCATGAACCGTTCCCGGATGATCGGCGCGCCACAGCGGCGGCACGGCTCATCCTCCCGGCCGTAGACGGCGAGCGACCGTTCGAAATACCCGGACTGGCCGTTGATGTTCACATACAGCGCGTCGAAGGAGGTACCGCCCGCGTCGAGCGCTTCACCCAGCACAGCACGCACGTGGGCCAGCAGATCGCCCACAGCGGGCCGGGACAAGCCCGCTGCGATCCGTCCACCGTGCAGGCCGGCGCGCCACAGCGCCTCGTCGGCGTAGATGTTGCCGATGCCGGAGACCACACCCTGATCGAGCAGGACGCGCTTGATCTCACTGCGCTTGGCCCGGATGGCGGCGACCGCGGATTCGACGTCGAAACCCGGGTCCAACGGGTCGCGGGCGATGTGCCCGACGGGCTCGGGCACCAGGGCGCCATCCACCTCGACCAACGGGGCGAGCGCCCAACCGCCGAAGGTGCGCTGGTCGACGAAACGCAGCTGCGTGCCGTCGCTGAAGGTAGCGCGGATGTGCGCGTGCTTCTCCAGTGGCGCGTCCGCGGACTGGATCAGCATCTGACCACTCATCCCGAGATGCACTACCAGGGCGGTTTCCGGGTCGTCGAAGGTCAGCCAGAGGAACTTGCCGCGCCGCTCGGCCGACGCGACCTTCAGGCCGGTCAGCCGCGCGGCGAGATCGGCAGCGCCTTCGAGATGGCGGCGCACCGAGCGGGGATGGGTGATCGCCACCGATTCGACGATGCGGCCGACCACATGCTCGGCGAGGCCACGTCGAACGACCTCGACTTCAGGAAGCTCGGGCACGTCAGGCTTCGGCGGTCAGCGCCTCGTAGGCAGCCCCCGCGGCCTTCTGTTCGGCTTCCTTCTTGGATCGGCCGATGCCCTGACCGTAGGCCCGACCGCCGACCACCGTGGTGGCCGTGAACTCCTTGTCGTGGTCGGGTCCCGTCGAGGTGATCTCGTAGCTGGGCACCCCGAGACCGCGCTCGGCGGTCAGTTCCTGCAGGCTGGTCTTCCAGTCCAAACCGGCGCCCATCCGTGGGCCCCGCTCGAGCAATTCGGCGAACAGCCGCAGCACCACCGAGCGCGCCACCTCGATGCCGTGCTGCAAATGCACGGCGCCGAGCAGCGACTCCATGCCGTCGGCGAGGATGCTCTCCTTGTCCCGGCCGCCGGTGAGCTCTTCGCCCTTGCCGAGCAGCAGGTGCGCACCGAGGCCGCCGTCGCCGAGGCCACGGGCGACCTCGGCGAGCGCGCGCATGTTCACCACGCTCGCCCGCAGTTTCGCGAGTTCACCCTCGGTCTTCGAGGGATGTTCGCGATACAGCCGTTCGGTGATGCTCAGCCCGAGTACGGAGTCGCCGAGAAACTCGAGACGTTCGTTCGTCGGCAGGCCGCCGTTCTCATACGCGTACGACCGGTGGGTCAGCGCGAGACGCAGCAGATCCGGCTGCAGCTCGACACCTAGCGCGTCGAGCAGGCTCGCATGCGCACCGGACGAGTCGGGTTCGTCGGTCACGTCGCTACGGAAGGTCGAACTCAGACCGCGGCGGTGACCTGGCGGCCCTTGTACGTACCGCAGGACGGGCAGGCGATGTGCGGCAGGGTCTTCTCGCCGCAGGCGCGGTTCGGGCAGGTGATCAGGGTCGGCGCGGCAGCCTTCCACTGACTGCGCCGCGACCTGGTGTTGGAACGGGACATCCGGCGCTTGGGAACGGCCACGACTATTTCTCCTCTGTCCTAATTGCTTTGCCGGTTCGGCTGATCGGTCTTGCTCAGCGGTCTCGGTCGGCCGCACCCTCGTCGGGGCTGCCGGTGCCGGGCGATCCGGAGGCAAATCCAGCCAGTCCGGCCCAGCGAGGGTCAAGTATCTCATGCGTGTGCCCAGATCCCGCAATCGCCATCCGCGCGCCGCATTCCGAGCACAGTCCGGCGCAATCCGGTGTGCACAGCGGCTGGATCGGCAGTTCCAGGCCGAACGCGTCGATCACCACGGGCTCCAGGTCGATGGTGTCGTCGACCATGCGGTAGATCTCGTCGTCTTCGGTGGTCTGCTCCGTGGTGCTATCCGGATAGGCGAACAACTCGGTGAGCTGGAGGCTCACCGCACCGGTGAACGGCTCCAGACAGCGCGAGCACTCGCCCTCGGTGGGGCCGGTCACCGTTCCGGTCACCAGCACGCCCTCGGACACCGCCTGCAATTGCAGGTCGAGCTCCACCTGCGCGCCCACGGGGATGGCGATCAGATCCAGGCCGATCCGCTCCTCGGTCGTCACCGTGCGGCGCAGTTCCCGCATCGTCCCCGGCCTGCGGCCGAGGCTGCGGGTATCCAGCACGAAAGCCGCATCCGGCATCCGGCGCTTGGCCGAACGGGAATGCGACGCGGAACCGGAACCGGCGGGCATGACGAAACTCACTCACGATCGGGGGATACGGGCAACCACTCAACAATACGCGACCGCACGGTTCCCACCCAAACGCAGCTGATCATCGTCCGTGCCGCTACCTGCGGAATTCGGTGGCATAGTCGGGGGCACCCGCCCCGGTCCGCAGCTGCTGACGGCCGCGCCCGACCGTGCGTAACGTGCTGGTGAGCGTCTCTTCGAAATCGGCCAACCGGGAGTCGACGTAGTGGTCGCATTCCTCGCGCAGCCGATCGGCCTCCGCGTGCGCGGCATCGATCACCCGGGCCGATTCGGCATGCGCGGCACGCACCACCTCGGTCTGGGTGACCAGGCGCTCCTGTTCGGCGAGACCGTCCGCGACCGAGCGCTCATAGGCCGCCTTCCCCGCCTCGATCATCCGCTCCGACTCGATGCGCGCCCGGCCGGTGACCGCGTCGAATTCGGCGTTGCCATCGGCTACCATACGCTCGGCCGCCTCCTGCGCGGAGGTGACCAGGTGGTCGGCGTGGGCGGTCGCCTCCGCGACCATGCGGTCGGCGTGGGCCTTGGCGTCGGCCAGGATCCGGTCGGCTTCCTCGCGGGCGGAGCCGATGGTTCGGTCGGCCTGTTCGTTGGCGCCGCGCACCGTGGTCTCGGCCGATGACCTGGCGTCGGAAACGATCTTGTCCCGGTGATCGAGCACGTCCTGGGCGTCGTCGAGTTCGCCGGGCAGCGCGTCACGGACGTCGTCGAGCAGTTCGAGTACGTCACCGCGCGGCACGATGCAGCTGCGCGTCGGCGGGATGCCGCGCGCCTCTTCGACGATGGCCACCAGTTCGTCGAGCGCTTCGAATACGCGATACATGCTCACTACCCTCCTGCGGACTCACGGCGAAACCCAGTGTGCCCCTCGTCACGGCTCGTGCCGAATGCATTTCCGGTGTGTCGCGTCAGTGTCTTGCACACCACACAATCAAGTGGAGCTGTTGACTCCGCTTCGTGTTAGGTTCCTCTGGAAGATCGACCGGATCTTCAGCCCGGACCGCGAAGCCATCGGGATCGCGGCCCAAGGAAGCCCGAGGGATGGACCCCTGCCCGTCGCAATGTCGATAGGCCCCGACCGTTCAGCGATTACCCGATATGACCTGCGTACGGAGCCTGCCGAGAGTCGACGGGGCAAGGAAGCGATGGTCATCGCTGTTACCCCTTCCGACGGCTCGTGTTCGATCGGAATGACGATGACTGTTCTGGAACTACCGCGACCGGCGGGAGTGCGCGCCACCAGCTTCTTCGTGCCGTGGGGCGGTCCATACCCGACGCCGCGGACACAGCCGGTCGCGGCCATGTTCGGACAGCTGATCCACTACCTTCGCGGCGACCGCGCCTTCGCCCAGCTGATCCGCTTCGCGCTCGTCGGTGGATCCAGCAACGTCGCCTACGTGCTGCTTTTCTTGGCACTACACGGTGCCGGGCCGCTGATCGCGAACGTCGTCGGCTCGATCGTCAGCACCGTGATCGCCAACGAGCTGCACCGCCAACTGACCTTCCACGCCGCGAGCCGGGTGGGCTGGTTCACCGCGCAGTGGGAAGGCGGCGGGCTGGCGCTGGTCGGTCTCGGCATCACGTCCGCGGCCCTGGCCGGACTCGGCGCGTGGGCGCCCGGCCTCGCGGACACCGCACAGGCCGCCGCCATCCTGGCGGTCACCACAGCGGTCGGCGGCATGCGCTTCCTGGCGCTGCGCCTGGTGTTCTGAGCTCCCCCGCCCGCTCCGCGCCGTTGGGCCGTACCGATCAGGTGGCGCCGGCTCCGCGTTCAGGTCCCGCATCGGCTGCCACTCGAGTTCGGGTGCGCCCAGGCACGCACGTGCGATCAGCAGTTACGCCTGGCGGCGGTTGCGGGGGCCGGTCGCAGGACGCAGAGTTCGGTGCCGAGCGAACTCAGCTGTTGCGTTCAGCGAGGCGGTCAAGGAGCCGTTTGTGGACCGACGGGGGAAGCATGTCGGCGACGTCGCCACCGTATGCGGCTACCTCCTTGACCAGCGAGCTGGATAGGTAGCTGAAGGACGGATTGGTAGCGATGAAAAACGTGTCCACACCGGAGAGCTTCTTGTTCATCTGCGCCATTTGCAGCTCATAGCCGAAGTCGCCGGCGTCACGCAGACCCTTCACGATGGCGGTGATTCCCTGTTCCCGCGCGAAGTCCACGAGCAGGCCGTGCCACGACTCCACCCGAATGTTGCTCAGGTGTGCGGTCGCCTCGCGCAGCATCTCCATGCGCTCCTCGACGGTGAACATGCCCTGCTTGTTCTTGTTGATCATGACGGTGATGACGACCTCGTCGAACTGGGCCGCTACCCGGGTGAAGACGTCGAGGTGTCCGTAGGTCACGGGGTCGAAGGACCCGGGGCACAGTGCTCCTGCCATGAGCCGACGCTAGCACCGGCCACCGTGGTAAGGCACGGTGGCCGCAGCCGTGTCTACCCCTGCGGCTCGAACTCCGCGATGTCGATGCGCGTTTCGCCGTACCGCCGCGACTTGGCCGGGACGAAACATGCGGGCCAAGCTATTTCGGGCGAACGCGCGGAACGCTCCAGCACGACCGAGCCGCCGGGACGCAGCCAGCCGTGCTCGGCCAAGGCACGTAGGTCCGCCAGCACAGCGGAATTGTCCACCGCGTAGGGCGGGTCGGAGAAGACCACGTCGACGTCGCCCGCTCCGCCCAGTCGCAGCACGCTCGCCACGGTCGCGACCCGCAACTCGGCGCCGGGCAGCCCGAGGTCGGCGATATTGCCGCGCACCACCGCGGCTGCCTTGCGGTCGGCTTCGATGAGCAGCGCGTGCTCGGCGCCGCGCGAGAGCGCCTCCAATCCGAGCGCGCCGGAGCCCGCGTACAGATCGAGCACGCGGGCACCCGCCAGATCCAACCGGGCGCCGAGGGCGCTGAACAGCGCCTCCCGTACCCGATCGGAGGTTGGG